>CALMUT010000286.1 GCA_937872925.1 uncultured Myxococcales bacterium | reverse complement strand
CAGGTCAGACTGCCTTACGGAGCTTCGCGGGGTTCGTGCCTGACTGCAAGCTCAGCTGCTAGGATACACAGCATGCTGCGTACCCGAGCATGGCTGCTGGCCGCCCTCGCAGCACTAGTGGCGTGTGGCGGCACAACCGACGACGACGACACCTCTGCTGGCGGCAGTGCAGGCAGTGGCACGGCCGGCCAATCCGGAGGCTCCGGCGCAACGGGCGGCTCGGGCGCAACCGGCGGTTCGCCCGGCGGCTCTGGTGGGACGACGGGCGGAGCACCAGCGTGCGTCGTATGTGGATACCAGACTGCGGGATGCGGCGATGCTGCGGACAAGACGTGCGGGCAGGGCTGCGGCGGCTCCATCCTGCTCTGGTTCTGCAGTTGCCAAGGCGAGACCGTGACGAGCACGGGGTACGGGTTCGTTGACGAGCCCTGGGCCCACAAGGGCCCGTGCCCGGACGCCGGCACCGACAGCGGCGGAGATTCCAGCTAGCATGCGCCTAGCCACAAGGCACCCGCGTGGTGCGAAATCACCGCCCTCACTCGAGGCTGAGTCATAGCCCGAGGTACAGACCTTGTACCGGCCTCAGCAGGTCAGACTACCTTCGGGCGGGGGTGCCAGGTACAGACCTTGTACCCAGCAGGTCAGACTACCTTCGGGCGGGGGTGCCTCCTGGCGCGTCTTTGAGCTTACACGCGCTTTTTGGTCGACGCGAGATTGAGTGCGCAGACGCGTTTCGGAGCGTGATTTCAGCGGCTAAGGAGGAAGACCTAGAGCTTGGGTCCGCGCTCTCGTCGTCCGCCCCAGACGGCCATGAAGACGACCTCGTCGTTGCGGATCACGTAGTAGAGCTTGCGCTGTGTGCGCGGCAGAATCACGTAGCGCACGCCCGGACGAGCGGCGTCTCGATAGACCTTGCCGAGCAAGGGATGGTTCACGGCGTGCTCGATTGCCGCAATCAGCTCTTGGAGAAAAAGCGATGGCGCCGCAGGACGATTGCCACGCCACCAAGTGTCGTGGCGTTCGATTTCCAACCGCGCACGGCCGGTAAATCGGTAGTTCACAACCTCGCTCGGAGCTCCGCCAGGTACGTGGGTCCGTCGATGGTATCGCCAGCGTCCAGTTGCTGGAAACTCTCGTCGAGCATCGCGTTCAGTTCGGCACGGTCCTCGGCGTCCATGTCGTCACTTACCGGAAACACGAGCAGCTCTGCGCCTTCGTCGAGCTCGCTCGGTTCATCGAGCACGATTTGCCCGTTCTTCACATGTGCTTTGAGCGCGTTCACAGACCAAGCATAGCACCTAGCCGCCAGTTGTCGGGGCAATGGACGTACTGAGGCCTGCGTGGGAGGGACCCACGCAGGCCGAGCCGTTTTGTGCTGGGGAACCCCTGCCCGAAGGTAGGGTCTAGTACAGCCCGAGGATTTTCCCAAGAACCACTGCCTGGTCTTGGTCGCCCAGCCCGAGTTGCTCAGCCGCCTGACCCTCACGGTAAACGAAGACATCCAAAACCGTGTCACCTACTCGGTGTTGATGCACAAGGTCGCCCCGGACAGCGTCGCGGATTTCATCCGCGCCGAACTCGACAAGGTCGCCCTTGCCCACTCGACCTTCACCGAAGACGCGCTCAGCCTCATCGTCCGCTCGTCCGAGGGTATTCTGCGCCGTGCCAGAAACCTCTGCCTCAGCGCCCTGCTTGAAGCCGTGCGCGACCGCACCAAAACCGTCGACCTCAAGCAAATCAACCGCGTGCTTCTGCAGCCGCACTGGCGCAAGGAGGTCGACCTGCCGCAGTAGCGACTGCGGCGCGCGGCCAGCGCCGTCGTAGTGCTCATCAGCGTTACGACGGCGTTGGTCGTTTCGCATCCCGCCGACTGCGACCGTTTCGGTCGCGAATTGCGATGGCAACGCGAGCTTTTCCGAAATTCTCTACGACGTCAGTTTTGGATTTCTCTACGACGTCAATTCGGCCGGTAACACCAAGCAACAATCACTGAACTGCCGTGGCGAGAAGCGCCGAAACGTAGTGCCTTTTCGGCGCGAGCTTCCACCGGTTTCTGGCCACGTTGCCGAGTTCGTCGTCGCGTTTGAGGTAGCTAGTTCGTAGACGCGCAGCATGCGCTGGAGCAATCGCGTCGATCGCCATCAGCGCATCGCTTCGATACAGGTCCTTCTCAGCGTCATCGAGTAGAATCTGCTCAAGGACAGGCAGTGCCGGAACATACCCACATTTCCCCAGGTATCCGATGGCATAGCGTCTCCGCGGCATGCCTCTGTCCTGAATACGATCAAGCAGCAGCGGCAGGACGCTATCGCCGGCGAGAACAAGCGGATCCGTCACTTGTGACTCGGGGACGCCATCGAGACTGCGCCTCTCAAACCGCTGTATGGCACTTGCCGGAGAACTGCCCAGCAGCCCAGTCAGGACCAGCGCGCTGCACACCACCAAGCATGCCGCAACGACCGGCACCGTCAAAACGAAGTGTGATCGAGAGTTCATTCCCATACGAGAAGCCGCACCCGGCCCGTCGGAGCGTTCTTCAGATCCTTCACCAGTCTATCTGTAGTGGCGCTTCCGGTAAAGCCGCCCCCGCAATCAATGCAGCCGGCGCTACCTTTCCAATTGCCTCCGTGCACGCGGAACTGCCCGGTCCGACCAGAAGCCTCGATCGCTTCAGCCGTCCATCCGTCTGGATGTGCCGCCACGCTGAAAGAACCGTAGTCACCATCCTTGACCCACCTACCGATCGCGCGTGGCAGAGAGACATCCGAAACCTCGTTCGAATGAAGAGTATACGTTCCCGGGAAAATCGGTCCAGTTTCAAACCTATTCTTGCACGTGGCGTTGTTCATGCAATCCCCAGCCCCACTCGTCGCGTCTATTGTGTAGCTTGAATCAGCGCTGGGACTCACCGTAAGTCGTCCTTCCGGGATTGAGTAGCTCAGCCAAGTTGGTGTGAGCGAGACTTGTCCTTTCGTCTCACTTCCATCCTTGTACAGTAGAAACTCGTCATTTCCCTCTCCGCCGATTCGCCAGGTGATGTCCGAGCTGCCCGGGATCAGCACCTGGCGACCGACCGGCGACCGCGCGGCGGTCCCAACGCCGGCGTCGGGACCGCCGCCCTTCTTCGACGCTACCTCCGCGGAACGGGTTTTCACTCGATCGGGCACCGACGCAATGGCGGTTCCGCAGCGGCCCTGGTTGCATCCTTGGCTTGGGTCGGAGGGGTGGCTGCTCGTCGCCTCGAACGTGCCATTGTCGTCCTCCGCGTAGACAACGTCCTCTAGGCCCATAGGGTCAGTGGCTTGGAGCGCTCGCCCACGAACGTAGGCATAGACGTTCAAGTCGCCTTCGCCCGGCGCGTGCACCGTCAGCGGATCCGCACTCACCCACCGCTGCAAATGCGTGCTGAGAAACCGTTTCCCAAAGTAGTGCAGTCCAACAGTGACGTCCTCTTCTTTCCCAGTGAACTTATAGTCCTCCCTGAAGTTCTCCCAGCGGTCCGGGCGGTAGTCGCTTTCGGCGGCGCCGTAGGCTTGGTAGGTGCCTCGCTCTACGAGCTCGCTCGTGGAGCGGTCGATGACGATGTTGGTCGAGCCTAGGTGGTCGCCTAGTTCGAGGAAGACGTGGGCCTTGTTTCCACTGATTTCTGGGGTGCCGTAGTTACCCTCGGGCGGGGGTGTTGCTGTTGCAACCACACTGGCTCAGGGAGGTCGACCTGCCGCAGTAGGCCGTCCAGATCCGACCACTGCCGTCGTAGTGTCCAGCGGCACTACGACGGCTTTGGCCGGATCACTTTCTGCAAACTACGACGCTTCTGGTCGCGAATTGCGATGGCAACGCGGAATTCAACGGAATTCTCTACGACGTCAGTTTTGGATTTCTCTACGATGTCAATTTGGTCGGCAGCAACCATGCTACCTGAGCCACTTCGTGCGCTCGTAGTAGTTGCTTTCAGTTCGCATTTTGCTGCGCAACTCGGCCATGCTTGTGTGGTTGACGCTGCTAACGACGGTTTCATCGGTGGTCCCGTCATCCTCCCATCCGCAATGGTCGCACACATCGTAGCCCGTGCCCTTCTCTGGATCGTGCAACTCAGTGAGTGTCCTGAAACCGCAGCATGGACACACAAACAGGGGCACGGGGTCTCCAGCAACCTCCACGGAAACGCCGCAAATCGCCTCGTAGAGATCGGCCAGAAATCCATTGCTCACACCCGAGTAGTTTTGGCGAAGAGCTACAGTGACATTCTCCTCCGAGATATTGCTCATGTCGTAGTCACTGAGAAGCTGAGTTAGCCGTTCCACGTTGTCATGCTGCAGTCGAACACGAGCAAGCAGGCCAAAGACGGCCTCGCGATCTACCGTTTGTCTCACAGCTTGCCCGCCGCCTTGAGTGCGTTGATCACCACGTCGTTCTCTCTGCCGTCCCACTTGTAGTAAGTCTTGATCCTCCCGCTCTTAATAGTACCGATGAAAATGTGCCGAGTGGAAGGCTGGTACCGGTAGAAGTACGCCCCATGCTTCATGTCAACGAACCCCTTTCCGCTGGACGACGTGCCGAACTCCAATGCCTTTGAACTGTATTCGTCGCGTGTCTTCGCTCCAACTTCCTCACCGTGCTTTTCGAAATGCTGTCGCTTCTTGCCCGATGACGCCCAGAGCTTCCTTCCAGGTGCCCATCCGCTTCCGCCGCCGGCTTTTTGCCCTGACCCCAACTGCCTTGGGAGCGCAGGCCCTGGACCCAACTGCTTTGGGGGCGCAGGCCCTGGACCCAACTGCCGCGGCGGCGCAGGCGGAGGAGGTCCAATCCTCATGCCAGGTGTGCCTCGCCCACGGAGCATCATCCCGGCATAGGCCTCCCCAATTGCCTCAAGGCCGTCGAGGTTGATACCCAGCGGGTGAGAGTCATCTCCGTGCGTGCCTTCCACTGTCGCGCCGAAGCGCAGGTTCTTGCGATCGTTGGCTTGGTACGCCTGGGCCAAGTCCTCGCCATCTGACGTCTTCGTTGGATCCCGCGCTGCGGGCGGTCCAGGTGAGTACGGCGTCATGTTGCCCCTAGACTGGGTCAGCTCCTCGCCTGTCTTCTGGTCCGCCAGATCGTCGGGCATCGAAGCCTTGTCTTTTTCGCTAAGACCGATCGGGTCGACGTTCTTCAGTGTCTGTCCGGAGACGTAGGCGTACACATTCAAATCCGCCCCCAGCGCGTGCACCGTCAGCGGATCCGCACTCACCCACCTGTTCAAGTGCGTCGACAGAAACCGCTTCCCAAAATAGTGCAACCCAACAGTGACGTCCTCTTCCTTCCCGGTAAACTTATAGTCCTCCCTGAAGTTCTCCCAGCGGTCCGGGCGGTAGTCGCTTTCGGCGGCGCCGTAGGCTTGGTAGGTGCCTCGCTCTACGAGCTCGCTCGTGGAGCGGTCGATGACGATGTTGGTCGAGCCTAGGTGGTCGCCTAGTTCGAGGAAGACGTGGGCCTTGTTTCCGCTGATTTCTGGGGAGTTCTCGGCGTAGTTGACGCGGCCTACGCGGACGCCGTTGGTGATCAGGTAGGGGGTCTCCGTCCACTTGTCCAGCACGTAGTCGACCGCCGGGTGCGGGCCTGCGGACACCAGCTGAGCCATGCGAAGCTCCAACGTGTCGAAGACGTAGACGGTGTTCTTCGTTGGGCCGTAGGACTGGCGGATCACGCGTTCGTCGGAGGCGTCGTAGGTGTTGATGACGTGGCCGCCGTAGACGGAGCCGGGTATTGGCAACGTGTCCGAAGGCGTGCCAAGCGTGGCGGCCGTGGCGTCCCAGCGGCGGGCGTACCCCAGGCGGCCAACTTCGTCCCAGCGGTATTCGAAGATGTGGTTGCACTTCCACTGGGACGGCAGGCAGGCGCCGTTGCGGCGGATGTGGAGGCGTGTGAGGTTGCCGGCGGCGTCGTACGCGGTGGCAAGGTTGCCTTCTCGGCCGATCGGCGAACCCGGCGTCGTTTCGTTGCTTGCGGTGTCGAGCTGGTAGGGCTTGGTGGGGGAGTTGGTGATCGTTCCAAGCGAGCGATCGTAAAAGCCGTCCGCGTCGTCGTCGGTCACGCTGGTGTTACCAAGCCAGTCGTAGGCGTAGGTCTGCCAGCCGATCCGGTTCGTGAACGAGATCTGGCCCATGGGTTTCGCGCGGCGGGGATCCACCGGTAGGCCCGGGTTGTCTGCATCGTGTGGGGACTTCCAGGTGCTGCCGCCGGAGTACGTGTGCTCCACTTTGGTCAGCCGGTAGAAGTCGTCGTACTCGAAGACACGGTTTACCGGCTTGGCGTCGTTGGGCCATTCGCCCATGTCGCGCATGTCGGTGATGGATGTGGGGTTGCTGACGATGTCGTAGTCGATCTCGTCCCACTGCAGACGCAGCTGGTTGCTGGGCAGCGTCGTGCCGGAGGGCGTGTAGCCGGCAGGCGGGTTGGTCCAGATCCCGGGAGCCACCCGCTCCGTGCGCGCCGTGACCAGGCGGCGGCGACTGTCGTAGGCCAGGTTGGTCGCTGTGTTCGCCTCGTCTCCGTATACGACTTCTTGGGTTAGGCCGTCCGCTGAGCGCACAGTACTCGCGACCAGCTCGCCGTAGCTGCTGTCGCCGCGCTTCACCGTGCCGCGGCGGGAGTACTCTGTGAAGATGGTGCTGTTCCCATTGGGGGCTAGCAGCTCCGCGACTGTGGCCCCGGTCGTGGTGGCCACTTCACGATCGGCAGCGTCGTAGCTGGTGGACTTGTGGAACCAGCGTTCGGTGTAGCGATTGCCCCACCAGCCCAGGAAGATGCCGGGTTTTGCGATCCGCCGTGTCGAGGCGATGACGCGACCGCGCCCGTCGTACTTCGAGACGCTGATGGACGACAGGTCCATCACCGAAGCGAGACGACCGCGGAGGAAGGATTCGTCCGTGGAGGAGAAATAGCCCGTTGGGAAGTTGTTGCTCGCCAGGATCGCTGGCGGCGAGTCGTACCAGTAGTAGACCTCGTAGTAGTTCTTCGTGCTGACGATGGGCGTGGTGTACGCCATGTGGTGTGACTCACAGGGCGAGTAGTCCTCCGCCTGCAAGCGGCCCACGCCGTCGTACGCGAAGTTGACGCCGCATCCGCGCGCGTCGCTGGTGCCCACCAAGTCGCCGGAGTCGTTGTAGACGTAGCGCCAGGCCTTCAAGTTTGTGGGCAGTGCAGTGTGGTCCGTCGTGAAGTTCTGGGAGGTGTTGGGCTCGACGTTGAGCACCATCCGACCCAAAGAGTCGTAGCGCATCCAACGTGTCACTGCGTTCGACGTGCCGACCAGCTTGCGGGTGATGGTCAGCGGCTCTCCGTTGGGCGTGTAGGTGGTGACGGTTTCGCGCTGCCGGTCCGCGCTTCCTTCTCTGAAACGCTCTAGGGTGGACACCGTGCGACCGTGACCGTCCTTGGTCTCCGTCGCGTAGGTTCCGTTGCTGGGAGTAGAGTGCCAGTCCGCCGCGTCCCACAGGTCCGTCGATAGCGCGTGGTAGTAGCGCACCAGGGTGATGGTTCCGTCCAGATCAGCGGTCGCCACCGGCCGGGCGAAAGCATCGTAGCTCTGCGCGCCGAAGGCCACGGGCTGGCCGCTGACCGGATCGCTCGGGACCGACGCGAATCCGAAAGCGTTTGGCGCGTCTGCGGTGAAGTGTTCCAGGTACTTCTTGGCCACGCCGCCCTTCGCGTCGTAGGTCACCCGCCCACTGGCAATCCAAGGTCCGGCATCGCCCGCCCCGGTGTCCGCTTCGCTCAGCGTCACGATCGTCCGACCCAGGCCGTCGACGTAGCTCCAGCTCTCAAGGTAGTCGCTGTCCGCGACCGTGTCACCGTCCTGGGTCTCGGTGTGGATGATGGAATACGCAGTGGGTGACGTCGGCGTGCCCAGGTCGGTGGGGAGGAAGTACTCGATCTTCACACTGGGTTCGGGTGACGTCTGGAGCAGGTTCTGCGGGTGCGGACGGTGGATCGACACCAATCTGCCAAACCCATCGTAGCCGATGGCCGTTGGCTGGCTCTGGATGTCCGTGACCAACGTGGCCTGAGCCAACGAGCGATCATACGCAGCCGTGGTCGCGAAGGGCGCCGGCGTCGTGCTGCCGCAGCCCGCCAAGAAGCTGGTCTCCGAAACGGGGAGCTGGCCGTAGTTGCTGTCGTATCCCACGTCGCGACAGCGGTTGTCCGGGGCGCTTTCGCGAGTCAGGTTGCCAAACTCGTCGTAGAAGTTGTTCCAAGTGATCGCGCCGTCCGTCGACGCGTCGCCCGGCGTCAACGCAACGGCTTTGCCAGTGGCGTGGAAGCGATCGAGGGGTTGGGTGCCGCTGAGCGTCTTGTCGACGCTCGTCAGCGCCCCATCCGCATCGTAGGTGTTGGCGGTCTGCTGCTGCGTGGTCAGGAAATACAGATTGCCGGACACGTTGGAAGACACGGTGCGCCATAGCCAGCCGGTGGGATCGCCGGTGGGCCGGTCCGGCGTCGTCGTGGTCGTGATGACCTCGTCGGCGACACTACAACCGGCGACGCAGCCACGCGCCGTGGCCGTGACGCGATTCCCGAACACATCCACCGCACTTTCGCTTTGGATCTGGCGACGCCCGCTGCTGCTGCGCAGGGTGACCGGCGTGGTCTGTGCCAGGGAGGCATCCGGCCCGCCTGGCGGAGCAAGCTCAATCTCCACCGTGGTGGCGTTGAGGGTGGACGGCGCCGACACAAAATCCGCAACGTCATACAAATAGCTGTCCTGACCAATCGCAAAGGCATGCCGCACCTCGCGACCATCCAGCCCCATGTACAGCCGGCGCACCCGGTAGCGAGTCACGTCGGTGGAGAGATAGATCCCACTTTCGTCCCGTTTCTCGCTGATCACGGGAAGCCCCTTCAAGGCCTCGTTGGGGTTGTCGCGCCAACGCTCACCAACGGCGCATTCGTCGATGCTATTCGCCGGAGTCTCGTCCGTGCATTCGCCCAGCAAGAACGTCGACTCGGTGATGTCCGTCGGGCTGTTGCTGTCGCCGATGCGCTTGGCGCTCGCGAACCGAAAGCCCCGAAACTCACGCTGCCGTCCCTCGTATACCGGATCTCGATAGCTGTATTCGGTCACATAGACGCCTGGACCGGCCCCGGTGGCGAGCAGGTTGTCGGCTTCGATCACACGTTTGACCAGGTGAACCGACGTCGGCATCTTCGTGGACCACGGGCTGCCGGCTTGTTCCGCCGCCAGCATCTCCTCCGCGGACGTCGAGTACTCGAGCGTCGTGGTCTTGCCCAGACCGTTCTCGACGCGGATCAGGACCGATGGCCGTGTGCCGCCCGCCAGGTCCATGTACTTGTAGCCACTGGCAGTGCCCCAAAGGATGTCCCGCGTGCCCGAACCGTTGACGTCTACCAGGCGCACGCGGTTGGCAAAGGAGGGTGAAGCCGGTGTGTTCTGGATGATGTGCCGCTGTGTCCAGCCCACGCCGTCTACGTTCAACCAGACGTCCACGCCGTCGAATCGGATTTGCACCAAGTCCGTCAGGCCGTCGCCGTTCACGTCGTCTAGACGCAAGCCGGTCCCTTGGATGTCGGAATACTGTGGGCTGGTCGCCATTGCGACGTGGCGATTCGAGCCGAAGGTACCCGCGGCGCAGTCGTCGCGGCGGCCCGTGCCCCAAAATCCATTGCCACGCCCCGGCCAGTAGCGGATGTCACCCTGGCGCACCCGCACGATGTCGGTGATGCCGTCCCCGTTCATGTCGGCGGTCTTGATGTCGGGGTCGCTGAAGCGGATCGGCAGCGCGCTCCAAGGCACGCAAGTTCGTACGGGATCGGTGTACTGCGCCGCAGTCGTCGCACCGGTCCAGGTGCCGCGACCGAAGCGCCCGTCGCCGCCGGGGTAGCGCCCGAGGGCGAAGTAAGTTTGCATTTCCGTGCCCGCGCTGATGACGACATCGACCAGTCCGTCGAAGTTCACGTCCATCATCTGCGTGTCCAGGCCGTCTTTGCCGAGTTCGATCCGGGGCGACAGACCATCGCTGGTCGTGACCACACGGCCCTTCCAGGTCCACTTCCCGGAGACCTGCTGCGGGTCATACACCGAATAGGTGCTGACCTTGGGCATGTGCAGGAGATCGCTGATTCCATCGCCATCGAGGTCGAGTGGGGCGACATTCAGGTTCTTGAGTGTGATCGTGCTTGCTCCCGCACCGAGCACGCCGCTCACGGACATCGGCGTCACCGCAGCAAACCTGTCCAGCTGGCCACCACCGCCGTTGAAGAACACGCCGTGCCCAGAACCGTATACCCCCACGGCCGTGACCAATACGTCCGGCAGGCTGTCCGCGTTGATGTCGAAGAGGTCAGTCAGCTCTTCGTCCACGGAGTGTGGCGGGCTGGAAAGGATATTGCGGAGACGCTCGTCGAATCCTTCGTAGCCGTTCAGATCCGCGTAGCCGGGCGTGCCGTCCGTCTTGAAGGGCTGTACATGACTGTACTCGAAGCGCATCGCCGGCAGGCGGGGGCAGTTGGTTTCCTGCGGCAACAGCTCGCTGGCTTCGGTGGGCGCGTCCTGCTCTTTTGTGGCGCACCGACCTTCCACTTGCACGCTGCTCAGCAGCGACAGATGGGACGTAGCCTCGTACTCTAGGTGATAGCGCCGCAGCATCGCGCGCGGCGCCGAAGTGCTGCCGCTGAAGATCTTACTAGCCACGTCCACCCGCGTCAGCCGCAGGTTCTGTCCGATGCGATAGCCAGAGCGATAAGAATGCGTTGGATCCGGTCGCGCGGCGTAGACCAGCCGCGTGTGGTGCGCGTAGCTCGACAGCGACGCCGTCGCTGAACCTACGACGGGCGGCGTGTCGTAGATGTCCGACAGATACGCCGTGCCGTGGTCTTGGAAGTAGCGGAACACCACCTGGTTGTTCGGGGCCGGCGTGCCGGTCGCGGGATTGGCGTTGCCATAGGTGTCGTACTGCCGCACCAAACACCATCGGAAGATCTCGCTGGCCTGGTCCGGATTGCGCTCGAGGGCTTGCGTGTAGCTGGCGTCGTTGAGAGGCACGCCCAGCTCCATCGTCACGCCACTCTTGTCTTGAACTCGCCAGGTCAGATGATCCGGCGACCAGAAGAAGCGCAAGAACGATCCTTCCACCCGTGGGCGGAAGTACTGCCAACCGGAGGCCCAGACGGGCATCACTTCGCCGGTCTGGGCACCAGTGCAGGTCCCTCCGGAACCGACCAGGCAGATGGGCACGAGCTCCTGGCCGCCGTTGAAGACGAAGCGATCCTGATTCGGGTGCCACTGCGCTTGGTCCGCGTAGTTGGGCACCCCGCGATCGGTCTGGCGAGCAATGAAAGGAACCCCGACGGACCAACCGGCGCCGGCCACGCCGACGCCACCGCTGGAGCTGTACGAGAGCCCGAGAGAAGGTTGTGCACCGCCGCGAGCCGCGGGCAGCGCAAAGGGCACCGAGAAGGTCGCAATGCCAGTAGAGAGCTGCGCGCTGAAGCTCTCTTCCATGCCCTGAATGGTCCCCGAACCCTTTGGAACGCTGATGCTCTTGCTGGTGACGCCGCTCTTGTCCGCGCCGCTGGGCAGCGCCAACGTGTCAGTGGGCGGCACTTCCGGCGTTTTCGGCGTCGTCGAATTGCTCGCCTTCGCCGGCTCCATGGGCGTGTCGTTGACTGTGCCTGCGGAAGACATCGCTTTGTCGTCGGAGGACGACGCGGTGGGCTCGGCGGACTGGACCGGCGCGAGATCCGAGTAGTCCGCTTCGGCCGGTTCGTTGGCCGTCTGCGCCAGAGCGGGCAGCGCCGCAGCCACGACCGCCAAGCCGACCCCGACGAACCAATGGGTACGCGCTTTCATTCGAGGCCTCCTTCGCTGGGCTGCCGCACGATCGGCACCGGCATGAACTGCGCGACCACGTCCGGAGTGCCCTGCGTCGATCCGAATCCGTGACCGCGGTCTTCCCAGCCCGCCGCCAGCGCTGCGCCGAGCCCGGGCGGCATCGCTGCCAAGCTGGGCAGGCTTTGGTGCCCAACGGTGTGAGCGCTGCTGCGAGGCAATGCGATCTCCGCGAAGGAGAAGTTCAAGGCAAGCGTGCCGGCACTGTTCGAGAGCGGCACCTCCTTGAGCCACAGCTCGGTACCGATGGTGCCACCCGATATCGAGTCCGACTTCCATGCGATGAAGATGCTGTTTCCAGCCCGCGCAACGGCAGGCTGCTCCTGACCGAGGCTACTGTCGCTGGCGTAGGGCTCGAGCAGAGGCGCAATGTCGAAAGGCGGCGGCGAGCTAGATTGGCTCGTGTCCAACACCGCACCGTACAGGCGCGGCACCGTGCCGCCGGAGCCGCCCAGCGCGTACACCACGAGCAGCCGGCTTTGGTCCAGCTCCACCAAGGACGGCAGGCTCTGCGCCACTCCAGCGGTGAGAAGCGACCACTTCCACTTCTTGCTGCCAGCTTGAACGACGAGGTCTTGGGTTCCCGCTCCTAGGTCCCACCATGCCGCTGCGTACCCGCCCGCAAATGCCGCAAGCGCAACGGAACCTTCTCCGTTTTTGGAGGCTGCCAGCGCGACGTCAGCGCCGATGCTGCCACCGCTGGCACTGAAGCTGCGCAGGCGCACGTCGCCCTTGTTGAGTACATTCGACTCGTCCCTATACGCCACGGCGAGCGCGCTCCCGGTCCAGATCACGTCGGGCGCTTCCTGGTTGAGATGGGTGACGGTGTTCACGCGAACCAGCGCACCGACGCTGGCCGCAGCGGCGTCGACGATCCGGAGCGCCACACCGCGCCCATATCCATCCGCGTTCAGGTCTGTGTACGCCACCGCGTACTTTCCGCCGGGCAGCGCGGCAATCACGGGAGCGGCGCTGGACGTGATCGTCGCGTCCTGCGCGACGGTAACCAGATTGCCGGGGACGCCCTTGGTATCAAACGCGCGAAGCCGCACGGCCATCGGCTGCAGGCTTTGCTCCAGGAACACCATCGCGAAGCCACCGTCGCCCGCAGCGATCGTGTGCCGCCCGGACCCTGGCGTGCGCTTGTCCGCTTGGCTCGACCCCGGGCCCGCGGCAAAGAGCAGGTCCTGCACGCGGCAGCTTGCAGAGCAGGAATCCGCGGTCGAAGCGCCAGGGCCGTCGTCGCACTCTTCGGTAATGGGATCGCGGATGCCGTCGCCGCAATAGGTCGACACGGGTGCGTCGATTCCCGCGTCGCTAGCGCCGTCGCCTCCCCCGGCCCCGTCTGCGCTCGAACTGTCTGCTGCCCCATCCGCCCCGGCATCGCCCGGCGCTCCAGACGCGCCGGCATCCGTGCCGGTGTCGCTGCCCCCCGCGGAGGCATCGCTTCCCGCGACGCCTCCACTGCCCGCCGTGCCACCAGTCGCAGCACCGGCGTGGCCACCTTGCGCGCCGGCACCGGACGCGCCCGCAGCACCGAGCGCCGAGTCGCTGGAGCCGCAGGCGATCAGGGCGGCCGCACATGCCGCGCCGAGCGCTGCGACCAACAGCGTGCGGGTCGCCGCTGCCTGGCCGCTCGTTCGGCTCATGGCTCACACCGTTGCGCGCTGCCGAGTTGCCTGGTCGAAAGAGGGTCCATGGCACACCCTCACTTGAAGCGCGTCCAGTAGCGGTACTCGAGAGCGAGCTGCACATCCTCCATCGCGTCGAAGTTGAGACCCGGCTCTTCCCAGACCCGAAGTACGAAGGTTCCATCCAGCGGTCGGCCCTGGAACTCTCGACGCATGTACGTTGCCATCAACTCATTGTCAGCGCTGGAAATTGGGTTGGTCAGGTAGCGCTCCGCGGCCAAGCCGCGCGCATGCTCGATGTTCCCCGTGAAGAGTTGGACCTCGACGTCCTGGCCGGTGTAATTGCGGACATGATACGGGCCGCCGTGCTGCAAGGAGTAGGTCCAATGGCCGGACCCATAGCAGGACTGCGGGCTTGAGGAACTTTCGCAGCTGCGCAGACCTGTGCCCACAAAGTTCACACCGATCCGCTCGACTCGATAGTTGAAGTTGCCCTTTGCGATGCCCGACGCGCCGAACACTCTGCCGGAATCAATGTCGGCCTGCGAGAAGGAGACGAGCGTCTCGCGATAACAATACGTTTGAGCCGCGGCACCATCGCAGGAAGCGGCGAAGCCATCGGAACACAGTTGCACGCAGCCCCGCCGCCACTTCGTAGCGCGGAACACGCCGCCGTCCGTGTCGGCACAGGTGGGCAACATTCGAGTCAGGGTCTCGCCGGTGTTCGCGAAGGTTGCCGGCAGGTCCGTGTCTTTGGCGCCGGGAGCGTTCTCGAGCATGACCGCGGCGAGGTCCACTATTCCACCCGCTGAGCCCGACGGACCGATCAACACAGCGTACGTCCCGGTTGTGCTCACCTCGAACAGCTGCCAGCGGCGATGCCACTTCAGTGTCGCGCCGGGATCCGGGTCGACATCCAGCGCACCCTCAATACCGACAGCAGTCACCGACGGGCCGCTGAGCGTGGCCAGCCCGATGCCGTCGAGTTCGACTGCCGCGGGCACCTGGTCCGGCGGCTGCCGGGTGTGCCAGCTCAGGCGGTACTTGCCAGGCACCAGATCGAGACGCTGGGCAAGGTAGGCACCTTGCTGATATCCGCAGGTGCCCGAGCAGGTTCCAGATTCTGGGCCAAAGCTCACACGAAAACCTTGAACGCTGGAGAGTTTCTGCACACTCGGAACGAACGGCGCCGCATCCCCACCGAGCACTGAGATCCCGACGCAATCTGGCTCCCCGGTCAGGCAGCCGGCGAGCGCCCACTTGTTCTCGGGCAGGTTCGGGAAGTCCGTCACCGCGCTGCCGACCGGCTCCACGCCGGCCGCGGAAGGATCACCCGCGTGATACAACAGGTTGTTCACCGACGTTGGGCAGTCCTTCTTGATCCGATTGAAGTCGTCCTTCAGCGACACAACCGCCGTGTCCGTGCCTTCGTGGAAGTTGTTCACCAAGCGGTAGGACTCCACCACGTTCTCGAGCTTATCGACGTAGTCGCCAATGTACGCGTCGGCGTAGTCCTTAGCGCCACCTTCACGCACGATGTCGTCAAAACTGACGCCGCTCGACGAACAAACCGTCGACTCCCATGAGTGAGGGGCCGCGACCAGCGGCAAGTCCTCTTTGAGGGACGAAAGCCGCACGCCAAGCCGCGTCTCGACGGAACGCTTCGCGATGAAAGCGGCCAGCACGGCATTCTGCCTCGCCGCTTCGTACCGGCGTTGAGCAGTGGCGAACCGCGCCTTGCCGATGGAGAGTAGCGTGGCCTGCTTCTTCCCCACCGTAGAGCTATCGAGCAGCGCGCGATACAGCGCTCGGCGGGCTTGGTCGCGCAGACTCTCAATCTCCGCCAAGGAAGCGTCGATCTCGTCCGAGGCCTTGGTCAGGCGCGTAGCGAAGGTCTGCACGTTCTTGGCTCGGGTTTCAAAGCGCTGCCTAAACTCCAACCGAGCTTGTTCGGCCTCCAGGTTCGCCTGGTCATTGCCAAGGTCCTTGAGCTTGCCCGCAAACGCGATTTGGGCAATGGAGTTCATGCACGTGACGGCGGCCGCCCCGACCTGACCAGGCTTGACCGCCGAGTCAAGACCAACGGTCCTCATGCTTGACGCGATGCACTCCGCGGTCTGGTTCGCAGCTGTGGCCAGGAACTGGACTTCGTTTTTTTCCTCCTGGATTTTTGTGAGTGCGACAGACGTTTCCACTTGCTCTAGGTCCGTGCCAAACGACCGCAGTTCCGAAGCGATCAGCGGCGTGACCTCGGCCATGTCCACCAAGCCGGCGCGCAGGCGCGACACAGCCGCGCCATAGGCACCCCCAAGCGCCGGGAACGCGCCCACCTTCGACTCTTTTCTTAGCGCATCGATGGCCTTCACCGGGAAGCCCGCGAAGACCGTTAGCGCACCTTGCCTTTGGACTTCCGTTGCCGCGCAATTTAGGTACTGTTTCGCCGCAGCCCATCCCGTCGCCGCGATGTCTGGTGGATCCCTCAAGTCGCATTGGGGGGATTGCGAGCCGCGGCCCACTTCACACGCAAGTTCCAGAGCATCAAGCGCTGCCCGATCGGTGTCCACCGGCTTTTGAACGCCCGTGTTCTTGAACCAAAAACTATTGTACTGGAGACTCAGTTCCTTGGGCGTCCACCACAGGGCCTGAGAGTCGCCGGAGCCGAAGGAGGCGTTGTAGTTTGCCAGATAGTGCTGGAAGCCCCCGACGGACGCTTTGCCGGCCGTTGAGAGACCTGCGAAGAAACCGTCTGGTCCCCCGCCGCCATCGCCCTGAGGATTTCGCGGGCTAACCGTGACAACCACAAAGGTCGGCGGCCCGTTGAGCGGGTCGGAGTCGTCCTGTGGGGTGGTGTAGACTATCGGGCCAGGCTCCCGCCAGGCTTCCCGCAGTCCCGGGTCCGCACTCAGCACGTAGTAGTACGTGAGCTTGTCCACCCTGGAAGCTGATGCCCATGGGGAATCCACATTTTGGGTCGTTGCATTCACCGTCTCGTGCACGACCACGGGCGGTTTCCCGTTACGGGGTCGCGTGAACTCACTTGTTTTCCCCACATACACGCCGCCGATAGGTGCGCCGTAGACGTAGTTACCCATTCCGGGCACTCCCGTGGGGTACTCCGTTGCTGTGTTTCCATTTGCCGTGACCATGCCGCGCAGGGCCGTAACCGCATCCAGAAGACGGCGATTGATTGGGGCGCGCAAGGTCGGAGTGTCGCACTGATTCGACGCTTGGACGGCGCACATCAGGGAGGCGTCACCAGCAGGACAGGCGACACCCGTGCGCGGGGCACAGGGCCAGCCGAAGGAAAGCCCGTCCCACTCGTCGCCCGTTTGAAACACCGTTGCGTCGCCGAGTAGCACCGCAGAATGCGAGTTGAAGCGTGGTTCGAACCTGATCTGGCGGGCGAACGGGTAGAACGTTGATGGGTGAAAGAGCTCCGAGGATATGACTTCAGAAAGCGCTACGTTGTCCGGCTTACTGCGCCGCAGCTTGCGGATGCTCTCGCACACAGGGTGCGGAAGGCCCGCACCCTCGTTGGCGAAGTCGAAGTATCCAAGCTTAGTGGAGATTGGGGGGGGGGGGGGTTAGAGGACGAAGTCCCAGCCGGGAGGCAAGAGCTGGCTACAGGGTTCGTCCGTGTCGGACGCGAGTATTGGGCACGGGAAGGCCGGACTCTGGTCCGCGCAGACCTGCGTCAGGTCACCGCCCTTCATCCACACGCACAGATTTTGGGAACCTAGCGTCACAAAGTCCTGAACCGTGCCGGGATCCACGCACGCTGCGATTCTCTGGATCGCCGGATCCTTGTCGGCGGCGGCGGATATCGTCTTCAACAGATCTCCAACGCAAGACCCACCAGCACAGTGGTACTCTACGTTCGGGTCGCCAACCGAAGCGCACTCGGTGTCCGTCGAGCACGAAGTCTCAGTGCGCAGGTTCTCCAGCCCGCCGTTGGCACTGACGGTGCCCCGCAGTTGCTCGATATCGATGTCGGCACCACAGATCTTCTGAACCTCCTCCATCGCCTGCTCCGCGCGACCCGCGACCAGCAACTCCGTCGAAGCGACGCCTTCCCCAGCAGCCAGCACAGCCTCGCCCAAAGCATCAGCGTCTTTTGCGGCACGGCGTGCTACATCGACATAGTGCCGCCATGAATTCTCTACCCCATTTGAGTCGTCCGAAAGCTCGTCCTCCAATGGAATCCGCGCGTCCATTTCGACGCCGGCGCATGTGACTCGGTTGCGTGAGCACCAGTTTCGATCGGGAGCGAGCAGTTCACCCGCACGACGCTCCGCGCTGACGACGATAGGGTACGATTCCGTGTAGTCTCCCGCACCCGGGGAGAACGTGAATCCAACCAGCGGTTCGAAGGTTTTACTACCGCCCGCGGATTGCTTTCGAACGAGGTAAAATCGCCCTTCCAACGCATCCCCCATCGGTGGATTCCACGAGCCGAACACGGTTTCTTTGAATCCGCCGTATCCGAACGATTGGTTGGGCAGATTCGACACCGTTATTTCGGGCGAGTCGATGTCGCACGGCGCGCCCTCAATCGATCCGGTGGTCGCGCAGGCCAGACCATCCTCACCGCGCACGATACGAGCCTCATCACTCGCGCCCAGGCCATTCGCGTAGAAAGTGTTCCAACTTGAGAAGTGCAACACCGTCAGCCGACCGAGCCGATCATGGGTCGACTCAGCAACCAGCGCGGCTACCGGATCGAGCAACTGACTTCGCGAAACCGGGTCGGGAACGGCCTGCGCCTGCAGTAGTTCCGTCGACGCAGAAGTGAGTGCCCAGTCGATGAAAGCAGAAACGTCTAGGTCGTAGGGATTCGCCACGACCCCGTTCGGGGTCGCGGGACGTAGCGGTCCGGGCTTTGCCAGCGCAGCAAAGTACTGGGGCGGCCTCACTGGCGCCGGGTTTGCCACGCCCGCAAATAGCGGAACGTTGACGGTCCCTCCGCCGGCCTTGGGAGGCGGCGACAAGATGGCCGTGCGCGACCGGGAGAACACCTTGATCTCGCTCGCAAGATACTCGCGTGCCGCCTGAAAATCGGCCTTGGTCAGATTGAAGTACTCGAAAAGGCTGGGGGTTGATGTGGCGAGAAGCGAGTCCTCTTGTCCCCAACGGTCGGCCAATCGCTCTCGCACACTGAAGTTCGGGGCGCCCGGACTGCCCTGAGTGGAGCTGCACTCCCCCATGCAATCGCCCAAATCCTCCAGCAGCGTAAGCAACGGCAACTCTGTCTCCGTTGCGAGAATGTCCGCCGGATCTGTCCCAGCCTCGCGGAAGACCTCGATCGCCGCGCGGACGCTTGGTGTCGGCTCTGGCACGGAGCACCAATCGGTGTCACTCACGGACGTCGAGCCGAACAGTCCGGGGTCTCCACCCACGAGCGCGTGCGCCGCGGCCGCTCGTGAAAGTGCCCCGCCGGTCACTGCCCAAGACGTACCTTGTGTGAGTGAAGCAGTGGACGACAGTTGGGCATCTGCCGCCGAGACGGTGTTGCGCGTGAACACGTTCATCGCCTCTTGGTAGGTCGTGTAGGCATCCACGAAACCAGGCCCGATCACCTGAGCCGTGTTTGCCTCGCTGCTCATTGCGTAGGTGAGATTGCATCCGCCGGACGTACTTCCGGTTGCGTAGCGGAGGGCGCGCAGGAAGGCACGGAAAGCATCCTCTGCCAAAAAGGCTGCATACCGTGCCAACGCCGCTTTAACAGGTGTGGACTGCGCGCCGGCCAGGTACGTCGTGCCGTCATATGTGAGCGTCATGGGTGTCGCGCGAACGGTGGCGAGCTCGAGAAAGATGTTTGCCGAGCACAAGGCATGCGCGCCCAAGCGTGCATCGTGGGTGCATGATTCCGTCGACGAAAGCCCCAGTTCCGTCGCACAGATGAGCAGGGCCATTTCCGGAAGTCCTGACGTCAACATTTCCGTGTACGTTCCGACCGGAACTCCGAGTTCCGTTTTCTCACCAGATGCGCTCACGTTTACGACCTTCATCGTCTGGAGTTCGCGAAGCCGAATCCGCTCGGCGTCGTCGGCGTTGGTGTCGCTCAAGAGACGAAGCTTGTCGCTGCTGCTGTCGCTGCAGCCTGCGATGGTCATGCCGACCAGAATCAGCACCAGTACGGCGCGCTTTATCGTCCAAGTTTGCATCGCTCTCTCCTACTCCAACTGGGTAGCTCGACCTCGGCGCCTTCGACGCGCCGCACCAGCGCAAATAACGCTCAACAAGAATGCGTACGCGAGGTGATCGGACCCGGGACGGCTGGCAAGCGCGCAGCCGCCTCCCTCTGCCTCGACTTGGTTGCCCAACGAACAGACGTCCCGTCCGTCGACCGAAGCGCAGTTCCAACCTGTAGGGCAGCCGGAGCCGCAGGTGCGCGTGCATAGCGGGGGCGAGCCTCCGGCCTGAATGCATTGCTGCCCCAAACAATCCGCCGGCGCGTCACATGCATCCCCCAAGCCCCCCAACGCACTTTTGCAATAGCGCGATCCGTCCGCGGCAATTGTGCACTCGTCCGAACCACAGCCCGGCGCGGTACCGCATCCCTGCATGCAGCGGCCCTCAGCGCAGACCCCGGTTGCGCACTCGCTGCCCTCGAGGCAAGGATCCCCAAGCTGACCTGAGCCCGAGCTGCACGGCTCGCCACTACCGCAAGTTCGCTCGCAGCCTCCGTTCGCGCACGAAAAACCGTACGGGCACCCGGTCTGCTCGCAGGACGACTTGGGGTAGAGGAAACACAGCCCGGCCACGTCGTCATCGTCGAGGCCGTCCTGCCCCGAGTCATATTCGGGGTACATCGTGGTGTCCGTCGCGCTCGCGACTGCATCGCAGTTGGGCGCCGACTGATCGGACACCGGCTTGGCGATCTCGCAAGGGTGAAGGAGTCCGAGCGCATGCCCAAGCTCGTGCACCAACACAGCGTCGACGTAGACGGATTTGCCTGGGAGCTTCGACCACTTGAACAGTTCGGCGTTCAGGTAGATGTCCGCCTCGACGATCTGCCAGGCGCCGTCTTTCTTCTCGTACAACACGTCCGTCGCACCGGGGGATGCGGCTGGAAAGCCGCGTTTCACCCAGCCGGAGTAGACCCACTCGATTGAATTTCGGCCGTCGCCCGAGACGGCGGGCAGGGAGGTCAGGCCGCCGACCTGAAAGGCGGGCGCGCTGCACTGGGCCACACCCCAGGTGTCAGCCGCCGCATCCACTGCGCGCACGACATCATCGACGGCAAGGCTGGTCGGCGCAACATCGGAGACGACGAACTCGACGCTCGCTTGGCGCCAGCCCACGGGTCCCGCACCCGCAAATTGCGGCAGGTCTTCCGCCGTTCGATAGGCACTCGCCGTCGCCGGCAGGGCCAGCAGCCCGATGCAGGCTAGGACAGCACCTGCGAGCTTCATGGCTGTGTCTCATCCGTCTTCATGCCGCCGCTCCGTTTTCGAGTCACTGCCAGGTCTCCGGACATGTCGTTCCCGTCGCCCAAGGCGCACGCACGACCAACGTTCTCGACGGTGCGTTTGCATCGTTGGTTCCAACGCCGATCCACCTGCCAGCGCCGGTCCCGCCGAGCACAGTTGCGCAACCCTTCATCCAAGGTACGGGTTGGTGGTAGATGTCGCCAACGCAGCCATCGTAAGTGGATCCCAGCGGCGCGATGACGTACCAGGGTTTGTCGATCTTCACCCACAGCGTCTTTGCGCTCACGCCAGGAGCGAGGCGAATCCAGAGCACGTGTTGCGGCGGGTAGTTCTGCGAGGTGCCTATGCAAGAACACGAAGCGCCCGGGTTGGCGGGCAAGCGGATGGTGAAGGGCAGCTCGCTGGGACTGTTCACCGTCGCGACGGTCGAGGTGGGAACGTCACAGCTCGCCGTCATCGCTGCACACGCCGCCGTATCCGTCGCCTGGCACTGGTCCGAGCAATTGATGTCGATGTGATCCACCAACGGACTCTGGCCGGGGCAAGGATCGTCCAGCGGTCCCGGCGGTTGCGCGTCTCCACCCGCGTCGGCGCCGCCTGAGTTCCCACCTGCCCCCGAACTGCCCGAAGCACCGCTGGTTCCCCCACTTCCCGCACTCGCATCCACGCCGCCCGTTCCGCCGCCTCCAACTGCGCCACCCCCGCCGCTGCCCGCAGCGCCACAATCGCAGCTGCCCCAGGATTTGCCGTCAGAAGCGCAGGTCTGGCCGCCTTGGCAGGCGGCGGGGCCGGTGCAGGGCTGGGTGCTGCCGGGCTGGCAGAGCTGCTTGCTGCCTGGATTGGAGGGGGAATCGTCGCTGCCGCAGCTGGGGGCGAGGGCCGCCACGGCGGCGGCGACGAGCCAGGTGGAGAGACGGAGGTTCGGGAAACGGTTCATGAGGCTGCCTTGGTTTGGGTTGCGAGTGAGCGTGCTGCAGCGGGCGGAAGGCGGACGCTTGGCGTGTTCGCCAAATGTCGCGCGCTCTCCCCGTTGCCGTTCCCCAACACCAATACACCTCCCGCGGAGAGGGAGGCTACGGGATCCGGACGCGATCTGGCGTTCAGTTTTCTTCAGTTTTTTGCGCACCTTTTCCTACAGCTTGGCGCGGCGCTGCTCGGCGTGCGCGCGCAACGCGCTGGGGCGCGCGAGCGGACCGCGCGGTAGGCGACAGCGGCGGAATCCCTCGGGCGGCTCGCGCGCGCGGCGCGGCGTCGCAGTGGGTTGGACGGCCTGCGTGGCGCGCTTCAGATCTTGTTTTCGCCTACTCTTGCGCGCCCTTCGGCTTCGCGCTCTTCGAGCAGACCAGGAGTCCGCCTGACACCGTCTTGATGAGCTTTCTGTGCTTATCCAGCCGCTTGCGTACTTCGTGCACGAACTGTTGGGTCGAGTGCCTGGATGCTGCGTTCAGGTGCAAACGCACGTCTTCTAGACTTACAACCTGATCGAGATGGCGGTTCAGGAACCGGATCAGTTCGACCTGTGCCTGGACTGTGCCGTCCACGCTGACTTGATCGAGATCGTCATCGACGTGGAAAGGCGAGCAGCTGGGCGGCGGAATCGAACTCTCGGTGCGGAGTCGGTGGAGGTTGCGGATCAATCCGTCCAGCTCGTCGGGATTGTAGGGCTTTCGCAGGTGGGCGCAGGCGCCGATCGCGTAGGAACGCTGCATCACCTCTTCGCCCAGCTGCCCGGTGGCGACGATGACGACGGGTGGCTGTGGGAGCTGTTCCAGCGCTGCGCAAACCTCCGCCGCGCTCTCTTTCTCCAGCACCCAGTCCAGGACCGCAACATGCACCAGCTGGATGCTGGCCTGCTCCATGGCTTCAGCGAGATTCGTGGCAGTAAGCACCGAATGTCCGCGGGCTTGTAGCATGTTGCGGGTGGAGCGAAGCAGGACCTCGTCGTCGTCGACGACCAGCACGCAGATCCCGGAGGGCGGCGTCGAGCTCCACGGCTTCATGTTTGGGCGCCCCACTCAAACGTTGCGCAATGTCGTTCGCCCGTCTTCACGAAGAAACCCCGCAGTTCAATCGCGATGTTGCGGCCCCTCGGTGGCGACAACTCCCCTGCCATCATCACAGAATTCAGACGCCTTGGCGAGAGTGTTCGAGTTGTGCAGATTGTGCTCAACTTGTCTGGCCCAAGACGTGCAGAGCCCGAGCCGCCGCCGCCACGGGGGGAAACAGCTCGCAAATGACTGGACATGCGAGGCCCTTCGGTCCGACCCGCCTCCCAGTTGCGTCGTTTTTCACGACGTTGGACATTTTTCGACGACCAGCGCGGTGGCTGACCAGGGATCACTTGGCGCGGAGGGGTCATGCCTCGAGCACATCGGCTGAACCAGAGCGCGTTGTGCGAAATCAACGCGCTCGTCCCGGACTGAGTCACAGCCCCAGGTACAGACCTTGTACCGCCCTCAGCAGCTCAGACTGCCTTCGGGCTGGCCTAGCACGGGCTGGCTTAGCAGCTCAGACTACCTTCGGGCTGGGCTGGCGGAGCGCCGGCGCCGCGGATTGCGTGCGCCGGCGCTGAGCCTGCTCAGTGCGTGATTGTGTCTTCTGGCGGCCCCCGCGGGGGGGCGGGTCCCCGACCCCCTGAAGCCCCTTGGGACCCCCTAAAGAGGGCCCGCCGCGCGGGAAGGGGTCACAACCCGCCAGCCCCCCGCCCCACCCGCCCAAACCGCCTGCGAGCGCAGTGCCAGGCCCCAGCCTGGCACGAGCACCGCAAGCGACGTTGCTCCATCGCCCCACCCGACACTGGACACCGACGCCGAGCCCGCCTCCGACACAGCCACCCGACACTGTCACCCGCCACCCGACACTGTCACCCGCCACTCACACCAACGCAGCCACCCGCCACGGCACACCGACACCGAGCCCGACACGGCCCCCGACACCGACACCGAACCCGAGCGCCAGACCCTACTGTATCCCGTGTTCTTTCAACCGGCGGTAAAACGTCCGCCGGGGAATGCCCACCATTTGTGCGGCTTTGACGCGGTTCCAGTTGCAGGCTTGTAGCGCTTTGAGGATCGTCTCGCGCTCGTCCCGCCGGTGTTGGCTGATGGTGCTCTTCGGTGGGCGCGTGGAGCTCGCCGGCGCGTGACTTGATGGCGGCGGCGGTCGTTCGCTGAGGCGCCGCTCTCGCATTTGTTGCTGCATGGCGTCCGGCAGGTCGAAATCTTCCACGTTGAGCTCGGCGTTGTCGGAAAGCACCCAAGCGTTCAGCAGCACGTGTTCCAGTTGTCGCACGTTGCCAGGCCACGAAAATGCCGTGAGCCGACGCATGGCCGCTCGGGACAGCGTGCCCTTTTCGCGTTTGTAGCGCGCCGAGAAAATGCCCAAGAAGAAGTCGACCAGCTGCGGCACGTCTTCCACGCGATCCCGCAGCGGCGGCAGCGAAACTTCCACCACGTGGATGCGGTAGTACAGGTCTTCGCGGAACGTCCCGGCTTTCACCATGGCTTCCAAATCGCGATTGGTTGCGAAAATGAAGCGCACGTCCACGGTTTCTTCGTCGGTGCCGCCCACGGGGCGCACCTTGCGGTCCTGAAGCACGCGCAAGAGTCCAGCCTGCATCTTTTGGGGCATCTCCCCGATCTCGTCGAGCAAGACGGTCCCACCTTCGCCCTCACGGATCAGGCCCTTGCGCTCTTTGTCCGCGCCGGTGAACGCGCCCTTCACGTTGCCGAAGAGTTCGCTCTCCAAGAGGTGCTCGGGAATGGCCCCGCAGTTGACGCCTAAGAACTTCTTTTTCGAGCGCTCGGACGCGTTGTGGATGGCACGCGCGACGACCTCTTTGCCCGTGCCGCTTTCACCCGTGATCAGGATCGGCACGTCCGTGTCTTTCACGCGTTCGATCAGGGAATACACGCGCCGCATCGTGTCGCTGGTGCCGACCAAGCCTTGATAACCGAAGTGGCTGTACAGCGTGTCCCGCGCGTCCCGCAGCTTGCGCCGGGCCGCGTTCAGCTTCTTTGTGCGGTGCCCCAGTAGCTCTCGCAACTCTTCTTGGGCCTCTTCGAGTTCGCTATTGGTCTTTTCGAGTTCGTCCGCGCGGCGCTGGTTCTCACCGACGAGGCGAGCCGTTTCGATGGCGATGGCCACCTGGTCCGCAAACGCCCGCAACATGGGCAGCTCTTTTTCGAAGTGGCTTGCGGAGCGCGTATGGGTTTCGACGTACAGCGCGCCAATGGCGCCGCCCGAGGGCGCCAGGATCGGCACACAGGCCACGGAGCTCAGGGAAAGCGCGTGCACGCTGGCGTAGCCTTGCAGGCGTGCGTCATTCTGAGCGCTCAAGCTGACGATGGCTTCGCCGTTGCTGACCACGGTGCGCGCGATGGAGCGCGAAAACTCCGCGTGTTCGTCTCCGACGCGGATGCGGGACGCATGCACGGTGAGCGAGCCGTCGTCCTCGATCAACAGGACGAAGCCGCGCTCTGCGCGCAGCATCTCGACGGCGTACTCCGTGATGCGCGCGGTCAAGCGCTCCAGATCGATCTCGCCGGCCAGCTCGGCGTTGACTTCCAGCAACCGGGCCAGGCGTTGCTCCAGGGGTGTGACCGTGAGGCTGGACACGCTAGTGCGGTTGGCGGCCTTCAGCGTCTTCGGCGCTCCCGGGCTGGCGAACAGGTCCAAGGGCGCATGGGCTGTCGGCGCGACGGAAAGCTCACCCTGCACACTCTCGCGCAGGGTGCGCCGGCGCGGATCGTTCCAATACACCTCGCGCAAATCCCGCGGCAGTCGCTCGCCGATGCCCTCCAGCACCGAAAGCGCCTCTTCACGATCCCGTCGCGCACGCATGGGCTGGCCGCCGTCTTCTTCAAGCTCCGCCCGCGCTTCCAGGGCGCGCCACAGCCACTCCCGCTGGCCGCCGTCCCGCGCAGCGGCAAGGGCCTCGTCGATCCGCTGGCGCGCCAGGGTCTCTTCGCCGCCGAGCCATGCGATGCGCGCCGCACACAGGCACAACAGTGGCCGGTGCACGGGAGTCTCGCCAAGCTGCCCCTTGGCCTGCTCGAATCGCTTCCGCAGCGCACCCACGTCGGGCACATCCGTGCGTGACGCCAGCAGCACACCCTCGAGGCGCGCTTCCGCTGCGTCGTGAAAACGCGCCAGGGCTTCGTAGGCGCAGGCGCTTTCTTCATAAGAGGCCTCGGACTCGGTTTGCGCGCCCTGCTTCGCCTCCAGCTCCGCGCGCAGCCCCAGGAACTGCGCCACCTGCGTCGGCGGCAGGCTCTCGCGCTCTGCTGCCAGCAGCTCGATGCTGGTGCGGGCGCGGGCCAAACGCCCAAGATAGAGATCCGTATTGGCAAGGTTGAGCAACGCCTGGCGCATGGTCGAGCGCCGCCCGGAGCGCTTGCCCATATCCAATGCCGCTTCGCAACGTTCGATGGATCCGGCGATGTCGCCCTGGATCTTCAACAGGCTCGCGAGGTTGAGTTGCAGCGTGGCCAGCATGCCCGCGTCACCAGCGCGCTCTGCGGCCGCAATGCCGTTTTCGTACGCTGCCTTGGCGTCGTCAGCGCGGTCGCTGCGCTGCATGGCCACGCCAAGACACGCCAGCGCCACCGCCTCGGCGCGGGGCAGCCCTGCGCCCCGTGCGTGCTCGACCGCGCGCTGCATGTCGGCCTGCGCCTCGTCGTGTCGCCCCAAAAACGACAGTGCCGCCCCGCGGAACGCCAGCGCTTCCGCGCCCACGGCGCCGGGCTCCTCAAGCAAAGGCTGCGCTAGGCTGAGGGTTTGCTCGTACTCGCCCATGCCGAAATGCGCGCGCGCGAAAATCACACGCCAGCTCTTGCCCAGTTCCCCCGCGGACGCCTCGCGGGCTTGTTTTTCCACGCCGCGCAGGATCTGAAGCGCCGCGCCGGCTTCACCCAAGCCGATCGAGAGTCGAGCACGCAGTACCGCGACGCGCAGGGGATCTTCTTCCGACAGCACGTCCAGCACGGCACGCGCGTCGTTGTAGCGCCCGCGATCCAGGAAATACTCCGCGCGCTGTAGCGGCTCTTCGGGCAGCTCCTGCGCGCCGAGGACCTCTTCGGAAAGGATGCGCTCGATGTCCGATTGAGATGCGACCGCTTCGCTGGCGATCGCGCGCACAATGCGCCGCAGCTCACCCGGCCGACGACCACTTGTTTCCACCACGCGCTCCAGCAGCGATCCGGTAAGGGACGGGATCGCTCGGCGCACCAAGTCCGTGGCCGCGGCTTCGTCGAGGGGTGGGATTTCGAAGAGCTTCGCCACATTGCCGAGCCGCTCGCCCCCCGCGACCACCAACTTGCCGCCGGCGTCCCGGGCCTGCAGCAGCGCATTCCATGCCGCATCGTCTAGAGCGTCCGCGTCGTCAACGAGCACCGTGACGCCCGCGAAGGAGCCAAACGCGGCCAGCTCCGCCTCGACGGCGCGAGGAGCAGCGGCAATGTGTTCGTCGAACCACAGCATGGGCTTGCCCTCGATGCCGAGGGACCACGCGGTCCGGCGCAACAGTGCGCTACGCCCCGCGCCAGGCGGGCCCGTCACCCGCAAGCAGGAGCCGCGCGGCAAGGACTGCACCGCGGCGAGCAGGGCGTTGGCCGTGGCATCGGTGCCCACGATGGGCCAGAGGCCGGGCTCTTCATTGTGGTTTGCGCTGCCGGCAACGCCCGCCGCGTGGCGCAAGGCTGCGGCAAATTCGTCCGCGGAGGGATAGCGCTTGCTCGGATCCGTTTCCGTAGCGCGCTGGGCCACCGCGTCCAGACGTTCCCGCGCGGCAGGCGCCATGCGCTGGGTTGCTTCCAGCGCTTCGATCAGCGCCACGCCCATGGCGTAGATCTCCGCGCGCACGGTGAGCGGCCGTCCTTGGAACAACTCCGGTGCGGCGTAGCGCGGCGTCAGCCCTTCGGGTTGCGTGCCTTGATCGCGCCAAGGTGCGGCCAGCCCTAAGTCCACCAGGGTGGCGTGACCACCGGGTTCGACGATCACGTTGGCGGGCTTGAAGTCGCCGTGCAGCAAGCCGGAGCGGTGCACCACGGTGAGCTGATCTGCGGCGCGTGCCAGTGCTTCGAGGGCGCCCATGGGGTCGTTGCCCGCTTCGATCACTTGTTGCAGGCTTCTTCCTTCGATCAGCTCGCGCACCATGTACGGCCGGCCATCGGCGAGACGGCCAAAGGCCAAGACGCGCGGCACGCCCAGGCCCTCCAAGCCCGAGAGGGCCACGGCCTCACGCACCAGCGCGGCCATCTCACGCTCGCTTGCGTCGGTCGCAAGCACTTTGAGCGCCGCGCGGGTGCCTGCGTGGCGATCCCGCACGGACCAGACCGCACCGCCGCCCCCCTGACCAAGGCATGCGATGGGCTGGTAGCGGTCGGGAAGGGTGAGCTCGGGCGCGTTCATCTCGCGGCGATCGGAAGAGAGCTCAGGCCGGCTCAGAGCCCGTAATTTCCGGCCAAGCCTACAAAGAACCCCGTGGTGCCGAAGCCGGCGTCCAAGCGCGCCGCAAAGTTGCGGTGCGGCTTGTAGCGGAAGCCCGTTTGCGCCACGAGCCAGGGGAAGATGATGGGCTTGGAACCACCGTTGGCCCAGCTCGGCTCGGTGTATCCGTTGTAGTGATCGTTGTCGGTGCCGCAGTACGTCGGGTTCGGATTACCGGGCGCAATACAACGGATGTAGTCGTCGGGATCCCCGGCGATGCCGTTGGCCGGTGTCGACTGCTCGCGGACCAGATCGCCGAAGATGATACCGAAACCGGCGCCCATGCCGTAGTTGATGGAAAACTCCGGCGACAGCTCGCTGCTCCACAAGAAGTCCGAGGTGAGGAAGATCGAGCTCAGCTTGCTCTCGACGATTTCCCATGCGGCCTCCGGATCGCTGCTAGCTTTGAAGGCCGTCGGCTTCATGCGATAGGACGCGTACCAAATACTGAATACGTACTCGAAGCCGTCCTTGCGGATGGTGAACTCAGGACCGACCGCGTGGTTGTAAACAGTGCGGCCACCATCACCGAATAGGTTCATCATGAACTTGGGTACGATGATCCCGCGGTAGCGCAGTCCGACGAAGCGGTAGGTCTTGCCGGGCTCCTCGATGGGCGAATCCGCTCCGGCCGCGTCCGCCATGGCGTCCGCCCGCGCAGCGCTCTCAGCGTCCGCTTTCTTGGCGTCCGCGGGTTCCCCCGTCTCAGTGCCTTCCGCCGCCGGCGCCGCCTCTCCCGCACCCTCCTCGGGCGTCGCCTCCGTGGGCGGATCGCTCGCCGGCGCGTCTTCACCCGCACCCTGGGCAAACGCGGGCGCAGCGCCGAACAGAAAAGTCAAAAGCGAGCCGAAAAAAGCAGTTCTCATCCGCATGTGTTCATCCCTCCACCCCCGAAATGTGCCGACCAGTGCCAGAGGTGGGCGCATTGTGCCATGGCACACTGTGCCTGAGCAAAGGCGTATTTTCTCCGCGAACTTTCTGGACGCTCCGGGCCGCTGCGGGCAAGACGCCCCTGGAAGCCCGTGATTCTGGACACGCGCATCGTAGAGCAGGCCGTCGATGTCGATAGGCACGCTGTCTTCGTCAAACAGCTGCTGCTCGCCCGGGGCCGCGTGCCCATCGCGATGGTGCGCAAACGTGCCGCCCTTGTGCCGCCGGGCCGCACTCCGGACGGCGCGGATCCAGAGAGTTTCGCCGTCCCCACCCGGGGCTCCGTGCTGCTCATCCACGGCTATGGGCAGAACCGCTACGCCTTCCACCTGCCGTCGCGCAGCCTAGTCAACTACCTCGCCTGCGCCGGATTCGACGTCTACAACATCGACCTGCGTGGACGCGGGCGCAGCGCACACCTGGGCGCCCAAAGGCCCGGAGCCGTGTTGGATTTCGTGCACGACGACGTTCCGGGCGCCTTGGACGTCATCCAGGACCTGAACGGCGGCCAGCCGGTTTTTTTGGTGGGCCACTCCCTGGGCGGCATCGTGAGCTACTGCAGTGCGGTGGAAGAAGCCGCGCGGGTGCGTGGGGTGGTGACCCTTGGAGCGCCGTACCGTTTCACCCGCGGCTCACCTTGGCTCACGGTGCTGGGCGAGGCGTTTCTGACCTTGGACGCGCGCATGGAGCTGCCCAATTTGCCGGTGCCCGCCCGGAGCTACGGTTGGTTCGTGCGCCGCGCGCGACGCTTGGTCGACAGCAGACTGTACCCCCTGCCGCTGCGGGGATTTCACCGCGGCTCTGTCGAAGCACACGTGCTGCGCGAGCACATGGCCCTGGCCATGGACATCGGCAGCATCGCCACCATGCGCGGTATGTTCTCCTGGGCACGCCAAGCGAAACGCGGCGAGAGCGAAGACGGCATGTTCGGCTACGAGCGCGGCTTCGAAGCCCTCGACAAACCCTTGCTCGTCATCTCCGGGCGCTTTGACGACCTGGCCGCACCCAAGTCCGTCGAACCCGCGTTCCTGCGCTCGCGTTCGAGGGACAAGACCTACCGCGAACTGCCCTTTGGCCACGTGGACCTGCTCGTCGGACGCGAGGCCCCACGCCTCACCTGGCGCTTGATTGAGAAATGGCTGCTCGAGCGAACGTCCGCGGACGCTACTTCTTCTCAAGCTGCTTCTTAAGCTTCGCCACTTCCGCTTCCAGGTTCTTGACCTGGCGCTTGAGGGTCTTGTGCTCTTCTTCGGTGACGACCCGCATGTTCTTGGCGAATCGCGTGGTCTGCTCCACCGTGAAGGTCTCGACCTTGCCGGGCACTTGCACGATGGTCATCATCGCCTTCATGAACTGCTCGTTCTGCATCAGCTTGATGACCCGCGGGTCACCCATCAACTGAAGCCCACGTTTCTTTACTTCGTCTTTGATTCCCATGTCGGTACGCCGGCGATACTGCGCGCTCCGCAGCGCGGCAAGGCTGGCGGGAAATCCCGCGTCAAGCAGCACAAAAATCCCGGCCTTGGCGAGTAGCGCGCGCTGGGATCTCTCGCTATCCTGTGGGCATGGGTCGTCCGGCGCTTTCCGTGCTCTTCCCCGCGCTCATGGTGGCGGCGGTGGTGGGCTGCGGCAACTACGTGAAGCGCGCCGGCACGCTCTACGCAGACGGCCGGTACATCGAGGCCGCCGAGGTATTCGAACGCACCGAGCACCGGCTCGCGGAATACACGCCCAAGGAACGTTCCGAATACGGCTTGTACCGCGGCATGACCCTGCTCGTGCTCGGGGATCTGAAGCACGCGCATCGTTGGCTGGCCTACGCCTATGAAGTGGAGCGGGCGCACCCAGGCTCGCTGCGTTCGGACCGGCGCGCGCTGCTCGACCGCGGCTGGTTCGAGCTGGGCCAGCGGCAACGCAACGCCACCACGCCCGCGCCGCCCGGAACCGCGCTCGCCGCAAGTGGCGCCCCCGAAACGCCGCTGCCCGAGCCAGAAAACCAACCGGCGCCCGACGCGCCGAACCAACGTAGCTTGGTCCCGCGCTGATGCTTCCCCCAACGCGTTAACTCAGGTTAGCTTCCAGCCATGCTTCGACTGCGCACGTGCATCCTTTTCTGCGTGATGCTGTGGGCGTCGATTTGCCCCGCCGGCCAGAGTTGTCACGACGGCATCAAGAACGGCCCAGAGTCCGACGTGGATTGCGGCGGCGACTGTCCGCCCTGCGCGCTTGGCAAGACATGCAGCAGTGCCCGGGACTGCGTCAGCGGGCGCTGCGCCGACGGCGAGTGTGTCGAGCGGGTGATCCCCAAAGGCGCGGCTGCCCCTGCCGGCTACGAAACCCGCACGGCCTTCACGGATCCCGGCGCCACCGCGCGCCAAGCGGGCATCGTCTTCTTGTCCGTCGGCTACGCCGGCGCCTACGTCTCCGCGCTGAGCCTGCCGGGCAGGCTGTCATGGATGTATGCGCCGATCCTCGGGCCCTGGCTCACCTTGAACCAGGTCGAAGAGCCGGAGCTGAAAGGGCTGATCGTCGCGGACGGAGCTTTTCAGGCCGGGGGTGCGATTCTGATCATCGGCGGCCTCGTTAGCGGCGGCTCTCAGATCGTCCGCGCCCCGGACAGCGCTTTCGTAGTCACGCCCAGCATCAGTCCGCGAATGACCGGCTTCAACGTCGCCGGTCATTTTTGAGACGCTGACGCGGCCGCAAACGCTTCGCGATCCCATCAGTGATAGGTCGCGGTGAGCATGAAGCTTGGCGCGTAGGATTTGTGCTTCCAGTCCACGCTCTCTGGATCCGGACCGCTGGACCAAGCGTAAAGGAAGCGCCCCGCGATACCGAGACTCCACTCGTCACTCACGAACCAATCGTGCCCGACGCCGAGCATGAACCCGGGCCCCACGGAGGTGTGGGAACGTGCGTCGTCGCCGCCGTTCTTCGGATACGCTTGCCCCATCACCACCGTGGCAAAGCCGACGGCGCCTTGGAAGTGCAGTCCGCCGGTCGGCCAGATGTAATAGTCCACGCCGGGGGCGAATAGCGCGAGCTGCGTCAGCTCGAACTCGTAGTCTCCGCGCCCGACCGCGTTGCCCGAAGAGGTCGACGACGGCATGGTCGCCGTATACGCGCCGCCGGTGATGGCAAATCCAGCGAAGGGCGAGAAGCCGAGGGCGATCTCCGTCGCAAAGGCGAAGCCTGACGCGCGGGAGTCGAAGCCCGTGGCCTCGCCCGTCTCGACGTCTTTGAAGTCCTGGCCCTGGGACTCGATGCCATCCGACGCGAAGCCGATCCCTCCCGCCAGACGCAGATAGAACCCACCGTGATGTCGCGGTCCGGGACGAGCGACAACTTCGTAGTCGGGCCGTTCGTCCGCGGGGCCGTCATCTAAAAAGGGCGGTCGCACGTAGGGGCGGAGCACGGAATCCGTCAGCCCCCGCGGACCCGGCCCGGGGGGACGCCCGCCGGTGGACCGCTCTCCCTCCGCGAACGCGTGGGAAGCGCACAGCGAAAGCGCACATGCGAGCCCGAAGCGAAAAGCCATGACGCGCGGGAGCCTAGCCGAAGACGGCGCACCGGGCGAGGAGCGGCCGCACGGCGAGTTCGCGGCGTCGCGACACAAAAGCGCACACCCCCAACCACGCGGGTGCGTGATGGGGGTGCACGGCAGGGATTAGGGCACCCGGGTCGCCCCGGGCCACGACCCAAAACCCATGGAGGGCGGCTTCTCGGTTAGCTGCTGCTGTCGGTGTTTTGGACCGATCCGATCTTGTTCACGTTGAAGGTGAAGCTGCCGTTGTTGCTGCCCACGGTGACGGCGATGGTGTCCTCGTCGACTCGGTTGAAGGACAGCGACAGCGACTTGCCCTTGGGTGTGACCAGCGTGTAGCTGCCTGCCTGCGGGACTGGATCGATCCAGCGCATTTGCACGCCGTCGATACCGAGATCCCACTCGCCCCGGGGCGTCTTCCAGTTGCGCTCGCCGTCGACCTGGATGCCCTCGAGGATGCCACCTGAAAGCACGGACTGCGTGCGGTCGCCGCTGCCGGTGACCATGTACTGATCCGAGTTACGAGTCCACGTGGCGGTGTGCTGCACGCGGCGGCTCTTGGCGGAAAGATCCCAGGTGACGTCGGCGCTACCGTCGACGGTTACCTTGCCGTTGGAGAAGGCCGTCCATTCGTGGTGGACCAGGACCTGTGCCTCTGCGTTCGCCTTCACGGAGACCGAGTGCGAGCCCTCGAATTTGTGACCCTTGTAGGTGCAATTGCCAGGCAGGGCGCCGTAGACGATGGTCAGGGTGGCGTTCTCGAGAGTGATCTGAGCGCAAGGGAGTTGCGAAGCGACGAAGCTCTTGATCTCTTGGGCGGCGTTTTCCACGGCCTGGCCAATGGTGAAGCTCGTGCTGATTTCCACGCTGGCCGACGTCAGGCTCTCGGCCTGGGACGCGAAGCTGATTTCAGTCACGGCCTCGGCGGCTTCTCCGAGGGTGAGGCGCTCGTCCTTCTTGTTGTTGGGGCAAGCAGCCAGGGCCACGGGCAGGATCAGGGCGGGCAAGAGATGTCGTAGTTGCATGAGTTCGTTTCCTCCGAGAACTAACAATTGCACTTGCTGTGCCGGAGGAGCGTCAAGGGGCCGATGTAGGCGAGAGGGCGAAACTGGCGGCTTTTTGGCCACTGCTGCCGGGCCGGCTCACTGCCGCAAAATTCGCGTGACCTTTGGTTCACAACTCGGGCGGAGAACCCATTCACGTCCCCGGCGACGACCCACGCGTTCAGTGCTTCCTCTGCCCGCATGCAGATGCGGGGCGGTACTCACTCTGGGCTTTGCCGCCGTCTGGGTCAGCGGTTGCGGCAGCGCGCACATGCCAACGAAGGACGCGGCGATGAGCTCGACCTTTGCGGGGCAGAACAAGTGCAGGCAACGCTGGCGAATGCTTGGGCAAAGCGGTCAATGCGCCCAGGGCAAGAAGCTCGCTCAAGAAAGCATCCGACGCCGCGGGCAACAAAGCGCACTCAAAAGAGCCGGCGTACACCGAGCGCTGGGAAAGGGCGTTCCCGGTTTGTAAGGGCAAGTAGCGCGCGGGCGGCGCGCTGAGCCAGCAAACAGCCCAGGTCCGCTGGACTCGAAAGCGAGCCGCGTTTGACAGGTCAGCGCGCAGAGGTTTACGTTTTTGAGTCCTTTGCCGCGAAAGTGTGAGGCCCAATGTCCGTTCGCAACCTGGTTGGTCTGAGTAGTGTCGCCCTCGCCGGAGCGCTGGCCCTGTCCTGCAGCAGTGACGAGCCGCGCAAGTTCAGCGCGACGGACTCGGGAGTCGGCGGCGGCACTGGCGGTTCTGCCGGGGGGGCGGGGGCGTTCGGGGGCGGTGGGGGGAGGTCCGCGGGGAGGGCGGGGAGCACTGGTGGG
>CALMUT010000285.1 GCA_937872925.1 uncultured Myxococcales bacterium | reverse complement strand
TCGATCACACTAGCCTTTATCCGTTACGACCGGCCCGACTTCCGAGCGAGGGTGCAGTCCGCCGCAGCCTCGTTCGGTTCTCCCGAGTGCGAGTGGCCGCGCCTGGGCGGCACGCCGTAGCCCCCGCCGCCGGGGGTTTCGATGCAGAGGCGACTGCCGGCACTGGCAGTGAAGGTTGCGGTGCCGCTGAGAGCCTTGCCGTCGATGCTGCCGCTGCCGGAGACGCCTGGGTTGCCGCCGGCAAGTCCGAAGGGCTGAGTCGTGCGTCTTCCGGCGATCAACGCGCCCTGCATGTCCTCCAGTAGCTCGAGCTCTCGGATCACCCCGTCGCCGCCGGGATGCAGCCCGTTGCCGGCGGAACCCCGCCGGATGCAGAAGCGCCAGAGACGCAAGGGGTAGCGAGACTCGAGGATTTCTGCGTCGGTGATGCGCGTGTTGGTCATGTGGGTGTGGACCGCGCTGGCGCCATCGAAGTCGGCGCCGGCGCCCGCGCCGCCCGCGATAGTTTCGTAGTATGCGAAGTTGGCATTGCCCAACGTCAGGTTGTTCATGGTGCCCTGGCTAGCTGCGCACTTGCCGACGGCGCCGAAAAGCACGTCGACGATGCGTTGGGACGTCTCGACGTTTCCCGCCGCAACCGCTGCCCCTGCCGGTGGGTCGAGCAGGCTGCCGGACGGAATGCGGACTTCGACGGGTTCGAGGCAGCCCTCGTTGAGCGGGATGCGTCGCCCCACCAAGGCGCGCAGAAAGTAGATCACGGCGGCAGTCGTTACCGCCCGCGGCGCGTTGAAGTTTCCAGGGTGCGCTGGCGCGGTGCCGGCGAAGTCGATACACATGCGCTGTGTCCGCACAGTCACCCGCACACAGATCCGCGTGCCGTCATCCAGGCAGTCGCTGAAGTCATGCTGCCCGGGGGTGAGCTCGACAATGGCGCGCCGCACCTGGCGGGCCGCATCATCGCAGACGTGCTGCATGTAGTTCGCGACGACGGCTGCCCCATAGCTGTTGCAAAGCTCTGCCAACAGGCGCCCGCCGCGCACGTTGGCAGCAAGCTGGGCCTTGAGGTCGGCGATGTTGGTATCCGGGTCACGTGCGGGGTAGGGCCCGGATTCGAGGGCTCGGCGCAGCGCGGCCTCGTCCAGCGTGCCGTCCCGGACGCCGCGCATCGCGCGAAACACGACGCCCTCTTGCTCCAGGCTGGTGGACTCCGCGGGCATGGACCCCGGGGAGATCCCTCCCACGTCCGCGTGGTGTCCGCGGCTGGCGGTGAAGAAGAGCAGTTCTCCGTCCGCAGCGCAGACCGGGCTGACGACGGTGATGTCGGGTAGATGGGATCCGCCCAGGGAGGGGTCATTGCTGATGAAAGCGTCCGTCGCAAGGATCGTCGGGTGCAGCCGCAGCACGGCCCGGACGGTTTCACTCATCGCGCCGAGGTGCACCGGGATGTGCGGGGCGTTGGCCACCAAGTTGCCCTTGGGGTCGAACACCGCGCAGGAAAAGTCTCGCCGCTCCACGATGTTGGTGCTGCGGGCGGTGCGACGCAGCGACTCGCCCATTTGCTCAGCGACGCTCATGAACGCATTGCCAAAGATTTCCAAGAGCACGGGGTCGGCCTGGTCCGTTGTTGAGCCGCGACGCAGTTCGGGAGGCGCTGCGCCCGTCGCCGTGTCTTTGGCCTCGAGCAGACCGTCGGCCCGGACTTCGAGTTGGAATCCGGGGTCCAGAACGAGGGTCGAGGTGGCTTCGGCGATGATTGCCGGTCCGTCGACGGTGCGGCCTCGGGGAAGCGCTTCCCGAAAGTACACGGGCACGTCAGAGAGCCACTTGCCCTCGTAGTAGAGACGGGTGGTGCGTGGCGGCGTGGGAGCGTCCGCGGGATCCGGGCGCATGTCCGCCGTAGCGCTGGTTGGATCCGAGCTGCCCCGGACGCGTAGCGTGACGACTTCGATTGCGCAGTCGGGCTGGGAAAACCCGAACGCTTGGGCGTGGGCTTGGTGAAACCGGTGCGCCAGGGTGGACGCGGGCTCTTGCGGGAGGCACAGTGAGTGGTCGGAACCGGCGTAGCGCAGGTCCAGGCTGCGCACGCATATCGGCAATGCTTCGCTGCCGGTTGCGGCACGCAGTTCGGCGCGGGCTTTCGCTTCCAGCTCTCGGAAGGGTCGCTCCAGTGCGCTGGCGGTTGCCTCGGTCCACTGCGTGCCGGTCGCATCGGACTCGGCGTGGGCGGAGAGCTCCGCAAGACCGAGACCGTAGGCAGACAGGACGCCGGCCCATGGGTGGAAGACCACCCGCTTGATCCCAAGCCTTCGGGCCAGGGCGCAGGCATGCTGGCCGCCGGAGCCACCGAATACGACCAAGCTGTGGTCTCTGGGGTCGTGTCCACGCAGCGCGCTGACGCGCCGCACGGCCTCGGCCATGTTGGCGTTGGCCACGTGGAAGAAGCCTTCGGCCAGGTCATAGATCGAACCGGCACTCTGTAGGGACGGGCGTGCCTGGGTCAGCCACCCTTCGGCGCGCGCGGCGTTCAGGGGCAGCGGGAAGCGGTCCGGGACGAGGCGCCCGAGGAGCAGATTCACGTCAGTGACGGTCAGGGCGTCTGCTTCCGGCGCGCCGTAGCAAAGTGGCCCCGGAGTTGCGCCGGCGCTTTGGGGGCCGACGCGGAGCCGGCCGGCATCGACCCAGCACAGGGAGCCGCCGCCTGCAGCCACGGTTTCGATGCGTAGCATGGGCGCTCGGATCGCGATGCCTGCGACCTCTGTTTCGAAATCAGTCTCCAGGTCGCCCGCGTAGCGGGAGACGTCCGTGGACGTGCCGCCCATATCGAAGCCGAGGCACGGGCCCAGCTGCGCGGACTTTGCCAGACGCGAAAGCGCGACCACGCCAGCGGCCGGACCGGACAGCACGGCTCTCGGGCCCCGGAGCTGCTCCGGCGTCGTGAGTCCGCCGCTCGACTGCATGACGAGCACACTCGAGTCCTGGCTGAGGGCGGCTCGCAGGTTTCTCAAATGCGCCCGGCACAGCGGAGTCAGCGTGGCATCCAGGACGCAGGTGTCGCACCGCGCCAGGAAGCCGACTTCGTTGGAGACTTCGTGGGACAGTGCGACGTGGTCGAAGCCAAGGCTGCGCGCGAGGGCTCCGATGCGGAGCTCGTGCTTTGGAGACTTCACTGAATGCAGCAGGCAGACGGCGATGCTGCTGAGGCCGGCATCGCGCCAGCGCTTCAGAGTTTCCAGCACCTGCGCCTCGTCTAACTCGCGCAGCACGTCGCCGCGCGCATCCATGCGTTCGCGCACGCCTTCCACCGCGCTGTACAGCGGTTTGGGCTTTTGTATGTCGAGTTCGAACAGTTCGGGACGTGCTTGCGTGCCGATCAACAAGAGATCCTCGAAGCCTTGCGTGACCAATAGGCCGACTGCTGCACCCTTGCGTTCCAGCAGTGCGTTCGTCGCCACCGTGGTGCCAAGACGGACGTCGCAGGGGGGGATCGGCGCGGCGTCGTTGATTCTGAGCAACGCGCGGATGCCGACGATGGGCGCTTGGTCCGAGGAGCGCACCTTCGTAATGTGGACGTGTCCGGTGCCTGGCTCGACGCCGACGCAGTCCGTGAAGGTCCCGCCGCGGTCTATCCAGAATTGCCAACGTGCGGTCGGCGCTGGCGCTAGGCTCATGTTTGGTTAATGAGCAGCACGAGGACCACCGTGAGCGCCATCGCGAGCACGATGATGAGAAAGATGAGCGCTTTGACGCCGGTCTCGTTGGTCTCCTCCGGGGCCTCCGCGTACTGATAGGTGGGTTGCGCCGGATCGTAGGGTTGAGCGAAGTTTGGCTGTTGCTGCGGGTAGGCGCCCGCGGCCGGGGACTGCACTGGCCCCGGCTGCGCCGCCGCTTGGGGGGCGGGTGGGGCGTAGGGCTGGACTGGGTCGGCGCCAAAGGGCTTCGCGGTAGCGGCGAGGGGATCCACGCCCAGGCCCGGCCGGGCCACTTGTGCGCCTGGCGCGTCGTAGCTGGGTTGATTCACCGTTGCGGGCAGGAAGTCGCGGTTCATGGTGAGGGTCGGGAGCACGCCACCGCCCGGGGCTGGCGGACGGACGGCTGGCTCCGCGGGGTCGGACCGCACCGCCACTCGCGTCATCGTCTCGTCGAAATCGTCGTACAAGTCCCCGGGCTGGGACGCACTCGGCGGAACGGATTCGAAGCGCTCACTGGCGGCGTCCCTTGAGGGCGGGTTCCAGTCGATCGTCGAGTCATCCGTGAGGTCCGGTTCGCCATGGGCGGCAGGGGGCCCGCCCGCGGCTTCCAGAAGCTCCGCCGGTGAGGCCACTACTTTGGTGGCCACCTCTTCATCGCTATAGGCGTCTGTGCCCAGCGGCCGTGTGGCGCCTGGGCGGGGAGCTTGGGTGGGCTGCGCGGCGGAGGCAAGGGTCTTGTCAGGACGCGGTGGCTGGGTCACCGCGGGCTTTGGAGTCGGGGCTGGAGCTTGTGGCGTGGCGGTTTCTGGAGCGGAGGCCTGAGTGACACTGACGGCCTCCATCTGTGTTTCAGAAACCTTGCGGTTTGGGCCGAGGCCGCCGCGGCGGGCCATGTCTGCGAACCACGGCGCGTCGACAACGTTGGTCTCACCATCAAAGAATGCCAAGTCAGCGAACTCGGGCACCATTTCGATCGGCAGCCAGTGGTCCTCGCCCTCGGGGGTCACCTCGATCTCCACGCCAAGGTCGCCCTCGTCCACCGCCGCAATGATCTGCTCGGTCGAGTAGGGGCCCTGAGCGTCCCCACCCAAGCTGCGCACCATCCAGTTCGGCATGCGAACATCAGTCTACCCAGCTTTGCCGCAGAAAGTGGCCTTTTTGCGCACAAAGATCCGAGAAATGGGGGACTACGTGGGTCGCTTGCGCACCAGTAGGCGACGCGTAATTTCCACCACCTTCTCCGGGATCCTTCCCTCGGTCTTGGAAAGCTCCGGCGTAAAGAGGCCGCCGGGCGCCACAAACGCCGACTGCCCTGTGGTGTTCTTGGTACCGACGACCCGAACGGTGACCAAACCGACGCCGGGGCCCGCATCCTCCTTTTCGAGGACCTGGCTCGAAGCGTACAGGGTGTCGCCTGCGACCACGCCATTGGGGTGGGCGCCGTTGTCGAGACCCACATCCCAGACTGCGTTCCCCGCAAGATCGCGGCTAGTGAGCCCGAGGACCCAAGACAGGACCAGTCCGCCATAGACAACTCGGGTCTTCGCGAAGGACTTCTCTTTGCAGTAGACCTCATCGAAGTGGATGGGGTGGCTGTTGCGGCAGAGTTGGGTCAACTGCATGTGCTCGGAGGCCCCCACTGTCTTGCCAAGGCCGTGAAAGAACACGTCGCCCACGTCGAAGTCCTCGTAGAAGCCACCGAACCCGCGGCGGTGCGCTAGCGGGCGCACGCCCTCCCTGAGCGGCGGGGGCAGCGCACCCGCGGGGTCAGCGCTTTGTGGCAGCGCGGGATGGCCGTCGGTGGGCCGCCCGCTCACGTTCCCCGCGCGAACCAGCGCCTTACGATCGAAGCGGCAGACGACGGTGCCGTTCTGGTTTTCGAGGAGCGTGCGCACTTCGACCACGCCGCGGTCGCCTTTCGATGACGGCTTGGCACTCAGCACGCTGCTTGATGCGTGCAAGGTGTCGCCGGCATAGCAGGCTTCGGGAAACCGCACATCGATGTAGGCCAAGTGCGCTATGGCCTGTTCCGAAACGTCGTGCACGCTAAACGACAGCCCTAGGTTGAGTAAGACGAAAGGGTGGACCGGACGGTCCCGAAAGCCCAACTGCTTGGCGTACTCTCGGCTTGCGAAGATGGGCATGGCATCTTGGAACGACGCCGCAAAGAGCGCGGTCATGCCGTCGTCTACAGTGACTTCCCAGGGGTGTTGGTAGACGTCGCCCACCTTGAAATCCCCCAACATTCTGCCGTAGGCGTTTGTGCGTACTCCGCTCATGATGCCTCCTTTTCATTCAGTGCTTGGTCGAGCAGTCGACGTGCGATGACATGCGCTTGGATTTCGTTGGCACCCTCAAAAATGCTGAGAACGCGTGCGTCGACGAGCAGGCGACTGGCGACGTATTCTTCCGCATAGCCATTGCCGCCGTGCACCTGCACACACGCGTCGGCAGCTTCCCACGCGGCGCGCGTACCGAGGAGTTTGGCCATGCCCGCTTCTAGGTCGCAGCGGGTGCCCTTGTCCTTTTCTCGTGCCGCGAAGTACGCGAGTTGGCGGGATGCCATGGTGCGCGCGATGATTCGCCCCAGCTTCCGTTGCACACGCGGGAACGCAAAAATGGGTGTTCCGAACTGAATCCGCTCCTGCGCGTACTTCCAGGCTTCTTCGAGCGCCGCCTGAGCGATGCCGACTCCCCGGGCTGCGGTTTGGATGCGTGCACTTTCAAAGGTGGCCATCAGCTGTTTGAAACCCTTGCCGGCTTGCCCGCCGAGTAGACCGTCCGCCTTGACCGGGAACCCATCGAAAGAAATCTCGAACTCCTTCATGCCGCGGTAGCCGAGCACTTTGATCTCCGTGCCAGTGATTCCCGCGTCCGGAAAGCCCTCGTGCTCCGGGCGTTCTTCGCTGCCCCGGGATTTCTCCGCCAAGAACATGCTCAGACCGGCGTAGCCTGACTCCTCAGGATCCGTACGCGCAAGAAGCGTCATCAGGTCCGCGCGCGTCGCGTGTGTGATCCAGGTCTTCTGCCCGAACACCTTGTAGCTGCCGTCCGCCTGCTGCTCCGCCCGCGCTTTGATGTGCGCCAGATCCGAGCCGTAGTTTGGTTCCGTGAAGACCGCCGTGGGGAGGAGTTCCCCTGAGGCGATGCGCGGAAGAAACGACTGCTTTTGCTGGTCGGTGCCGCCGATCAGGATCAATTCTGCGGCAATTTCCGCGCGTGTGCCCAGGGAACCGACGCCAATGTAGCCGCGGGAGAGCTCCTCGGTCACGACGCACATGGCGACCTTTCCCAGGCCCATGCCGCCGTACTCTTCGGGAATGGTGAGCCCAAAGACACCGAGTTCGCTCATCTTGCTGAGCAAAGAAAGCGGAATCAATACGTCTTTGCGGTGCACGTCCTGGGCGATCCCCACGACCTCACTGTCGGTGAAACGACGGAACTCCGTGCGGACGGCCTCCAGCGTGTCGTCGTCCAACAGAGTGTCGCCAAAGCTGGATTTCTTTTGCGCAAGACGCGCCAGGGCGCAGACGCATTCCGCGCTCGCGTAGGTGTCCGCGAAGCCGCGCACGCCGTCCTCGCGCACGGTAGCCGCCAGGTCGGCATCCGTCAGTCCAAGGTCTTCGAGGGCGATGGACTCGCACGGCCCGAGGTCGATGCCCCCGGAGAGGGTGCGCACCAGCTCACCGACGTACACTCCGGCGAGGCGCCGTTCGAGTTCCGTGAGGCGGGATGCCGTGCCAAGGGCGGACACCCAGTGAGTCAGCTGTCGCGCTGCCTCGAGCTCCGTTGCTAGGTAGGCCAGGCCGTGGGCCGCAAGCTGGTGCTGATTGAGCTTCTTCGAAGACACGCGCTGTCCGTCGCGAACCCGGGCCAGGACGCTGCGCTGGGCGCGCCGGAACAGTTCTTCCAAGGCGCTCACGGGAACGGACAGCGCGGTTGCGCCGTCGATGACTGGCGGGACGGGGGCTTCGGTCACGGATGGCCTCCAAGGTGTGGGCGCCAAGCCGGCATCCGCGGTGAGACGGACGCGGCGTGGCTTTCGCTGATGTCAACCGCGTTCATAGGCCCGAGGCCCGGGCCTCGTCAATGCTACGAAGTCGCGCAACTTCTGCGGAGTTTCCTTGGGCTCGCTATGTACTAGGATGCAGAAGCGATGGCTCAAACTCTGTATGCACTCGGTGAGACCCCACCCCTTGGAACTGTACCAGCGCGCATGCTCGCGCAGGTGATTCGGGCTGAGCGTTTTGGTGAGCCCAAAGACGCGTTTCAGATCGAGGAGCTGGCCGTTCCAGAGATCGGCGCGGACGAAGTCCTTGTCTATGTGATGGCTGCCGGCGTGAACTACAACAACGTTTGGGCGGCGCTGGGCGTGCCCATCAATGTCATCAAGACGCGGCAAAAGCAGGGAGAGAAAGAGGACTTTCACATTGGCGGTTCTGACGCGAGCGGGATCGTGTGGAAGGTCGGCGCTGAGGTCACTCATGTGAAGGTGGGGGACGAAGTCGTTCTGCACTGCGGGCATTGGGATCCCAAGGACCCGCTGGTGCTCAAGGGGAAGGACCCGATGCTGTCCGGGTCTCAGCGCATCTGGGGCTACGAGACCAACTTTGGAAGCTTCGCGCAGTTCACCAAAGTGCAGAGCCACCAGTGTCTTCCCAAGCCACCACGTCTGAGCTGGGAAGAAGCCGCTGCCTATATGCTAGTCGGCGCGACGGCGTACCGCATGTTGCATGGTTGGGCGGGCAACCAAATCACGCCGGGCGACGCGGTCCTGATCTGGGGAGGCGCGGGTGGCCTCGGTTGCATGGCAATCCAGATCGTGCGGGCGGCTGGCGGAAAGGCCGTGGCCGTTGTCAGCAGTGACGACAAAGTCGATTATTGCAAGAACTTGGGCGCTGTGGGTGTGATGAATCGTAAACACTTTCATCACTGGGGCATGCTGCCGCATTGGAAAGACGACGCCGGCTATGCGGAGTGGCTGGGCCAAGCCAAAGCCTTCGGCCGCGGCTTCTGGGAGGCGTTGGGCGAGAAGCAGAATCCAGCGATCGTATTCGAACACCCCGGAGAATCCACCGTGCCGACCTCCGTCTTCCTCTGCGATACGGGCGGCATGGTCGTGATCTGCGCCGGCACCACCGGCTACAACGCGACGCTGGATCTGCGCTATCACTGGATGCGCCAAAAGCGCTTTCAGGGTTCCCACTTCGCCAACGACGATCAAGCGCGAGGCATCAACGACCTCGTGATCGCGGGCGAAGTCGATCCATGTTTGTCACAGACCTTTTCCTTCGAGCAGACGGGGATTTGCCACCAGCTCATGCGAGACAACAAGCATCCCAACGGCAACATGGCGATCCTCGTCAACGCCACCAAGCCGGGCATGCGAACCCTCACGTAGAGGCGCATGTAGGTAGAGGTGCGCTGTTCGAATGCTATCGGCGCCGTTACTGAGCTGACGTGCTGGCCGCCGTGGTCGTCCCGACCATGCCGCCCGAGCTGTAGGTCAGTCCCAGCATGACCACCAGGCCGATCCCGAAACCAACGAGGATGTCCCGCATCAACTTCTTTGGCTCAACTAGCAACATGCCGCGCCTAACAGCAAGACACGTGCCAGTCGCAGTCCCGGCAAATTGGCGGAGGATCTGGAAGGGGTGGCACATGACTGTGCCAGAAATCTGCCGGGAGCAGCGTGGTCCCAGGGTCACAGTGGCGCCCCTCGCGTGCGCCGCGCCGCCCCAGCGCCTGGGCCCCTGGGCGCTGCCCAGGGCGTGCTCCGCTCCGAAGTTTTCGCTAGGGTGCTGGGCGCATCTTGAGGAAAGGCGAAACAGCCATGAAGAAACTCGACAAGGAAATCTGGATCGTTGCCGCAAAGCGGACCCCCTTCGGCGCGCTGTCGGGAGCTTTGAAATCGGTTTCGGCGATCGATCTCGCGGTGCACGCTTCCAAGGCCGCATTAGAGCAAGCGAAGCTCGACGGTAGCGAACTCGGTCATGTGGTGCTGGGCAACGTACAGCAGACGAGTGCGGACGCGATTTACGGAGCACGGCACGTAGGGCTCAAAGCCGGCGTGCCGGTCGAAGTTCCCGCGCTCACCCTCAATCGCCTATGTGGTTCGGGGTTCCAAGCCGTGATCACGGCGGCGGAGCAGGTGCTGCTTGGCGAGGCCAACGCGGTGCTTGCGGCGGGTTCTGAGAACATGAGCATGGCACCCCATGTACTCTTCGGCCTGCGCGACGGCGCAAAGTTCGGCCGTCCGCCTCAACTCGTCGACTCGCTTTGGGAGGCGTTGACGGACAGCTTCTGCAAAACGCCGATGGCCATCACCGCAGAAAACCTCGCCGAAAAGTATGGCATCACCCGCGAGCAGGCGGATGCGTTCGCGCTATCGAGCCAGAAGCGCTGGGCCGCCGCCCAAGAGTCTGGTGGCTTCTCGGACGAGATCGCCGCAATCGAAGTCAGTGCGGGCCGCAAGACACTCAAAGTGGAGCGCGACGAACATCCCCGTCCCGATGCCAGCATGGAAGCGCTGGCCAAGTTGTCGCCAGTCTTCAAGAAGGACGGTGTCGTAACCGCCGGCAACGCGTCCGGCATCAGTGACGGCGCTGCGGCGCTGGTCGTCGCGGACGCGGTCTGGGCCAAGGGCCGCGGACTCACACCGTTGGCGAAACTGGTCGGTTGGGGCGTGGCGGGCGTCGAACCTACGCTGATGGGGATTGGTCCGGCTCCCGCCATCCGCACGGCCCTCTCGCGCACTGGGATCCAACTGGATGCCGTGGACCTATTCGACGTGAACGAAGCGTTTGCACCACAGTTCCTAGCCGTACAAAAGGAGCTTGGGTTGCCCGACGATAAGACGAACGTGAACGGGGGTGCCATTGCCCTGGGCCACCCCCTGGGCGCGAGTGGCGCCCGTATCACTGCAAACCTCGTTTACACCCTGCGCAAGAAGAAGAAGAAGCTGGGCGTGGGCGCGGCGTGCATCGGCGGCGGACAGGGCATCGCGGTCGTACTCGAATCCTGCTGAGTCCATCCACGCGGGCACATGCCCCTTGCCAGGTGGCGCGTAGCTGATGCTGGCGCCTAGGCCGGCGCTATGGCTTTGGTTTCGAAGCAGATGGCGCCGTCTTGGTAGTCCACGATGACTTCGCCGCCGTCTTCGAGTGCTCCGAACAGCACTTCGTCGCCCAGAGGGCGCTTCACTTCATCTTGGATCAACCGCGCCAGCGGGCGGGCTCCCATGTCTTTGTCGTAGCCCTTGTCCGCCAGGTACGCCCGGGCGGCGTCCGTTAGCTCTAGGCTGACGGCGCGTTCCTTCAGCTGCGCGCTCAGCTCGAGCATGAATTTGTCCACGACCTTGCCCATGACCTCTGGCGTGAGGGGATCGAAGGAAATCCGTGCGTCCAGGCGGTTACGGAACTCGGGGCTGAACGTGTTCTTGAACGCCACCTCATCCTGTCCCGCGCTGCTGCGCTCTCCGAAGCCGACCTGCTTTCGAGTCAAGTCCGCCGCGCCAACGTTGCTGGTCATGATGAGAATGGCATGACGGAAGTCGCTCTTCTTGCCGTTGTTGTCAGTCAGAGTCCCGTGGTCCATGACCTGCAAGAGCACGTTGAAGACATCTGGATGCGCTTTCTCGATCTCGTCTAGCAAGAGAACGCAGTGCGGCGTTTTGGCCACGGCTTCAGTCAGCAGCCCACCGCGGTCGAAGCCGACATACCCTGGCGGGGCGCCGATCAACCGGCTCACGGTGTGCCGCTCCTGGTACTCACTCATGTCGAAGCGCATCAGTTCGACGCCGAGGGTCTTGGCGAGTTGTCGCGCGGCTTCAGTCTTGCCAACCCCAGTCGGCCCCGTGAACAAGTACGAACCGATGGGCTTGTCCGGCGGCCGAAGCCCGGCCCGCGCCAGTTTGACGGCCGTCGCGAGCTCGCGCATGGCGCGGTCCTGACCGAAAACGACAAGTTGCAAGTCCTGGTCGAGGTTCTTCAACGCTGTCTTGTCGTCAGTCGACACCTGTTTGGGCGGGACCTGCGCCATGCGTGCGACCACCTCTTCGACCCGCTGCACGGTGACGACTGCGCCCGCTCCATCGTCGAGCTTCGCGTCGGCGCCGCCCTCGTCCATCAAGTCGATGGCTTTGTCCGGGAGTTTTCGATCGTGGAGATACTTCTGCGACAGCTTCACCGCCGCTTCCAGGGAGCCGGCTTCGTACTTCACGCCGTGGAACTCCTCGTAGTGTGGCTTCAAGCCTTGCAGGATCAGCACCGTCTCGTCGATGCTTGGCTCGAGAACCTCGATTTTCTGAAAGCGACGCGCCAGCGCTCGATCGCGCTCCATATGGCTGCGATACTCCTCGAAGGTCGTCGCGCCGATGCAGCGAAGCTTGCCGCTAGCCAAAGCGGGTTTGAGCAGATTGGCTGCGTCCATGGTGCCGCCACTTGCTGCTCCCGCGCCCACGACGGTGTGCAGTTCATCCACGAAAAGGATGGCGCCGTCGATCTTCGAAAGTGCCTTAAGGACCGCCTTGATCCGGCTTTCGAAGTCGCCTCGAAACTTCGTGCCTGCGACCAAGGAACCCATGTCCAGGGCATAAATCTCGGCATCTTTGATGGCGTCTGGAACTTCGCTCTGGACGATCTTCTGCGCGAGCCCTTCGACGATGGCTGTCTTACCCACGCCGGCATCCCCGACGAAGAGTGGGTTGTTCTTCTTCTTGCGTGCAAGCACCTGGATCGCGCGCCGGATTTCCTTTTCGCGCCCCACCAGCGGATCCATTTCGCCTGCTTTGGCACGCTCGTTCAGATTGGACGCGTATTTTTCGAGGGGGCTTTGCTCCTGCTCGTCGCCTTCTTGTTCAGCGTCCCCTATGGTCTCGTGTTCAAGGTCGTCTCCGTCGCCCTTTTCAACGCCGTGAGAGATGTAGCTCACCACGTCATAGCGCGTGACGCCGTTCTCGCCGAGCAGCTGTACGGCGGGCGAATCGACCTCCGCGAAGATGGCAACCAGCAGGTTCCGCCCCGTGAGCTCTTCCTTGCCGCTAGATTCCACGTGAATGGCTGCGCGCTGCAACACGCGTTGGAAGCCACGGCTCGGTGATGGATTGGCGCTGAGTCCTTCGGGGACCGTCGGAAACTCCTCGTCCAGTAGCTTCTCCAACGCCTTCTTGATCTCAGGGATGTTGCCGCCGGACTTCCTGATGACTTTGGCCGAAGCGTCGTCGTGCAGCAGCGCGTACAGCAAATGCTCCACGGTCATCATGTCGTGTCCACGCCGCTGCGCTTCCCGCAAGGCGAGAGAGCACGCAATTTCGACTTCTGCGCTGACCTTCATTCGTCGTCGTCCTCGTCGTCGGCGGGTTCCGCGGTCACCCGCAGGGGATGGCCGTGCTGCTTCGCATAGGCCATCACTTGCTCTGCTTTGGTTTCGGCAATGTCGCGGCTGAACACCCCGGCGGTGCCATAGCCCTTGTGATGGACTTCCAACATGACCTTGGTCGCGCCGGTTTCGCTCAAATGGAAGAACTCCATCAGCACATGCACGACGAACTCCATCGTGGTGTAGTCGTCGTTGTGAAATAGCACGTGGTAGCGGCGCGCACGCCGGGTCCGCACGCGCTCTTCGATGGCGAGATCCCCGTCCTTCTCGTGGTCCGGGTGTTTGGGAGTTCCGCTCGACGACATAGCTGAGGAGACAAATGTGCGCACCGGGACGTCGCGTGTCGAGCCCCGGGGCGGGGGGAGCTTGTTCGCGGCTGGAAACCCGCGCCCGTGGCTCTTTCTGCCCCGAGGCCCCGCGTGCAATGATGCGCTGTGCAGGGCTTCCCACCCGATCTTGTTCAGCCTCCGGACGGACCCGGCGGGCTCGATCTGACAGCTCCGCTGAAGCGCGCATACGCCCATATGCTGCGGGTGCTGTTTCCCTTCGAACTGAGCAAGTGGCTCACACTGGGGCTGTCGGCGTGGATTGCGCATTTGGGTGAGGGGGGCGGTGGAACCTTCAGCATACCCGATACGAGTGGCGGTCGCGGTCGCGGATTTTCGCAGCTCTCGGAGTTCGTCAGAGACAACCTAGGACTGGTTGTGGCAGTGGGTAGCGTCGTTTTTGCGCTGGCTCTGGCCCTGGGCGTCGCAGCGTTGTGGGTCAGTAGCCGGGGCAAATTCGTATTCCTCGACAATATTGCGCACGACCGCGCTCTCATTGAGGAGCCCTGGCGTCGTTTTCGGGCGCACGGCAACAGCCTGTTCCAGGCGCGTTTGGTCCTCAGCCTGCTTGCCCTTGCGGTGGTATTGAGCGCGGCCGCTGCCTTTGGGCTGATCGCTTGGGACGAGATATCGGCGGGGGTCTTTGACCGGCGCGCGCTGATTGGCACGCTGGTGGCGATTGTCATTCTGCTACTCACAATTCCCCTCACCGCCGCGGAGGCGCTTCTGGAGGACTTTGTGGTCCCGACTATGTACCTGCACGAGCCGGAAGTTCGCGACGGCATTGCCCGTTCGCGTGCTGCCCTTGCTGGGCAGTGGGCGACAGTGCTGGCGTTTTATATGCTGCGTATCGCCCTGTCGGTCGGCGCGGCCATGATCGCTTTTGTCGTGACCTGTTTGACCTGCTGCATTGCGAGCTTGCCGTTCATTGGCACCGTGGTGCTGCTCCCCGTGATCGTATTTCTACGCTGCTACGTGTGGTTCTTCTACGAACAGCTGGGGCCCGAGTTCCAGCTCATCGGCGTTTCTGAGCACGACCTGCCGGCGCCCTAGGCCGCCCGGCGCGCCGCGTTCCCAACAGAGCGCTGTCCGACTCCGCGGGGGCAACCTGAGAAGGACGCTAGCGGATCAGCCCGTTCACGAAGTCCAGCAACGCGCTGCCGGCTTCAGCGAGTTCGACGCTGCGTCGGGTGTTGGTGAAACGGTTGAAACTGCCCGGCGCGCTGAGGGGTTCCAGGGTCTTCTCGACGGACCGCACCCGCGCGTCTCGGTCTCGGGTGCGGGCTTCTTCGAGTTCGCGGTTGCGGGCTTGTATGAGTCCGCCGGCTTCCACGAACGCAAGCACCCGGGGCAGTTCTCCGGAGTCGAACCAGGTGCCGTGCACGGTGCAAACGTCAACGATCACGCCGCTTGAGCGCCCGAAGTTGCGTCGTGTCATCACGTCTTCGCATACCGGGCATGGCAGGTAGCGCACCGGGTTGTCTAGGGGATTGAAGCGCGGAGGCCGCGGCGCCGCGTTGCCGTAGGCTTCGCGTTGCTCCAGCAGGGCTTTGAGCATGCTGTGTCCCACGAACTGGCCGCCGCAACCGTCGCAGTCGCGTAGCAAGCCAGAGTCCCCGCGAAAGGCGTGGAAGTTCAACTTGCAGTCCGGACAGCGCAGTGGGTCGGGCTCCAAGATCGGTTCCAGGCCCAGAGCATGCCCGCAGCCCGCGCAGGCCGCCGCAGTGGGTAGGTTCATGTGGAAACAGCCGCCGCAGCGCAGGGTGGCGATGGCGGTGCCGCAACTCGGGCACTTGCGCGGTTCCCCGGAGATCGCGGCGAGGCACATGGGGCAGTGCAGCGGCGCTCCTGCTGCCGTGTCGCGGATGTGATGCCGGTAGGGGCCGCGTTTTGTCACGTTTTCTTTGATTGCACCGAGCTGGCTGTGAGGCAAGGATGGGCGGGTGACACAGCGCGACCGTCCTTGGATCATGCGGACTTACTCCGGGCATTCCACGCCGGCGGCGTCCAACGCCCTCTACCGCAAGAACCTAGCCCGGGGGCAGACTGGGCTATCCGTTGCCTTCGATCTGCCCACCCAGACCGGATACGACGCGGACCACGTCTTGGCTCAGGGCGAAGTGGGGCGCACGGGCGTGCCGGTCTGCCATCTGGGGGACATGCGCGCCCTATTTGATGGCCTGGACCTCGGCGAAATGAACACGTCCATGACCATCAACGCGACGGCTGTATGGCTGTTCGCTCTGTATGCGGCCTGCGCGGAGGAACAAGGCAGCGCGCTCTCCGCCCTGCGCGGCACCACCCAAAACGACATCATCAAGGAATACCTGTCACGGGGCACCTACGTCTTTCCCCCAGCGCCGAGTCTGCGACTCACCGCGGACTTGATTCTGTTTACGGTGGAGCACGCACCGGACTTCAATCCCATCAACATCTGCAGTTATCATCTGCAAGAGGCGGGGGCGACCGCCGAGCAAGAAGTCGCGTATGCCTTGACCACGGCGATTGCCGTCCTCGATACGGTGCGGGCGCGGGGTGTCGAGGGGCCGCAGCTGACGCGAGTATTCGGACGGCTTTCGTTCTTCGTCAACTCCGGGATCCGGTTCGTGGAGGAAGTTTGCAAGCTGCGCGCCTTCGCGGCGCTTTGGGATCGCCTGGGCAAAGAACGCTATGGCATCGAGGACGCGCGTTCCCGACGCTTCCGCTACGGTGTGCAAGTGAATTCTCTGGGCCTCACAGAGGCGCAGCCCGAAAACAACATCGCGCGAATCGTTCTAGAAATGCTGGGTGTCACGCTGAGCAAGGACGCGCGCGCCCGTGCCATCCAGTTGCCCGCGTGGAATGAGGCCCTCGGCTTGCCACGGCCCTGGGACCAACAGCTGTCTTTGCGGGCGCAGCAGATCCTGGCGCTTGAGACCGACCTTCTAGAGTATCCAGATATCTTCGAAGGCTCGACGGTGATTGGGCAGAAGACGGCTGCTATTGCTGAGCGTGCCTGGGCCGAAGTCGAAGGGATCTTGTCGCACGGTGGCGCGGTGGCTGCGGTCGAAAATGGCACCATCAAAGAGGCCCTTGTCGCGGAGAACGCCGCCCGGATCGCCCGGATCGAGCGCGGCGAGCAGACGATCGTAGGGGTGAATCAATTCACGGAGAGCGCCGAGAGTCCCCTGACCGAGGGGGGCGGCGCGGAATCCATTTTGCGTCTCGACCCAGCTGCAGAGGCAGAGCAACGTGAGCGTCTGGAGGCGTTCAAGAAAGCGCGGGACGAAGCGGCCGTGGCGCGCGCTATCGACGCGCTGACGCGCGCGGCGCAGGGCAGCGACAATATGGTCCCGGTGTCGATCGCTGCCGCGCGCGCAGGAGTGACGACGGGAGAGTGGGGCAAGGCGCTGCGCGGCGTGTTTGGTGAGTTTCGCGCACCCACGGGAATTGGTGGCGCTGCGACGCCAGATCTGGGATCTAGCTACGAACCGGTCCGAAAGAAGGTGGCGGCGTTGGCGCAGAGCCTCGGACGCCGACCCAAGTTCTTGATCGGCAAGCCGGGCCTGGACGGCCACTCCAATGGAGCAGAGCAGATTGCTTTGCGCGCTCGGGATGCGGGTTTCGAAGTCGTGTACGAAGGCATTCGCAACGCGCCGGAGGCCATCGCCCACGCTGCCGCGCAGGAAGCCGTGCACGTCGTCGGTCTGAGTATCCTCAGCGGCTCTCATATGGCGCTCGTGGCGGACACCATGGCGGCCCTCAAGCGTCTGGGCGCTGGGCGCGTCCCGGTGGTCGTGGGTGGCATCATCCCGGATGCCGACGTGCGGGCGTTGAAGGAAGCGGGAGTTGCCGCCGTGTACACGCCCAAGGACTTTCAGATCGCCAACATCCTCGACGACCTGGTGGGGGTCGTGCGTCAGGCCAACGCGTGAGCGCGTCCGGAGCCCGCAGCACAGCTCAACTGGTCGAGGGCGTGGTCCACCAGGATCTGCCAAGCGTCGCCCAAGCGCTGTCGCTGGTCGAAGACACACGGCCAGAAGCCCGCTCGCAGGCCGTCGAGCTTACGGCGGCGTGCCACGCGCTCAGCCGCGGCAGTGGGCATCGCATCGGTGTGACCGGTCCGCCAGGGGTGGGCAAGAGCTCGCTACTCAATCGGCTGGTTCAGGCCTATCGGGCCGGCGGTCAAAGCGTCGGCGTGCTGGCGATCGATCCCAGTAGTCCGCGTAGCGGCGGCGCGCTGCTGGGGGATCGCGCCCGCATGATGATCGACGCAGACGATCCCCATGTATTCGTGCGCAGTATGGCCAGCGGGGGCCAGCTAGGCGGGCTTTCGCGGGCAGCTGGGGCGGCGGTGGACGTGCTTTCGGCGGGCTATGACGTGGTGTTTGTCGAAACCACCGGCGTGGGACAGAGCGAAACGGACGTGGAGCACGTCACGGACAGCGTGGTGCTGGTGATCCAGCCGGCGTCGGGTGACGTGCTGCAATTCATCAAGTCTGGCATCGTCGAGATCCCAGATTTGTTTGTGGTGAATAAGGCCGATCTGGGCGCGGTGGCGAGCCGCGCAGTGAGCGAGCTGAAGGCAGCGCTACGCATCGCTGATCGCGGCCATGATCCCAACGCGGTGCTTTCGGTCAGCGCCGCGGACGGCGCGGGTGTGGACGGGCTCGTGGCGGCCCTGCGCGCGCATCGTGAGGGCCTCCAGGCGGGCGGGCAGCTGCTCAGACGCCGCTGCGAAAAGACGGCCCAGTGGGCGCTGCGGCTCTTGGAGCGGGATAGCTGGCAGAGACGCCTTTCCGACCTCGGTGGCACCACAGCGGTGCTCGCACGTCTGCAAGCCGCGGCGGATGCAGGACAAAGCGCGATTGAGGCGGTCAGCGCGATCGCCGCCGACTAGGCTGGGGTGGGCTAACGCCCGAATTCGAAAAGACCGGTGTTCAGGTCGCGGTCTTTGCGGGGCCCTTGGGCTTGGCGTCCTGAGCGTTCTGCTCCGCCCTCTTCAGCTCCCACTCCATGTTCTTCTTCGCGCGGCGCTTGCTCTTGCGGCGGCGTGCGCGCGGGTCTTGCGGTGTTCCCATAGCGGGCGGGGATGTATCAGAGGCTCACTTTCCGCGCTACTTGGAAATGGGGCGGTGCCTCCGGCGGGGCGGGCACACCCGGGAGAAATCACGTTTTGACGGGATTTGTCGAGGATCCGTCTGAAGTCCGGGTCTGTGCCGCGGTCAGGAAACAGTCCACGTATTGCCGGAGTTGAGCAAATCCGTCAGCTTGCCGTGGCCTAGCTTGGTTTCGGCGGCGACGCGTTGCTCAATCAACGTGGCGTCGTAGGTGGGCTTGTCGACGCAGTACAGCACGCCAAGGGCCACCGGGAAGTCCGGAAACGGCATGCGGGCCAGCATATAGGCCAGGGTGGGATTCGCTTCGTCATGCAACAGAACCTGCTCGGCCGCTCCGGGCGCTGCCATGTCGAGGACCTTGAGAGCCATGGTGCGCGGCTCGATGGCAAGTCCCTTATCCTTGTCTTTGCCGAAGAGCAGCGGCTTGCCGTGTTCCACGCGGATCGTTGCCTCGTCTCGATTGGCTTTTTCGCGGAACGCATCGAAGGCGTGGTCGTTGAACACGTTGCAGTTCTGGTACACCTCGATGAACGAGGCCCCCGCGTGTTTCGCGCTTCGCTTGATCATTTCGGAGAGGTGCGGCGCGTCCACGTCGATGGAGCGTGCGACGAAACTGGCCGAACAGCCGATGGCAAAAGTGGCCGGATCGACCGGGAAGTCGACGGACCCCGTCGGGGAGCTTTTCGTGATCTTACCGGTCTCGCTGGTGGGGGAGTATTGGCCCTTGGTCAGTCCGTAGATGCGGTTGTTGAACATGATCACGTTCACGTCCGCATTGCGCCGCAGGCAGTGCATCAGGTGGTTGCCACCGATGCTCAGTCCGTCTCCGTCGCCCGTGATGATCCAGACGTTGAGTTCCGGGTTGGCCGCCTTGACGCCCATGGCAATGGCAGGTGCTCGGCCGTGGATGGTGTGGAACCCGTAGGTGTTCATATAATACGGAAAGCGGCTCGAACAGCCGATGCCGCTGACGAACACCGTCTGCTCTCGGGGAAAACCGAGCTCGGGCATGATCTTCTGAACGTTCGCCAGGATGGAATAGTCCCCGCAGCCGGGACACCAGCGGACGTCTTGGTCCGTTTCGAAGTCTTTTTTCGTCAGGCTGGGAGCGGAGATTACGTTCGACATAGCTTCAACTCTCCATGGTGTGGCGGATGCGCTCTTCAATCTCTTCGATGCGGAACGGCATGCCTTGGATCTTCGGGTAGCTCTCCGCGGGCACTAGGAATTCTGCGCGGATGATCTTGACGAGTTGGCCCAGATTCATTTCGGGGACGAGCACTCGTTCGAAGCGCGCCAGGACTTCGCCTAGGTTCTTCGGGAAGGGATTCAAGTAGCGCAAGTGGGCGTGGGAGACCGACAAGCCGCGCTCTCGACAGCGGCTGACGGCTTCGCGGATCGCCCCGTAAGTTGAGCCCCAACCCAACACCAGCAGCTTGCCGCTGTCGTCACCGACTTCGATCTTCAGCTCCGGTGCGTCGTCGGCAATCTTGGCGATCTTGCCGGCCCGAGTCTTGCTCATGAGCTCGTGATTGGCCGGGTCATAGCTGATGTGCCCGGTGTGATAGTTCTTCTCGATCCCGCCGATGCGGTGCATCAGTTCGGGCGTGCCGGGGATCGCCCAGGGACGCGATAGGGTCTCTTCGTCCCGCAAGAACGGATGGAAGCCCTCCGGATCCGTTCGAAAATGCACCGGAATTCTTGGCAACTTGGCAACATCGGGGATCAACCACGGCTCCGCGCCGTTCGCCAGGTAGCCGTCCGTCAGGATCATCACCGGTGTCATGTACTTCACCGCAATACGCACCGCTTCCAAGGCGATGTGGAAGCAGTCGCCGGGAGATGCCGCGGCAAGCACGCACAACGGCGCCTCGCCGTTGCGTCCGTACATGGCTTGGAACAGGTCCGCCTGCTCGGTCTTCGTGGGCAGGCCCGTACTCGGTCCGCCGCGCTGGACGTTGACGACCACCAGGGGCAATTCGGTGGCGATGGCGAGTCCAATCGCTTCGCCTTTGAGGGCGATGCCGGGGCCGCTCGACGTTGTGATCCCGATAGCGCCGGCGTAGCTCGCGCCGATTGCCAGGCATACGGCGGCGATTTCATCTTCCGCTTGGATAGTGGTGACGCCGAAGTGTTTGAAGCGTGAGAGCTCGTGCAATACGTCGCTGGCCGGAGTGATTGGATACGCGCCAAGCACGACGGGTCGCTCGGAGAGCTCAGCCGCAGCAACGAAGCCCCAGGCGAGGGCGACGTTGCCTCCGATATTGCGATACTTGCCGGGAGCCACCGTGGCCGGGGGCACTTCGTAGCGGTAGTGGGATATCTCGGCGGTCTCGCCGTAGGCGTGTCCCGCTTTCAGCGCGGCGATGTTGGCTTGCACCACGTCCGGTCGTTTGCCGAATTTGGCCTCCACCCACTTGATGGTGGGCTCCAACTTGCGGCCGTAGATCCAGAACATCAGCCCAAGGGTCCAGAAGTTCTTGCAGCGCTCGGCTTCCTTCTTGTTGAGGCCGGATTCCTCCACCGCCGCGATGGTGTTCTTCGAGATGTCGATGGCCACGACCGCGTAGCCGTCGAGGCTATGATCCTCGATGGGGTTTACTTCGTAACCGGCCTTCTTGAGGTTGGCCTTAGAAAACGCACTCGTGTTTAGGATCAACAGCCCGCGGGGCTTCAAGTCCGCGAGGTTGGTCTTCAGCGCCGCGGGATTCATGGCGACGAGCACGTCGGGTCGATCTCCGGGCGTGAACACATCGCGCGCCGCGAAGTTGATTTGGAATCCGCTGACGCCGTAGAGCGTGCCGGCGGGGGCGCGGATTTCTGCGGGGAAGTCGGGGAACGTTGCCAGGTCATTGCCTGCAAGGGCGGCCGCAACGGTGAATTGCGATCCGGTCACCTGCATGCCGTCTCCGGAGTCGCCCGCGAAGCGAACCACTGCACCTGGGAGGATTTGGGCGGCCTTGGTGTCTAGGGCCGCAGCCTGGGGGTCTGCGCTGGCCATCGTGTGTATTTTCAAACCTCGCGTGTCGGTACTTAGAAAGCAGCTGTTGCGCGACCTGCTTCCCCTCAGAGCTGGGGCGCGTTACGAGGGTCCCGCCTGGGGCGGGGCCGGAAGGTCCATAGGACAATCCGGGGCGAGGGCTAGCACTAGCAGCGCCTCGCGTCATTCTTTCCCGCTTCGGCCCGTGGGCTGAGCCCCTGTCCACAAGCCGGCGAGCCGGCGCAGCATCAGGCCGGCGCGTGTCGGTCGAGCATAGCGCCCAGGCGAGGTGCCGCGGCTTCTACATGCTTTTTTGCGGTTGGCCGCAGCTTTTCGTAGGTCTTCTTGATCATGGCGCGCTGCGCCGTTTCCGCGCGTTTGTCGGTGATCGCCAGCAGCGCGTCCGCCACTTGCGCGGCGTGGGCCCGGAGGTGTGCGCCAGGCGTTTTTCCCAATTCCAGTGCCTCTTGGTACAGCGGGTCCAGGGCATCCAGGAAGTCGTCCAGCAGATGGTCGACGACCTCTCGGATGAACCCCGGCTTGACGCCTTGCACCAGCTTGTAGCCGCCTTTAATGGCCAAACCACTGATCCCGGACTTGTCGCCGACTTCGAGTTCCAGCACCTCACAGGCGTCATCGACGACCGTTTTGCGCTTTTCGGCGTCCTGGGCGAGTTCTTTCAACGCAGTCATGATGGGCGGGATCTGTTGCCCGAAGCGCAGAGCAAAAGCAACTTCAGACCGTCCCGCACGTCGGATGCGGGTCCCCGTGGCGCGCGCACAATGTAGTCCGTTCGCGCCTCAAGTAGCTGAATGTGCGAAAGAAAAGCCCGGGTCATCTTCGTGTCGGACAGTGGGCGCGCCGATTCGGGCCTGATACGATGAAGCCAAAGGCTCCAGCCGTCCGGGTTCGGCGCCAGGGCACCACCGTGCAGTCCATCGATCTATCCTCACCCCCGGAAGAGCTGCGACGCGGAACGCGTCTGGGCAAGTACGAGTTGCTCCTGCGGATCGGGCGGGGCGGCATGGCTACCGTGTGGGTCGCGCGTGAACGCGGCCAAACCCGAGAACAAGACCGGCTGGTGGCCGTCAAGGCCATCTTGAGCGACTTGGCGACGGACCAAGAATTCGTGAAGATGTTCCTGGACGAAGGGCGCATTGTGCGGCTGATCCGCCACCAGAACGTCGTTGATGTCTACGAGGTGGGGGAAGACCGTGGCGTGATGTTCATGTCCATGGAGTGGGTCGAGGGCGACACGCTGCACGCCATCATCGCCGAAGCCGGCAAGCGACGCGCGATCCCGTGGGAGATGGGCGTACGAGTGATCGCCGACGCAGCTGCGGGTTTGCACGCAGCTCATGAACTGCGTGACCCCGCAGGCACGTTGATGGACGTCGTGCACCGTGACGTGTCGCCGCACAACATTTTGATCGGCGTGGACGGCGCGATCAAGCTGGTGGACTTTGGCGTCGCACGCGCCATGGGTCGCGTTTCCGAAGTGACCAGCGCCGGCCAACTCAAAGGCAAGTTCGGCTACATGTCGCCGGAACAAGCCATGGCAAAGAAGACCGACCGGCGTTCGGACGTCTTTGCCCTTGGGATCGTGCTTTTCGAACTCACGACGGGCCGTCGCCTATTCCGCGGTGAACACGACGCCGAGACGCTGCATCTCGTGGTTTCCGGCAAGATCCCGCCACCCACTAGCATCGACCCCCGCTATCCCAAGGCGCTGGAGGCCATCGTGATGCAGGCCCTGGAGCGCGACGTCGACAAGCGTTTCCAAACTGCCCAAGGCTTGCGGGAAGCTCTTGAGGCCTATCTCAAGTCCGAGCGCGTGGTGGTGCCCCGGGCCGGGGTCGCGAATCTCCTGCGCAAAGTGTTGGGGCAGCGTCTGGATCAAAAGCGCAAGGCCATCCGAGCGGCTCTGCGCGCACTGGACGGTGACGTGCCCATGGGCAGCAACGTGCCGCCGAGTGACCCCCTTGCCGCGCCTCCACCCTCGAAGGACCACGCAAGCGTCAGTTCCGTCTCGAGCCCGAGCGCGCTCTCCGGTCCTTCGTCGTCTCCGAGTGGGGTGTCCCATCCCACGGCTTCGGGCGTCAGCACGAGCGGGACGCGTCCCGCCGGCCAAGGTGTGTACGATGGCGGATTCTCTGCATCGCAATTGTCGAGTGCGTCACAGCTTTCGAATGTGTCGCAGCATGGCCAGAGCGCGCCGCCCTACAGCCACGGCGGTTACACACCGAGTCCGACCATTGTCGTCAAACGCGGCGGTATTCTCGGCTACGTGATCGGCGTGATCGGGCTCGCCGTTGCCCTGGGCGTCATGCTGTACCTCGTGCTCAATCCGCAGCGACGCACCACGGTGATGAATTTGGGACAGGCCAATTCCGCCCCCACGCAACCCAGCGCCGCGCCTCCGGTCCCGGAGGAGACCGCGCCGGAGACGGCGCCCGCAGCGTCCGTGGCCCCGCCGGAGACGAGCGCGGCCGCGCCGGCCGCGCCGAAGCCACGGCCCCGGGGAGGCCAGGTCTGGCGGCCGCCGCCCAAGGTAAAAGCGCCGGAGGCGCCGAAACCGGCCGTGCCGACGACTGCCGCGCCACCGCGACAGAATCCCTACGAATGACCAGGGCCCGCACCCGCTGCGTCGGATTCCGGGCCACGCGTGACCACCGGCCTAGCGGCGCACTCCGCTAGATGAGTGCGACCGCGTCGCGCATCGCCACGACCCCAAAACAAACGGCGGGACTACTTCGGATTTTTGCCGACTCTGCGGATGTCGCCTGCGGCGGTGGTGAAGACGACAAAGTTGCCGGGAGTGAGCCAGAAGGCTGGTCCGCCTTCTTCGTTGGCGGTTTGAGTGATCGGGCCGCCCGATGGTGCAACGACGAACACGCCGCCGCCTGCGTTGCTGCCGCTCTCGCCGGTGGCCGTCCAGGCGACTCTTCCTTCGAAGGCGGTGACGGCGCCAATACCGACGAAGCCGGCGCCGAGCTGCGTTTCCGCTTTCGAACCTGCCACGCAACCGGGATCGAGGGGCTTCTTCCAGACGCTTCCGCTCGAACGTGTGTAGTACAGGTTCACCGCGTCTGCGGTGACGCCGACGGCATCTGCGATGCCGGTGCTCAGCGCAGACACGCGAGCGCCTCCGCTGGTCGGCAGAACCCACAGGTTGCCGTTGCTGACCCAGTACACGCAACCCGGCGTGGCAACGACGGGGCCGCCGGACTCCGCACTGCCTGCGACGAAGAGGTTTTCCGCCGGCGCGGGACCGCCCGCGAGGTTGAAGCGGAGCAGGGCAACGGTGCCTGCGGACGCCTGCGCGGTGACGTAGGCAAAGCTGTCGGAGGCTGCGAAGATGCTGGTAGGCGTTTCCATGGCGCCCGTTGTGGACACGCTGGCGATGCTGCCGCCAACCTTGGGCGCGCGCTCGAGCACGGCGCCCGCGGCGTTTTCGCCGGCGGAGAACACGTTGAGGGAGCCGGAGATGGTGGCGAGCGCCTGGGGCTGCTTGAAGCTCACGTTTGGAACGAGAACTCCGCCGCCGCCGCTGAGGGCGTAGCGAGTGAGGGGGGCGGGGCTCGCGCCTTGCTCGGCGCCGAAGATGTCAGTGCCGTCGGCAGCGATCACCGAACGCGCGCCGGGCGTGGAGGTCACCACCGTGACCGGATACTTGCTCTGGTCCCAGGGGATGACCCCAGCGTCGGTGCCGGAGTCCCCGCCGCTGCCGCTGCCGCCACCGGTGCCGCTGCTGGCCCCGGTGCCGCCAGTCCCGCCACTTGCCGCCGTGCCACCCCCGCCGCCCGCCCCGGATGCGCCGGCGCTGCCCGCCCCGCCGTCCTTAGCGTCGAGCAGGGATTCGTCCAATGTCTTGAGACAGCCGCTGGCCGTGCCAAAGAATACAAGCAGCGCGAGTGCCGAACGTCTGCGGCTATCCAACATCAGTGAAAAACCATGATAGCATCGAATAGGAGAATGTTCGTGATCTTCAGTCGGTCCCGCGCCCTGGCGTTCGCCTGTTGCCTGTCGGCGTCCGCGCCACTCTGGTCGGTCCAGCCCGCCAGCGCCGCCGAGGAAAAGGACGACGCCCGGCGCTTTTTCAAAGCCGGACAAAAGGCCTTCGCCGCGGGTCGATTCGAAGAGGCCGCGCGGGCCTTCGAAGAGGCGTTCCGCCTGGCACCGCACCCTGCGCCGTTGATCAACGCCGGAGACTCCTACGAAAAAGCCGGTGAGCTGGCCTTGGCGGCGCGCAGCTACCAGCGCGTATTGGATCTAGCTCAGTCCGGGGAGCAAGACCGCCAGGACGCAACGGATCACCTGGCGCGGCTCTCGCCGAAGTTGGCGGTGATCCAGTTGACCGGAGACGAATCGGTGCGAGTGCGCATCGATGAGGATGAGTTCCGCGGCAACCAGCGGGTGTACGTGGCTCCGGGTGAGCACGACGTGACGCTGTTGGATGTTTCCGGAGCCGCCAGCAAGCGCGTCGACATCGCCGCGGGCGCCAGCCGAACCGTCAACGTGGACTCGCTGCGACCCAAAGCCAAAGCGGACGACTCCTCAGACGACGAGGCCCTCGATCCGGACGCTGACGACGTGACTGCGGACGGGTCGGCCAAGCGCGGAGGGATTTCCGCAATCACCTGGGTGTCCCTTGGCGTGGGTGCCGTTGGCGCGGGCGCCGCAGTGTATTTCGGACTTGCCGTCAACGACGCCGAAAGTGCTTACAACGAAAAGCCGAACCAGGACGACTTCGATCGCTTCAACCAAAACAAGTTGCTGACGAATGTGAGCATTGGCGTGTCGGCGGTTGGCTTCGGGCTCGGCACCTACTTCTTGATCCGCGATCTTGGGAAGAAGCCCGAGACGGCCGCGGTTCGTAGCATCGACGTCGCGCCGGTTCCGGGCGGGGCCGTCGTGTTCTCGAGCGGCCGCTTCTGAGCGCAGTTCAGGGAAAGTAGCCCGGGAACGAGCAGGCGCCGGCGCAGGTATTCTTCACCTGACCGGTGCGCAGGAAGACGTCGGTTTGCTCTTGGTTCTCGGGTAGGGAACGGATGTCGCCGTGCACATCGTTGTCGAAAGTGGGCGTGGCGTTGGTGCTAGGCGGGGGCTTGCGCTCCAAGTCCCAGAAGCTGATGGCGTCAGTTTCACCGCCTTTGGTTTCGCTCAGCCCCCAGACGGGCTTTGCGCTGGGCGTCAGCAGTGGGATTTGCATGGTGCGCGCTTGGATTTCCGCTGCCAGATTCGCAACCTGAGAGTCTCCCACGGCGATTTGGCTCAACAGCCGCTTCTTGCCCGCACCGGGCAGGGGCTCGTGCGCGCCTTGTGCCCAGGCGGTGCCCGAACCCTCGGAAAGATCGAAGGGGGGTTGCCACAGCGCCATCAGCAGTTGTTGATCCACGCGGTCCGGGTAGGCGTTGCGGATGGCCGGAAAAAAACCGTCCCAGTTGACGCTGCGCTGGATCATCAACGAATAGGCGGAGCCGCCGACTTGAACGACGCCGCGTTCGATGTCTGGGGAGTACGCAAGCAGGCTGGCGCCCATGATGCCGCCTTGGGAGATGCCGTAGTAGTAGACCTGAAGGGGGCTGACGACTGCGCTGAGGTCTCCTGGCAAGAGCGCTTGGCTGTCCGCAAGGATGGACTTCGCAGTGCGTGTGAGCACCATGAAGTTCACGAGGGATTGTTGTAGCCGGTGCCCGACGTAGCGAAAGCGATTGATGTCTTGTACCCCAAGCCAGGCGGCGTTGTTCTGGCCAATGCCGCCTTCTTCTTGCTCGGAAAGCCCAATCCAGTCTGTGCCGATGCACACGTAGCCCTTGTCGTTGCAGAACCGACGGACGTGCCCGCTTGAGACCTGGTCCGCCGCGCCGAGCAGCCCATGCCCGTAGACCAAAAGGGGGTAGGGCCCGCCACTGGGGGCGCTCGCTGGGATCACGAGTTCAAAGGGGTACTCGGCGTTTTCGGCGATCTCCGGCAAGCCGTCGGCGCCGAGCATGAGCTCGGTCTCCGGTTTGCTGCGGTCGTTTTCCGTCAAGAAACTCGGCACCGTAAAGGTGCCGCGGATGCGCTTGAAGATCTCGGCGTTGGGCGCATCCTCGACGCTGACGATGGTGAAGCCGATGCCCGTTGCGCCGGCCTTTTCCAGGGCTTTGTCTCGCATCGTGAGGGCGTTCTGGGTCAACTGCTTCAGGCTCGCGGTACGGAAGTCCCACGCAAGCAGCACGTCGCTTGCGTCCACGCCGTGGCTCTCTAGCTTCTTCAGAACGCTGCGAGCCCCGCTCAGACTGCGCTCGATCCGGGGATCGCTGCTGGTGGCGCCGCGTAGAAGTTGTTCAAACCCGGCGGGACGCGCGGGAGGTGGGCCGTCCAGGGTCGCCACCTTGTTCGTGATGGCAACTCCGTAGTGTCCACTTGGGCGCAGATGGCTTGCCGGACGCAAGATCAACGGTTGCCGGTCAGTGACTTCGATGTCTGCGGAGAGATCCAGCTCGGAGAAATGCGCAACCAGTTCGCCGGAGTCCATGTCGACGAGCAACGTGGCGCTGTCGCCTTGGAGACTTTGGGTGTAGTCGGCTTGAGACGGTAGCGAATCCGCGTCGAGCTTCTCCGGGAAGTACGCCAGAATCGGCGAAGCTGGTGAGAACCCGTCAAAACGATTGTGTTCGACGGGGTCAAAAGGAACGTCCGTGGCGAGGGAAGGAGAAAGCACTTCGCTCTCGAGAGCGACGCGGTAGCCAGTCTCTGTGCTGGCGTCGGTCTGAAGATAGGCGCTGGCGGGGTAGGGGAGCCCGCATGCGCCCGCGCTCCGAAAGGGATGGCAGTTGTCCGAAAGACCGTCGTCGACGGCTCGAAATACGGGTTTCGTCGAGCTGTCTTCACCATCCCCGCAGGCGGTGACGGCCAGCGCCGCCGCCAGCAGAACAAACGCGCGGGATGAGGGGACGGTCGATGGGGGGGGCACGGGCTTCGTCATGCGCGCAGCATGGTGCCTGCCTTCCCGGGCCACCACAAGAGTGCACGACGCGCCGCACGGGCGGCGCGTGCACGTCGAAGACGCGGCTTCACGACGCTGCGCTACCCAGCCGGGTGAGCGTGTCGCTGGCGTATTCCGCGTAGCGTTGCTCAAGGATCGCCTGTCGCGCGCCCCGGACCAGCGTGGCGTAGTACGTCAGATTATGCACCGACAAATAGCGGAACACCGCAAGCTCTCGGGCAATGAACAGATGCCGCAAGTAGGACCGGCTCAAGCCGGCCCGGCAGGTGGAACAGTGGCAATCGGGATCCAAGGGGCGCAGATCATGGCGGTACTTCGCATGTTTGATCACGATCTTGCCGTCTGGTGTGAAGGCCTGTCCGTTGCGCGCGTTGCGCGTCGGCATCACGCAGTCGAAGACGTCCACGCCACAGCCGATGGCGCGAACCAGATCTGCGGGGGTGCCCACACCCATCAAGTAGTGAGGCCGCGCGGGGTCGAGAGTGGGCGCGACCTCCCGGAGGGTGGCGTGCATGCTCTCGTTTGGTTCCCCGACGCTGAAGCCGCCCAGCGCGATGCCATCGAAGGGCAGAGCCTCCAGTGCCCTGGCGTGACGCAGACGGCGCTCGACGTTGCTGCCGCCCTGGACGATGCAAAACAGCGCTTGCCCCGCAGTCCGTGTCGCCAAACAGCGAACGGCCCAACGCGTGGTGCGCTCCACGGCGCTTTCCATTTCTGACTCCGTGGCTGCGCCTGGTGGGCATACGTCGAGCTGCAGGGCGATGTCTGCGCCCAGGGCGCCTTGGACCCGCATGCTCTCTTCCGGCGAGAGCATGAGGCGCGTGCCGTCCAGGTGGGATGCGATGGAAAAGCCCTCCTCGCTGAGCTTCACGCGTTCTGCCAACGAGAACGCCTGAAAGCCCCCGGAGTCCGTCGCAATGGCATGGGGCCACTTGGCGAAACCGTGCAGTCCACCGTGCAGCGCAACGACCTCCGGGCCTGGACGTAGCCATAGGTGATAGGTGTTCATGATCAGCATGCGGGCGCCGGTTTTCTCGACATCCTGGCTGTCCAGGGCTTTGACGGATGCCGCGGTGCCAACGGGCATGAAAACCGGGGTTTCCACGGTCCCGTGGGCCGTGTCGAGCAGCCCCGCGCGGGCGGTAGCGTCCGTGGCGATGAGTTGAAACCGAGTCACGTGAGTCGCTCCGGGATCCACATGGCGTCGCCGTAGGACAAGAAGCGATACTCACTCTTGATCGCAGTTCGGTAGGCAGACAGGGTGCGCTCCAAACCAGCAAACGCTGCAACAAGCGCAAGCAGGGTGCTGCGCGGCATGTGGAAGTTGGTCAGGAGTGCGTCCACGACGCGAAATGCGTAGTCCGGTTGGATCAATATGTCGGTTTCTGCGTCTTGGCTCAGCACTTGGCCCGGTCTTTCAGGATCACTGGCTGCTTCCAACGCGCGCACCACCGTGGTGCCGACGGCTACCACCTTGGCGCCGCGCGCGCGCGCCCTTGCAATGGCGTCCCGAGTGGGGATGGGCAGCCGGAAGCGCTCGCTGTGCATGTCATGATCCTCCAGATTGTCCTGAGACACCGGCCGGAACGTGCCCGGCCCCACGTGGAGCGTGAGGGTTGCGACCTCGACACCGCGACTGCGCAGGGTGCTCAGGGCGCTTTCGGTCAGGTGCAGGGATGCAGTGGGCGCGGCGACGGATCCCAGGTCTTTGGCGAAGACCGTCTGGTAGCGATCGCGGTCCGCGTCGGTCGCCGCGCGCTGCATGTAGGGGGGCAGCGGCACGTGCCCCACCGCTTCGATGGCGGCCTGAATAGAGCCTTGTTCCGCTTGCAACCGAAGCAGCACCCGACGCTCGTCCATGCGCTCGATCACGCGAGCCGAGAGGGGTCCGAATGAAAGCAAGGCCCCCGGGTACAATCGCTTGAGAGGTCGCGCAAACGCCTCCCAATCTTGGCCGTCCGACTCGTCGAGGATGGGGCGCAACAGTAGGACTTCGACTCGACCGCCGCTTGCACGGGTGCCCAGCAGGCGGGCACGCATGACTCGCGTGTCATTGAGCACGACCAGGCTGTTTTGTGGCACGAGCTCAGCCCAGTCACGCATGCTGTGGTGCGCGCAGCGCTGCCGCGTCACACACAAGAGCCGGCTGCCGTCGCGCTCGGCACTGGGATGCTGGGCGATCAATCCCGTGGGCAGCTGGTAGTCGAGCAGGTCCGTGCGCATGGTGCGATCATAGGACTTCGTTCTTCTTCCACTCCGCTTGGTACGAGACGCCGAGTCCGAGAATGCGATTCAGCAGGTCCGGGTATTGCACCCCAGCCGAGTGTGCGCTCTCCGCGAAGTCTTCGCCGTACTTCAAGTCCGGATTCGGATTGGCTTCGAGTAGGTAGATTTTGCCATCGTGGCTCAGCCGGAGGTCCATGCGTGCGTAGCCGGACAAGGAAAGCGCGCGATAGCAACGTTTGGCGAGTTTCGCGATTTCAGCTTCTTGCTCCGGCGAGAGGCCCTCTGCGCGGTGCGTCTTGATCTTGTACTTCTTCTGATAGTCGAGATCGAATTTGACCCGGGCCGTGGCGATGTGTGGCGCTCCATCCGGGAGTTCGTCGAAAGGCATCTCCCATACGGGGAAGGTGACGAGGCGCTGGTTGCCCATGACGCCGACGTACAGTTCGCGCCCCTCGATGTACTCCTCCACGATGACGTCAACGCCGAAGGTTTCGTGCATAAAGTCGATGCGTTCCTTGAGTTTGGCGTCGTTCTGCACCACCGACGCCTGGGAAATGCCGAGGCTGGCTTCTTCGTTCACGCTCTTCACGAGGAGAGGAAACTCAAGATGCTTGGGTCTTCGGGCGCGCCGCCCCCGGGGGAAGACGTGAAACTTTGGTACGCGAATGCGGTGGGCCGCCAGGAGGCGCTTGGACAGGCCCTTGTCCCGGGCGAGCATGAGTCCCCGGGGATTGCACCCGGTGTATGGTTTTTTGAGCAGCTCCATGTAGCTGACCACGTGTTGGTCGTAGACGGCCACGCCGTGGAAGTGCACCAGTAGGTTGAACGCGACGTGTGCTTTGGTCTCACGGAAGGCGCCACGAATAGCACCCAAGTCGCTGCCGACGCCCACGGAGTAGACATCGTGACCCAGCTTTTCCAGTCCGGCCAGGACGTCGTATTCCGTCGCCCATTCGTTGATCTCTTTATCCGAGTAGCCATCGACGCTTTCCGGCGGGACCAGGTCTTCGTGCATCAGCACGATCACGCGGAGCTTTTTCATCTGGCCAACCGATGGTGCCCGGCGTGGAGGTAGTTCATGGTTTGTACCGTCAGCATCATAAGGGCGTCCTGTTTGGTCTCATCGTCATCCCGCGCGTGTCGCACGTCCAGTTCTTCGCAGCGGTAGATCATCTCCCAAAGTAGCTGGTCGATCGTGTACTGGTACTCACCGGTCCAGCGTGCAATGCGTCGACGCAGGTCGGGTCGGATCTTGCGCAGGAATGCCGCCGCCGGCTTGCTCTTCACGCCTTCCGACAGGGGAGGGAATAGGCGCCGCAGGTCCCGGTCGTAAAAGCTGGGGTGATCCAGGCTGTAGCGTTCCTTTTTTTGGTTGTAGTGCTCGCGGAGAGTCATCCGGTTGGTTCGCAGGGGTTCCACGCGTTCCCGGCTGCGCACAGCTTGGGGCTGCCCCGCGATCTGTTGCATCAGCTCGTCGACATATTGGAGCTTCTTGATGGCACGCCAGCCACGGTAGCGCTTGCGCCAGCGTGATGCGGGATCGAGCCAAACGGCGAAGGTTTCTGCCCAGTCCTCCGCAGGATGGCTCTGCGCGTACCACATATCCAAATGCAGCACGTAGCTCTTGCTGTAGGGCTTGGGTTGGTAGAACTTGGCATAGGGCGCACTGTAGGAACCAAAGACCTCACGCCAGCTCTTCTTGCGATGGATGCGAAATGCGGTGTCGAGGGCGTGCCCCGCTTCGTGCCGTAGCAGTTGCATGCACCAGCGCGGGTTGCCTCCTTCTACATCGAGGATCTGCCGCTCTTCCAGCGCCGCGAGGCGCGGGTGCGCCAAGTAAAACGGGATGGCAACTCCGGGCACCCCGTCCGGGGAGAACCACTCGGTAGAAAGCCAGCAGTGTGGCTTGAAGCGAATGTCACGGGAAGCGAGTTCGTCGTACAGCTTTTCGACGCGTTCGCTCAGCACGGTATCTTTGACTTCCAGCTCCAGGTCGCAGAAGCGGAGCTTGAGCAACTCTTCGTCGCTTAGCTTCGTCCAACTCGGGTCGCGTCGGGCGCGGGATTTCCTTGGAGTCGCGGTTTTGGGCATCAGCGGTCTTCGTAAGTGATACCTAGACGCGTCATCTTTCGCCAGAGGGTCGTGGGACTGATGCTCAAGGCCTCAGCCGCTCGTTCTCGACTTCCGTCGTTGGCCCGCAGTGCGTCCAGCACCGCGACACGCTCGGCATCGTCAACGATGTCCGCCAACGTGCGTTCCCCGCTGTGGGTCTGTTTTCGCGGGGCCTGGGGGAGGATGTCGTCCAAAGTGATGGGCGAGCCCGCCGCCAGCGCCACGGCCTGCTCCACCATGTTTTCGAGTTCACGGACGTTGCCGGGGTACTCGTAAGTGATCAAGCGGTCGATGACGCCTTCGCCCAACTCGGCCCGCACCTTCATCTTGCGACCGTACTTCTCCAGGAAGAAATCCGCGAGCACAGGGATGTCCTCCCGACGTTCGCGCAGCGGCGGCAAGTGGAAGCGCGCGACGTTCAAGCGGTAATACAAATCTTGGCGAAAGCGACGCTCTTCGACTGCGCGCCCCAAGTCGACGTTGGTCGCGGCAACCACGCGGATGTCCACGGTGATGGACTTGTTCTCGCCCACCCGGCGCACCTCGCCCTCTTGGATGGCGCGCAAAAGCTTGGCTTGAAACGACGGGGTGGTCTCAGCGATTTCGTCGAAGAAAAAGGTGCCGCCGTCGGCCTCCTCGAACAGCCCTTTGCGTGCGGACACCGCGCCGGTGAACGCGCCGCGGGTGTGGCCAAATAGCTCGCTTTCGAGCAAAGTTTCCGTGATCGCGGCGCAGTTTACGGTCACGAAGGGTCGGTCGGCGCGTTTGCTGTTGGCGTGCACGGCGCGGGCGATCAGCTCTTTGCCGGTTCCGCTCTCGCCGGTGATGAGCACGATGGCGTCCGTGGAGGCGATCTTGGAGACGCGGGTGAGCACGTCCTGGACCGCCTGGGAACGACCGACGATGTTTTCGAAGTGGTAGCGTTCCTTGAACTCTTGGGCAAAGAGACGCATCTGCCCGTGCAGGCGGCGGCTCTCGATGGCCTTCGTCACTTTGACGATGAGTTCGTGCTCCGTGAAGGGCTTCTGTATGTAGTCGAAGGCTCCGAAGCGCATGGCTTCGACAGCGCTCTCAATCGTGCCGTAGGCCGTCATGACGATTACCTCCGTCATGGGCTGTGCTTCCTTGATGGCTCGAAGCACGTCCAGCCCATCGTGCTCTCCCATGCGAAGGTCCGTGATGACCACGTCGTAGGCCCCGGTCGTTCCGAGCTCGCGGCCCTCGGTGCCGTCGCCGGCTTCGTCCACGTCAAAGCCGCCCCCACGCAGCATCATGGCCAGGGTCGTGCGCATGTTCCGCTGATCGTCGACGACCAAGATCTTGCCCGCCGCGCTCGCCGCGGCGTTTCGCCCGGAAGCGGAGCTGGTCTCAGCGGATTTACTAGCCAGGGTGGTTGCCATCGTGGGGTGTCGCGGGGATGCCCACCCTGTGTGACGTTAATTCCTTCCCGCCGCGGCATCCACACCGGAGCCAAGATAAGTTGCGAATTTGGGGCCCCCGGGGCGCCCCTCGTGGCATAGAATGGATCCGTCCATGAGCCAGGAGAGAAAGCAGATCGGCAGAATACTGCTGGCTCAGCGCGCGGTCACACCCGAGCAGCTGGAACAGGCGCTCAATACGGGCGGTGGCCGGCTGGCATCCCGGCTGGCCGAACAGGGCACCATCACGGACACGGCGGCACTCAAGGCCCTGAGCGAGCAACATGGCATTCCTGGCATCGACCTCGCGCAGATCTGCCTGCGATTGGAAGATCTCGACCTGCTGCCACGAGAAATTGCCGAGAAGCATCTCATCCTGCCCGTGCTCGTCCGTGACGACCGCTTGTTCGTCGCGATGGCAAACCCGCGCGAGAAGAAAGTGCTCGACGAGCTGGAGTTCGTCACGGGTAAGAAGGTTTACCCCTACGTTTCCCTCGAGGGTGTGATGGCCAAGGTCATCTCCGAGTCGTACACGAAGAAGATGGAGGGAGAGGCCTACTACGTT
>CALMUT010000284.1 GCA_937872925.1 uncultured Myxococcales bacterium | reverse complement strand
TCTTCGTCTGTGAACACCAGCGTTTCCCCGTCCGCGCCTTTCGGATCGAGCGCCGTCGCGGAGTTGTCCCTTCGCGTTCATCACGTCGATGCCTTCCTTCTTGAAGGCTGCGATGCGCGCGGGCGTCTTTAGCTGATTCACGAACCCTGCGGAGGCTGTAGCGGCCTGGGTCGCGCTCGCGGCACCACCCTTGGATCGAGCGAACTGCGTCAGCGCGGTCATCTTCAGAATGTTCTGGCCTGTGTCGCCCTCGAAGCTCACCGCCGCAGATGTGAGTTTCGCCATCTGCGTGGCCAAGTCACTCATCTCGACCGCTCCCAGCTTGCCCTGGGCGGCAACGCTTTTCATGATGGAGTTGATCGCCTCGGCCTTGTTCGGAATGTTTCCCAACACACTCGACACGTCGCCGGCAGCGTCGACGACGTCCTCCAGGTTGCTGCCGTACGCGGCTGATAGCTTGGCGAGATCCTCCGTCACGGCGCGCGCTGTTTGCAGATCACCAGTCTTGGCCACGAACGCCGACTGCCCAGCAAGCACCTCACCTGCGGTCGTCGTGCCCTTGAGGCGATCGGAGATCCCGGTTGCGTCGGCCATGAGTGCAGAGGGATCCTGCCGCACGCCAGCAGCGCCCGCCGCACCGGGAAGGTACGCCGAGTTGCTGAGGCGTGTAGCTGTCCGCTGCATGTCGACGCTTCGACTCACGCCCGACCCGAGGTTGAAGTCGACGCCAGCGCCGCGGAGCATGTCTGACGTCGCGCGAGCTGCGAACCCGCCGACGACACGACCGCCACGCATGGCGCCGTAGCTCGTGCGTCGAGCGAACGTCTCGCGACGGTTGCGGCCGTCGCGTTGCTGCTGCCGATACTGGCGCGCTTGCTCACGCGCAGCGATGGCGCCCAGTTGCTTGAACGCCTGCCCTTGGCGTTTCAGTGACGCCTTGACTGCGCGCTCTTGCTCGTTGGCGGCCTTCTTGGCTGCGCGCGTGGTCTTGTCGAATGCGTGATCCGCCTCGCGTGCATACTCGCGGTATGGGCCACCCTTGCCGCCTTTCCGGAGCGCAGCAGCAACCACCTCGCCACTACGTTTGGCGCGCTTCTCGATCGTCCCGAAGACTACGTCGACGCTCCTGTCGAGCGATGCGCCGACGCGAATTTTTACGGATGCCATGTCACTTGCTCACTTTCTGTGCGTCCTGCCCATGCAACCGCCGCAGCCGACGCGAGGCCCGCGTGATCCTGCGGCCACGTCACCCGAGTGCGGATGCGCGACAGCACGACACCGGGCGTGCCGGGTGCGCCAGATGCGATCAATTCGGCCCGGACTCGGGTCGCGCGTTCGGCGCGTTCGGTGTGAAGGTCAGTCATCGGAAAACCTTGTCGCGTTGGGAATTAGTGCAGCCGCGCGCCCTCTGACCTGGACAACCGGCACCAAGCCGGAGCGGGTCGAGGGCGCGCCAACTGCGTGGGCTCTAGAACGCAGCCGAGACTGCGCGGCATCACCACTTCGATGCCCATGAACCAGGCCAGTGGAAAGCGCCCGCTCCAGAAGAGTAGAAGGCGGGCACTCCGCGACGCCATTTCGTCGCGCGCGGGGAACGAATCCGCGTCCAAAGTCTTTCACGCGGCGGTGTCTCCGTCGTCGGAGCGACCAAGACCGCGGAGGATCGCTTGTCGCCGATCGCGAAGCTGGCGTGTGTGTGGCGTGTCAGCGTTGTTCGAGGCTTCGTCGCGGGCGATCATCGCCTCGACTTCGGCCAAAGCCTCGCGTCCGGCTTCGACCGTGTCCGCGTGTACACGTGCCTCCATCTCGCGCACCGCCGAGTCATCGCGGGGCCAAAACGGATCGAGCAAGCCAACAGAGCAGCTCTGATTGCGAAGCCCGCGGGCGGCTAGCTCCGAGCCCAGATGCGTCCGCACGCGTCGCGACCAGTCCGTGTGAGCCTGCAGCCTGGCAACGCCGAGGCGCTTGGCGATCGGCTCCGAACGTGCGGCGATCTCCCGGCTGCGCACCTCGAGGTCGTCGAGGGCCGAGACAGCGGCGCGCAGGCCGGCGTCAACGCGAACCACGTTGCTCTGCACGTCTGCGAGCTCGGATTCCAGCGCGTCGGCCTGGGCCTGCAGCGTCCGGAGTGCTCTCTCGTCTGCGGCGCGTTCGGCGTCGGCCTGCGCTGCTTGTGCGTCTGCAAGCGCCTGCTCGGCCTGTGCGAGCGGCGAACCTGCGGCGCGCCGGGCCTCGGCCTTGCGAAGCGCGTCGAGCGTGGCCTGGCGTAGTGCTACTTGGGTTTCTGCTTGTTCTAGATTCATGGTCGTTTCCTTTCAGCGTTGGCGGGCCTTGGCCGCAATGCGCGCGGCACCAGACAGCCCAGTGAGTGATCGCGGCTCGCCACGTAGGCGGGCCAGTGCGCGTGCGGAGAGTGAGGGGCGCGCGGGTGTCTTGCCCAGCGACCGCACCAGCGCTTGGCGCTCGACTGCCGCGCGCTGTGCCATCTTCGCGACGGCTTCGGGATTCGAGGGCAGTGGACAGAAACTGATTTCGAAAAGGTCGTTTTCGGAGAGTTCGTCGACCTCGCTGCCATCGGGCTGCTTGACCCTGGCGATGCGGCCAGGTCGGAACCCAACCGACACGCCTCGGATCGAACCCTGCCGCACGCCCTCGAAGACTTTTTCGGCGAACGGATTCGCGGCGTCAGTGACGAACTGCACAGTGGCCTCCAGGCGTCCGCCGACCACGCCGACAGAAGAGCAGAAGCCGATCGGCAACGTGTCGTCGGCTTTCATTGGCCCGAGTAGTCCAAGGCGGCCGTGTGACCACAGAACGACTGGGTTCGCGCGGTAGCGATCTAGTCGCCAATCCTGCTTGACGATTTCGCCGTACGAGTCGATCGCCTCCGTCGATGCGATGATCTGAACGGTGCGCTTGTCGGCGGCCTTGGTGGTGACGCTGTGCGTCCGGTGAATTAGTTGATCCATGTCGTTTTTCCTTTTTCGGTCAGTGAATCGACACGCATGCGCGTCGTGTGAGTCGCGCGCTCAGGCGCCGGCCCAACTGCGGGGCCTGCGTGGCGAACGCCGTCGCCCGTGGTGAAAGTGCAGTGGCCCGACTCGAGTAACGCTCGCGTTGCCGGGTTGCGGGTCGGCGATAGCTTCCGCTGCAGCAGTGCAAGCCAGTCTTCGCGCGAGTGGTACACGTCGGCGCGCTCCGTGTAGCCGGGGGGCGGGGTGTTGGTGTTGTCGTTGCTCATGGTGCTGTCCTTTCAAAAGCCACGGCCCGGCTCATCGCCGAACGCGAATGCGCGCGCGTCCATCGTGCCGAACGTGCTGACGCTCGTGTCGCCCGCTGAGATCATGTCGTCTTCGATCACGACGTAACCGCCGCCGTCATCAAACGCAGCGGCCAGCGCGTCGACTTGGTCGTCATGGCGATCCTTCACGCCGGTGAAACCGCAAACCTCCGAGACGAACGCATTCAGCCAAGGTGCACGCCGCGGCAGCAGGATCTTCCCCATGTTCCACGCTGCAGCGACGGGGATCGCTCGGCTGAACTTGTCTAGCTTTGCGACGTGCCCCTTCACGTGGATGCCGCCGTCGCGGATGAACTCGACGCCACCCATCTCGGTCGCGGCCGCATACGCTGCAGCCGACGCGCCAGGGTGCACCTTCACGGCATTGCGCACGCGCTCGCGGAAGTCTCGCGGCTCCTCCTGCACGCGAATGACGTCCAGCACGTAGTGAAGCTCGCCAATGTGGGCCATGACAACGGCGACGCTGTAGTCCGCGCTCGTGCGCGTCGAGTACGCGAAGTCCAAGCCGATCGAGACCCGCATGCGAGCCCCCACGGGCAGCGAGTCGAAGAACTGAACGTCACCAAACACACGCGAGCCACGGCCGCGCGGGTTGCCCTGGTACAGCGACTGCCATTCGTAGCCGTCTTCGCCGCCGAGTGTTTCGCGGATCTTGAGCATGCGCTCCAACGGCCAGCGCTCGGGCCACAGTGACGCACCCTCGGGTGTGATGGCGGTCAGGTTGACGTGCTCCCAACCCAGCGCGATGGCGTGCCCAGCAGGATCTTCGGGGTGCCAGCGCGTCATGTTCACGATGACGGATGCGCCAGGCTCCAACCGGGTCAGTGCGTCGGACAGCAACCACCCGTGCGCGCGCTCCCGCGTTGCTGCGCTCTCGGCTTCCGCGCGGCCCTTGATCAAGTCGTCACAGACCAGCAGGTGTGCACCCTCGCCGGTGACCGACCCGTCAATCGACGTAGCCCACACACCACCATCGTCAACGCCAGTGCGCCAGTCCTGCCGGGACTTGGAGTCGCTGGCCAACGGGACGCCGGCCTTCTTGGCAAGCTCCCGTGCACGGCGAGACTTCTTTTCGGCGATGCGTGCGGCGTAGCTTGCGTAAATGATCTGCAACTCGGGGCGCTGGGCCAGCAGCCAGGCGATGCCATGCAACAGCGTCTCAGTTTTGCCGTGGCGCGGTGGAAGAGAGACCACAACACGAACTTCTTCGCCGATCGCGACGCGCTGGTACACGTCCAGCAACGGCGCCAAGTGCAACGGCGAGGCGAACCGCGGCGTCAGCGACGGGATGAACTCGGCCAGGGTAATGAAGCTCACGGCGTGCCCTCCGGTGGATCCGGCCGGCGCCAGCGGTCCAGACCGTTCGCCTTGGACTGGCGTGCCAGAGCCTCCTTCGCGCAGAGCTCATGAGCAGCGAGCAGGTTCTGCCGCGACGAATCCGCCAGCTTGGATGCCGCCAGCAACGCCTTCGCGTCCCCCTGCTCGGCCCCGATGTCCGATAGCCAACGCGACGCGGCCATTTGCAACGCGGCCGAACTGATGACGCTGGCCGGGCCTGGACCCACCTTGCCGCCGCCCACGGTAGCCGCCAGCTCTGCCACGTGATCGTCGCGCCACTCACGCGCCAGCCGGGCGTACGGCGCGTATGCGTGGCCCTCGGGCGCTTCCCACAGCCCAAGCAAGCGCCCAAGCTGACGCGACTCCTGGGCCGCCCTGGCGCCCTCACGGGCAAGAGCGCTGGTCCCGGCACCAGGGACGAACCGGCCCGCGTCATCGCGGACTGGCACCGGTCGGGGCGGTGCGGGCACACCGGCGGGTAGTTCGTCGACCGGCAGCACCTCGACCCGAGGCACGCCAGCGCCGTTGCCGTGGCCTGATCGCAGCGTCATCGGCCTTGCTCCGAGGCGAAAACGCAGCGCGTTGGCGGGCGGCGGTAAGTGCGCGGAATCACGTGGGCGGGTTGCGCACGGACAGAACGCTCCTGCCAAAAGTCAGCGCGAACAGTCGGAAAACACCGTGCAGAAGTGGCGGCGTCGGCCGGCGTGCTCCGGCTAAGGCAGCCGGCGCTCTGTTGCTTTGCGCTGCCGCCAGCAGCATTGAGGGTGGCCGGCCCGGCCGCCCGCGCGGCGTTGCGAGGACCGACGGCGTCAGCGGCGCTCTGTTGCGCTAATTGTTCCGGGTTGAATTGAACTTTTCGGTTCGGCGCTTTTCGGTTCGGCGCGCCTTTCCCACTGACACACTGACAGGCTTGACAGGCTTTTGGCGCATACAGACATTCATGCGCGCGCGTATGTTGTATTAAGAGTAAGTCTGTCAAGTCTGTCAGGACGTGACTCAACTCTTCGCAATTGCTGCTCTTAGTGACTGACAGACCCGCGTTCGAGCCTGTCAAGCAGTCTGTCAAGTCTGTCAAGAACACTCGTCTGTTCCTTCCGTGAGTTCGACGGGGTGGCGCCTTGCAAAGCCGTCCGACTTCGAGCCGAGCCCGATGAGTTTCATGCGCTCGCCGAACGTGTTGCTTGCCACCGGGTTGCGGTGGCCATTCCGCGATGCCCACGCGCGGTACACTTGGTAGAGGTCTTCGGCACGGATGCCGGCGCCTGTGCGGGCGCTGTCGTCCAGGCGCGTGAGTGTGCTCTCCGCGAACGCCCGAACATGGTCAGCTTTGGCCTGCCAGGCCGCCTTTGCCTGCTTGGAACTCTCGGGGATCGTGAATAGCCCCGTGGCCAAAACGCGCTGTGCGCCGCGCAGCATCCAGGCAACGAGTGCCGCGCGGTCGCTTGCTAGGATCTGGTCTGCCAGCAGTGGGTTCTGCTCGTGCTCCTCAAACACGCGGTTGAACGGCACGACGATGATCCGGCGCCAGAATCCGTGCGTCTGGTCCGTGGTGCCGGGCAGTCGATTGGCGCTGTATAGGTGCCCCGCCACGGGCTTGAAGGTGAACGGCGCCTGCCGGATCTCGCGCCCCGTCATGGTGTCTCCGGCCACCACGGACTTCCAAGACTCCGAGTCCAAGATGTCCGCTTCGGGCAGCTCGGAAACGATGTTGAGCAACTTGCCGGCCAGCGCGTGGCGGCGGTACTCCTGTCCGATATCCTGTGGTGGGATGCTGCAGACGCTGCCCGGCGGCATGCACTTCTCAGCGATGCTGCTGATTACTCCCTTCCCGTTGCTGCCCTCGCCGAGGGTGACGATCGCGCGCTGGTAGCGTGTCGCAAGGCCAAGCAGAGAGATCCCGAGGTACTCCTGCAGCAAGTCAATCTTCTGCTGCTTGTCGGTGTCGTCGCGGAAAGATGACTCGAAGAACTCGAGCAACGCCGCAGGCTCTGCGTCACGTAGGTAGCCGAAGTCATAAGCAAACCTCGCCCGATGATCCGGCGAGTGCTCGTGCTGCGTGATCTTCTCTGACGTCACCTCTACGAACGAAGACGCGAAGGCTACGCCGCGCCGTGCGGTTGCGAAGAAGTCGATGTCTGCGATCTGGTCGGACGCCAGCTTGACGGTGCCCGCGATGTCTGACGCTTTGAGGCGAAGCGGCTTCTTCTCACCCTTCACGGCGGTGCCGGCGAACCGTTGCACGTTCTGGCTCAGCTTGGCGCCTGTGAACGCATCGAAAACCCCTCGGTCAGGCGCGTACTGATAGAACAGCCCGTCAGAGAAGGTTGTCGGCGACTCGGCTCTAAGCTTGGCAACCAACCGATCGGCTAGCTCGACATGGTCGCCTCGGCTAAATGGAGCGCGTTCGATTGAACGCACGGCGGAAGCCCGCTTCGCAGCTTCGTTCACCGGGGTGGCTATCGCCTTCGGATCGTCAGGCAGATCGCCACGCATGAGGCGCTCGTTCAGGTCGGCGGTCATGCTGCGCCCCTCAGTTCTGCCTGCGCTTGGCGGTAGTTGATCGCGCCACTGCGAAGTCGCTCCGCAATAGCAGCGAGCTCGTCGGCCAGTCGCCGACGCTGGGCTGCGTCACGGACGCGGATGGCGGCGTCGACAAGTAGCCGACGGCTGAAGCAACTGGGGGTCGTCTGCGCCAATGCGACGATCTCGCGGTCCACCGGGCCGAGCATCCCAGCGGCATATAGCCAATCCACGATCGCGGTGGCTCCCTCGGCACCGTCCAACGACGCAGCGCAGATGCCGCGGCGGATTGCGCAAGTGAAGTCCTGCACGTCTAGCTCAAGCTCGATTGCAGTCGCGCGACGTTCGGCGATGGCGCAGCACAGCAGACGCTCCGAGTCCACGTCGGCGATCACGCTGCCACCTGCTGCCTGTTGTGGACGCGAAGTAACAGGCGCTCGACAATGTTTGCGGCGTTGCTGGCGTCACCTGCCCAGATGGTTGGGACGCCGTAGTCCACATGGATAGCGATGGTCGTGCCCACCACGCTGGACGGCCTCAGCTGTGACCGATATGCATGCGCCAGCACGGCTTCGAGCGAAGACTCGACCACAATCAACCCGAGCGGGTAGTCACGAAGGCGCCGACAACAATCCATGAACCGCTCGCGCTCCGGTCCGCAACACGCCACCAAATCCGGCAGCGACTTGCGCTCGATGGCGACGACGTCGGAAGCTCCCTCGATCGTGTAATCGCCCGCCGAAAGCGTTGCGATCTGAACGTCGACGGCGGCAGAGAACCGCAAAGGACGCTGCTCTCGCGTGTCGACGAGCACGGTCGGCCTCATGCCCAGCCCTCCGTGGGATCCGGCTCGGGCTCCGCACCGCTGATGATGCGTTAAGGGGCACGGGGCAGTTTCGCTGCTATTACTCATCTGGTCCTGTCGCTGTCGCGCTCGCCCTGGTCCCCAACCTGTTGGCGGGCGCGACTCTTTTGTGGGCTAGGTTTTCGCCCTCCGTAGATCGTCGAGCAGTTCGCTGCGCACGTAGCGCGGCGCGTCCGAGAGCCTGTGCTCGCGCACGGCGCCGGACTTCACCAGCCGGTGCAACGTCGTCAGGCTGACGCCCAGGAATTGGGCAGCGCCGGCGCGGTCGAGCACCTCGGGTACAGCATCCGGGTCCTGCTCTGACATGACGTCGCGCACTGCGTCGCGCACCAGCGCTGCGAGCTGCTCCGGCGTCAGCACGGCGAGGCGTTCGCCGCCGCCCAGCTTGGATGCCGCCAACAACGCCTTCGCGTCCCCCTGTCGCCTTGGACTGGCGTGCCAGAAGCCTCCTTCGCGCCGTTCGGTCACGCGGCCTCGATTCGCAACAAATCGAAGCGACCCATCTGCCGCAGCGCGTCCGTGATCCGCGACGACGTCGTCGACTTGGCTTTGCCCTTGAGATACTGGTCGATCGTGCGCGGATCTACCGCGGCGAGGACGGCGATTTTTCGTTTCTCATGCGCGTTGAGGTGCGTCGACATGCGGACATGATGCGCCGCCGCAAACACGACCGGCAACAATGGCCGGGGGTTTGGGTGTGGATGAGAAATCTACACGTCGCGAGTGCGCGTCCACTTCGCCCAGTCGGTGCGCAGCGTTTCGTGCTTCACGTTCCCGAGCCCCGCAGAAGCGCACAGCGCAGCAAGCGCGGGCCACTGAAGCGGCGCCTTCGCACTGGCCCGCGTTCTCCCGGCGCGCGCCCATGCTGCAACGGCTGCCTCGATGACTTCGGCGGGCGGCATCTGCTTGACGAACTCGGCCGCGCCTTGCTGGAAGATCCACACGACATCAACTTGCATCGTCGGTCGGCCGATCGCTTTGGCCGTCTCTGCAACGTCGCGCAGTTCCTCTGCGGCGTGTGCGACGATTCCGACGACACCCATGCGGCGTATGCGCTCTGGGCTCCAGCCGTGCACGGCACCAAAAATCCGCTCAATCGTTGCCATGATCTTCGCCTCCCGGTCGGGCGTGGGCCCGCGCTTCAGTTCCGCCGCGAGCCGTTCCAACGTGCCAGCAATGACCAACGCCCGCTGTTCTGCTATTGCTCGCGCTGCGGCGACTGGCCCGCTAGCGGTGATGCCGCCCCGCTTCGGTCTTTTCCCCGTCTTCTTCTTAGCCACCGGCCACCGCTGCCCCGATCCGCACCGCCATCCGCTGGAGTGCCACGCCCAGCAGTACATCAGCGATTTGTGCGTCGAGCCAGGGGGGCGGTGAGTTCTGTCCGTGAGTTCTGTCCGCGGCGGGGCGTGCCGCGGTTTCTGGCCGTGTCACGCCCAAGGCGTCGACGCGGATTGACGCGGTTTCTTGCGTCGTGGAATTCGATTGGACGAACTTACAAGCCGGATGTCGCAGGTTCGACCCCTGTTCCGCCCACTGGGAATCATTGAAGTTTTCGCCGCGGGGGAGTTTTGGCGGCATGAGTTCTGTCCGCGGCACGGACAAAACCCCCAGCTTCGGCAGCGCGCCAGTGGGGAGCCGGCGGAGCTTTCCGCTGTTCGCCAGGTAGCGTGCGTGGGCTGCCAGGGAAGCGTGACCCGTCAGTGCCGTTGCCTGTTGTGCGTTCACGTCCGCATCTGCAAGCGCCTGTGAGAAGGCCCGCCGCCAGCTGTGGAAGTCCACGGGCAGCGTGAAGTCGGTTTCGATGAATAGCTCGTGCTCGCGGGGGGTGAGCTCCCGGCACTGCTTCCACACCGTCTTGGTCAGCTTCCGTCCGTTGCGTCGCGTGGTTTCGACTCGGGTGGCTTCGTCGATTCCGAAGGCCCGCCGCAGGTCGCGCCGGAACGCATTGGCGTGGCTCGCTTTGCCCTTTGCTTCTCCAACGCGCTCGCCTCGGCGTGAGGGAAACACGACCCCGGTCTGGGGCTTCCCGTGGCGCTGCCACCAGTCGTGCAGGATCGGCCGTAGCATGGCGGGAACTTCGAGCAACTGGGGCCGCTTGGTCTTCTGTCGCGGAGCCCAGCCCCAAGTGAAGGCGCCATGCTCGACGTCGAACGCCTCCCAGTGCAGAGCGTGCAGGTCGCCGGTGCGCAGCCCGCCAAACATGCGAGCAACGCAAGCCATCGTTTGACGCTCAAGAACTGCCATCGCAAAGTGCTCGCCTGGGTGCTGCCACGCGAGGTAGATGGCCAGCTCTGCGTCAGTCAGCACAGCGCGCTCTTTCTTCACCGTGTCGGCGAACTTCGGCATCTCCGCATCGTCGGCGGGGTTGCTAGCGATCGTACCGTCGCGCTTCGCAGCTGCCAGCACGTTGCGAATGTCTTGGCGTAGGTGCGCCACAGTCTGCCGCGACTTGCCTGCGTCCTTCGCGGCGTCGAGCGCGGCGTTGACGTTCAGGGTCTGCACGTCGGTCACGGGCATGCCGCCCATTTCGTCGAAGGCGTAGGCGCTCAGACGATGCAGTTCGTTCTTCGCGTCCCCAACGCCATCCTTGACCCGCTGCGCGTGCACGCGTTCAGCCACGACCTTGAACGTGTCGGCGGTCTTCGCGTCGTCTGCGGTGATGCCCGCGCCCGCGTTGGCTTCCGCCACAAGCCGCGTCATCTTGCGGCGCGCCACGGCCTTGTTCGTGGTGCCAAGCGCCATCGTCACGCGGATCCATTCGCCGTCGACGTGGGTCCAGATGCGGGCAGCCCAGCCGCGCTTTTGCCAAACGAGTGTGCCCTTTCGGGGGCGGCCGATCCGTTCAGTCATCGAAAGGCTCCTGCGCAATGACAGTGACTTCTTGCGCCGCTTCGAGTGCGTGCCATGGTCTCAGTTTCTCCTACGCTTTCTTCTCAGTTGTTTTCGCTGGTTTTTGGTGCCAGCCCGCAACATCGTATGTTTGGGCATCTGTCCCCGAAGATCCCTCAGAACCGCCATAGCGTCGGCCTTTGCCGTGCCCTCAACGCTTTGCCGCGTCGAACAGTCGCTCCCCCGCGAGCCAACGTGCGCCCGCATCGGGTTCGTCGAGCGCGATAAGCAGGGCGTTCGCTAGCTCCAACGGTCGCGCATCCAAACCACCGTCAGCGATCGCCTGTTGCAGCGCCAGACGCGCGGGGACCTTCAAAACATGCCGCGAACAACTCTCGCAATTCACTTTCAGCCATTCGTCTCGTTCCTTCCTTCGGCGGGCGCCTCAGCGTGCCAAGCTGAGCAGTGCAGGCAGCGCGCCCTGTTGCGGTTACTCGGCGTCGACCTCCACCGGCCCACCCGGGAACTGCAGCACAGCAGCCCCAGGCGCACCCTCGCTGGTCTCGGCGGCAGTCAAGGCAGCCAGTTCGGCCACCAGCGAATTGAGATACAGCCTCCGGATGTGCGGCTGCACGGCGATGGCGGCAAGCAGATCCCTCCGCGCAACGTCTGCAAGGCCGGCGAGTAGAATGCCTTCCGTTGCGTCAGGCATTGGACGCGTCCTCCGCGACTGCACGCTCGCTGCTCTCACTGGCGCGCATGAGCTGGGCAACGGTGTCCAGCCGGTCGGCGAGGCGCAGAAACAAGGTCTCTGTGTCCGCTGTTGTGACTTCGTCTCCTTCGGTGAGGGCAAGCGACAGAAAGCGAATGTCGTCGCGAATGCCGCCGACAATGGCGGCGAGCGCCGGCACCCGTTTCTCCTCACCGGGAGTCATCCCCGACGAACCCCAATTCCCGCCGGCAATGCAGCGCAGCTGCTCGGACGTCAGGGTGAAGGTGGGTTCGGTGTTTTTGCCGTTCGTCGCCGGCTGTGCGATCTTCTGTTTGCTCATGGGACGTATGCTCCTTTGGACCACGGGTCGGGCTGTCTCAAGCAGCGCCGGCCCACTTGTTTGGGGTTCAGCGTTTCTTGCGTTTTGGCTTCGGTCGTTTCCCTAATCGCTCTGCGTGGGTCTCACGAATCAGCATTCGCACGACCCCTGAACCGGTGATGCCAAGACTCTGGGCAAGCTCGCCAAGCATCTGGGTTTCCTCGGCGTCGAGTCGCAGATTGAAACGTTCACTTCGAACCATTGAAAGCATTGTACGTACACCGGGCACCCTAGGCAACCCCGCCCCCGTCGATTGTCCGTAACCCCGCGGAATTTTTCCATGTTTGCGGCGAGTCACGCTGCCACCTCATGCGCCACACAACACGCCCCCACCTCCGACGCGCCGTAGTTCGCGGCAACCCATGCGTCCAGTTCGTCACCACTCCACGACGCTGGCGCGCCCATGCTGCGGATCGTCTCGTGGAGGATGTGCTTGACGTCGCGTCTAGGAAGCTTGCCAAGCACCAGCTTGCGCGCCGTCGACAGGGGCGCAGTCTCAGCGACAAGCCCGGAGCTAGCCAATGTGGCGCGCACGACCCCGCCCAGCTCACAGAGCGCTGGCAAGCCGTAGACACGGCCGCTCACCGGGTAGCCCTCGATGTAGGCCGCCGTTGCGTGATGCCGATCGCAGAACCGGTGTGCAGCGTCGGCCAGGGTGCGAATGCGTGCGCCGCGCTCTGCGGCCGTCGCGTCCTTGCGGAGCGGGATGCCGTGGCGCTCCGTGGCGATGCGGGACCACACGAGATCCCAATCTGGCGGCAACGCGCACAGGCCGAGACCGGTCAACGAAAGGTCAATGCCGATGATCACCTGCACACCCGCCGAAGCTCGGCGCACGCCGAATACACGAGCGCGTCCGCCAGCTCCTCGGCCCGCTCCTGCCGGAAGTCCCGGCCGTCCGTGGCCACGTCCAACTCGCCGTAGCACTCCCGCCCATGCGCCAGGCGGCCAGCCACGAAGACAAGCACGCGCAGCTCATCGGCACCAAGACCCACGGCGATAGCGTCCAGCTCTGCGCGGGCGTTGCGTTCGTCACTCACTGTCCGGCTCCGTTCCCCCGCACTGCTCGGCGATGTCCAGCGCCAAGGCGAGCCCGCGTTGCATGAGTACCAGCGAGCGAAACATCTTCTGGGCCACGTCGAAAGGCAACGCCTCCAAGCCCAGGAACAGCCCACCGACCATGGCGTCCATCATGTCGCGGTCTTCGTCTGTGAACACCAGCGTTTCCCCGTCCGCGCCTTTCGGATCGAGCGCCGCGGCGATGACGTCTGCGCGGAGTACTACGGCGTTCATCGGAGCACGCCCCATCCTGGCTGACGCGCGCTCTGGTCAACCGTCACAGGCCCGTCAACACTGCGCACACTGATGGTCCCGCTGAGCTTGCTGTTCAGCGCGTCGAGCTTGACGCCCAAGTTCTGCACGGCTTGCTCGACGTTGGCGCCGTCGCCACCTTCTTTGCGCAACGCCGCGGCGGCCTTGGCGTCGGCGTTCAAGTTGTCTTTGTAGTTGTAGACGTCTTTGCCGAACTGGCCGACTGTCTGCACTGCTCGCTTGATGCGCACGCGCGGGTCGAGCGTTTCCTCTAGCAAGTTGTCGACGCTGAACTTTCCGTTTTTGTGGCCGGGCAAGACGTCCATCAAGTCGACCTTGCTGCCGACTTCGTTCTTGAGCTTGTTTGCCTGGTCGGCGGCCATTCCGGTTGCAACGGCTGCGGCAACCACTGGAAGCGCCAAGGATCCTGCCCCGCCCAACGCCCTGCCAGCAGCACCAGCAGCACCGGCAGCGCCACCACCACCACCACCGCGGATCATGCCCTCGATCGCGGCGCGGATTCCGGCGCCCACAGCCGCCTGCGCGATGCTGGCTGTGATGGCGGCCGTGATCGCTTTGCCCGGGTTCTCCGCGGCCCACGCGACGGCCTTGGAAAGCGACGTAGTGAGCTGCAACGCGATCGGCGCGAGCTTCTCCAACTCGGGCAGCACCTTGCCCGCCAGCGACGTCACGACCTTGTCGAGCTCGTTTTGGAACTTCTGGGCTTTCGCTGCGTCGGTGTTCTGGACTGCTTTCAAAGAGTCGGAGAGTTCCTTATCCGTGACGGTGGCTTCCTCCATCATCTTCTTCCAGTCCTCGCGGACGGCTTTTAGACCCTTTTCGCCTCCGCCTGCGCCGCGGTAG
>CALMUT010000283.1 GCA_937872925.1 uncultured Myxococcales bacterium | reverse complement strand
GGGGGCGGCCAGTGCCGGTGTCAGAGGCAGTAGCGCCTCAGAGCAGGGCGGCGTAGCTGCCGTGAGCGTCGTCCGCGATGTCTTTGAGCAGCGCCACCACGACATCGACGCTCAGACGTTTCGTCATTGCGGCGTTGGTCTTGGCGATGGTTTCGTACAGGGGCGTCTTCTTGGGGTTTTTCGCTAGGTAGGCGTCGATGGCACCCGCTTCCACGAACACAGTGTCGTTCTCACGGCCCTCGTAGATGCTTTCCAGGGCGTCCAGACGCACCCACTGGATTGTCGGATCTGGTGTGCGGCGAAATAGGGGGATCAGCGCCTCGGGGGTGGCCTCGTTGAAGCTGAGCGCTGGGTGCAGGGGTGCTACGGCCAAGACGTCCCGGGTGCCCATTTCCGCATGGGCGAAATCCGTCAGCTGGTGGACGAAGCGCGCGAAGTCCGGCGCGGTGACCTGGATGCAAGGCAAGATCACCTGCGCCACCACTTGGCGGGGATCCCCGGCGATTTGGTGCATGAGTTCCACAAGGGGCCGAGCGTCAAGCTGGTCGCAGTAGTGCAGGTAGCGATGCACTTCGCCTTTGCGACGCGCCTCGCGGGAGTAGGGGCAGAAGGCGTACTTTTCGAGGAACTCGTGCAGGTAGCGGTCATTGGCTCGGAACGCCTCGCGCTCAAGCGCCGACCGCACTTCGGTGGAAATCCGCGGCAGCGCCGTGAAAGGAAAGTCCACGCGATCGGGGCGGACTTTGGTGACGAGCCGGGACATCCGGGGAGCTCAGCCTTCTAGCGCGCTTTTGGCTGCGGTGATGACTTGGTCAATATCCGCATCCGTGTGCGCCGCGCTGATGAACGCTGCTTCGAACTGGGACGCCGGCCAGTACACGCCCTGAGCTAGCAGACCCGCATGGAACTTAGCGAACCGATCGCGGTCGACTTTCGCCGCATCTGCCCAGGAACGAACCGGCCCAGGATGAAAGAACAAGGTGATCATCGACCCGACGCGCTGCACACACGCGGTAAGGCCGAGGTCTGCAATTGTCGCAACGAAGCCCTTCTCGAGCCGCGCTCCCAAGTGCTCCAGCTTTTCGTAGACCTCGGGCGTGAGTCGCTCCAATGTCGCCAGGCCCGCACTGACTGCAGCAGGGTTCCCGCTCAACGTTCCGGCCTGATAGACCGGACCCAAGGGTGCGATCTTTTGCATGATGTCACGACGCCCGCCGTAGGCCGCCAAGGGCATGCCGCCGCCGATCACCTTGCCCAGGCACGTCATATCCGGTCGGATCGAAAAGCGCTCCTGCGCGCCGCCGCGCGCCAGGCGTGACCCCGTCATGACTTCGTCGAAGATGAGCAGCGCGCCGTGCTTTTCCGTGATGCTGCGCAAGGTCTGCAGGTAGCCGGGCTCTGGGGGTACGCAGCCCATGTTGCCGACGACGGGCTCCACGATCACGGCGGCGATTTCAGGTCCGCGTTCCGCGAACAGCGCGTCCAAAGCTGCGGCGTCGTTGAAGCCAAGGTTGACAGTCTTTTCGACGATGCTCTTCGGCACGCCGGCCGAGTCCGGATTGCCGAAGGTGGCCGCGCCGCTGCCCGCTGCGACCAGAAGTGCGTCAGAGTGCCCGTGGTAGCAACCGTCGAATTTCACGATCAAGTCGCGCCCTGTGTATCCGCGGGCGACGCGCAAGGCGCTCATGGTCGCCTCCGTCCCACTCGATACGCAGCGCAGCATTTCGATGCTCGGATAGATCGCCGCCACCGCTTCCGCGAAGCGCACCTCCAGTTCGGTGGGAGCGCCAAAGGACAGGCCGTTCTCTACTGCGGCTTGCACGCGCTTCACGACGTCTGGATGTGCGTGCCCCAAGATGGCCGGTCCCCACGAACCGACGAAATCGACGTACTTCTTTCCATCGGCGTCCCAAAGGTAGGCGCCTCGCGCCTTCTCGATGAAGGGAGGATGCCCCCCGACGGCTGCGTAGGCGCGCACGGGGCTATTCACCCCCCCGGGCATGAGTTTCTCGGCTCGCTCTAAGAGTGCGGCGTTCTTTGACATGGCCGTGTAATAACGGTTTTTTGGCGCGCCGGGGAACACTCGCCGTGCCAGCAGCAGCGGCTTGGGCTTTTCCCGCGGGATTTGACGACCGGCAGCCGCAGGGCGAGGATGCCTTCCCTCGAATCCCGTGACCATCGCAGCCTCCGCTCAAGCTACTGAAGCGCTTCAGCCCGGCGCCCAGCTCGGGCCATACACCCTGGTCTGCGCGGTGGCGCAGGGCGGAATGGCGCGCGTCTGGGCGGCGCGTCATGGACCGACCTCCAACATCGTCGCGCTCAAGACGATCCGCCCCGAGTATGCGTCGGATCCGGGTTTCCAAGCGCTCTTCATGGACGAGGCGCGCTACGCTGCCAGCGTAAAACACCCCGCCGTGGCGCAAGTCTATGGCTTGGGCGAGGCGGACGGTGTGCTCTATATCGCCATGGAGTGGGTAGTGGGCGAAAGCCTTGCCCGAATAATAAAGCCGAACAAAGGCGCCGCCACCGCGCCGATCCCGCCGCTTATCGCCGCTCGGTTGATCGCCGACGCATGTGAGGCGCTGCATGCTGCCCACGAGATCACCGACGAAGACGGGCGCACCATTCGTCTCGTACACTGCGACGTCTCCCTGCAGAATCTGCTCGTGACGATCGACGGCGGAGTGAAGCTAGTGGACTTCGGCGTTGCCCGTGCGCTGCGCGCTCAATCCGTTGCGGAGGTTCCGAAGATGGATGGCAAAGCGGCCTACATGGCGCCCGAGCACGCTGCTGGCAAACGCATCAGCCGGCTGAGCGATGTGTTTACATTGGGTATCTGTTTGTACGAAATCTCCACCGGCGTGCGCCCGTTCTCCGCGGGCTCTTGGGACGCGACCATCGAGCGCCTGTTGGCCGGGGAGTTCCAGGCCCCCGGGGAAATTGTTCCCGAGTATCCGTCGGCCCTCGAGCGCATCTTGCTGCGCGCCATGGCTCAGTCGCCTGCGCACCGCTTTCCGTCCGCGATGCGAATGCGCGCTGGGCTGCAGGATTTCCTGCGCGCATCCGGAAGCCGCGTGGAGCGTGAAGACGTCGCGGCGTTCCTTCGGCATCGGGCCGGACGCCTGATCGATGAACGCGAGGCCCACATCGCGCGCCAAGCGCGCGGCGCGTGAAGCGCTGTCGGAACTTTCCAACCAGCGCGAAACAGCGATTTCGCGTGGTAGTCCAAGCCAAAGTATCCCACAATGTAGGCGTCTGTCGCACCTGACCCTTCGCCACGAGAGAAGACCCATCATGCGCACCACGATCCGCTTCGCTTCCTACGTGTTTGCCGCCGCCACCCTTGGCTTGGGTGTGCCTGCGTGTTCCTCCAGCGACGCGGCGGAGCCCGGCGGTGCCGCCGGAGACTCGCCCTACGAATACGTGCCCCCCGGCAAAGCGGATGACTACCGCAGCACTCAGGGCAGCGAGTATGCGCTCATCGCCTTGGACAGCGTGACACTGCCCAGCGCGGATCTGGCGCTGACAGGTCCCGAGCGTCAGGCCCGTGCCGAGGAGTTGGTACAACTTCGCTTCAAGGCGCTGAGCTTCTTCATCTACGCCTACGTGGGTGCAAAGAGCCGAGACGACTCCAACTACGAGTACGGAGGCTTTCGCACCACCATCCGCCAGAAGACGTTCCAGAGTCAGGACATCTCGGAGCGCGCAGGCGAGCCAGGAACCTACGATTTCATCTTCGAGGCCGAGGTTGGCGGACCCAAAGATTTGCTCAGCAAGCTGCCGCTAACGGGAAAGACTTTCCCCCTGACCGTGCCCGTGCTTTCGACGGATGAAATCGAATCCGGTAGCTACTCGTCCAAGTACAAGCACTTCGATCCTTCAAAGTACACCCCGGAGCAATTGAGCACCATCGACGTCGACATCGAGGAGAAACCGTCAGAGCCTGACGCCTACCCCGAGTACTCCGCGATGTTGGAAGATGGATTGCTGGACGTAGCGATTCATATCGGTGGCGACTACAACGCCGCACGCTACGACCTGACCACCGCCCGCGCAGTTTTCGACCGCCTGCAGTCGGATCTGAAGCTCAAAGCGCCTGTCGCCAGCTTCGACGAGCTGAAGAGCGACAGCGGGCCATTCACGGGCACCATCGACTCCAACGGCCGATCCGTCGACTTCCACGTGTATCTGATCCACCCGGACATGAACAAAGAAGAAGGCGTGGGTTACCCCGGGCTTATCGATGCCTACAAGGCCAGCGCGGCAACCCGCGACATCGTGATCTACGACGGCCACGCGGGCTACGACACCAGCTACAGCGGTGTCGTCGTGCACTACAATCCCCGGCACGCGATTTCCGCGGACGATTTTGATACCTTAGACCTGCCGAATAAGTACCAGTTGTTCTTCTTCAACGGCTGCAAGACCTACACGTCCTACGCGGACGCCATGTACGATCACCCGGCGAAGAACAGCAAGAACCTGGACGTGATCACGACGGTGAACTTCTCCTGGCTCTCGGAAATGACCCGAGTCACCACGGACTTCCTGAAGACGACCGTCGACACTGCGACGGGTACGCATGCGCCGCGCAGCTACGATCAGATCCTCGGAAAGCTGAACAGCGGCGGCAGCTGGGACGTGATCTATGGCGTGCACGGGCTCTCGGACAACCCGCGACTCTCCCCCTATGCAGACCCGGCTTCTCTCTGCGCCCCCTGTGATGCGAACTCGCAGTGCCCGGGCGCCGACAACCTTTGCTTGAAGCTGTCTCCCTCGTCGGCATTCTGTGCGGCCGCCTGCACCGACGATAGTGGTTGCCCGGAAGGGTTTGCATGCCAGTCCGCCGCGGCCACTGGCAGTAACGTCATCAGTCAGCGCCAGTGCGTGCCCAAGGCTCAGTCCTGCAACTGATTTGACGAGCCTCGGCTCTCGGCAACCCCGAGGAGGCTTGACGCCGCAGCCCCGCGCTTGTCACCTGCGCAGCCATGACGGTCGAAGCAGCGGAAGCTGGGGTTGCGGATGCGCAGCTGCAGAGTGACTCCGAGGGGCCCGCGTCCGTCGGTTCGGGCCAGGAATACGAATTCAAGCAGCCCGAGAACCTGGTCATCGGTGCGTGCGCACATCGCGCGCGCATTTTCGGCATCCTGTGCGCCATCAGTGGCTTCGTGCACGTCGTTGCCGTGGTCCTATCGCTGACCGGTCTGATCGACGCCAGCGGCATCGTCTACCTGCTGCCAACCGCGGTGTTCAACATCGTGCTGGGCATCCTTCTGTTTCGCGCGAGCACTGCCCTGACGCGGGTCGTGACCACCACCGGCAGCGACGTTTCGCTGATGATGTCTGCACTGACGAATCTCTCCAAGGCTTTCGTGGTGCAGATCGTGCTGACGGCACTCGTGCTGGTTGCCATCGTTGGTTCGATGGTTGCGCTCGTCGTTGCCGCCCGCATGGGCTGACTTGACCGGCTCGGGATTCCGGTTCAGCGTTACGCCATGCGTAGTCGGGTGTGGGGTTGCTTTTCGGTTCTGGCCGCGGCGGCACTCGCCGCCTGCGGGGCGAGCGGTGGCACGGACGGCACGCCTGGGGGAGGTGGCGCCAGTGGGGCCGGTGCGGGCACTGGCTCCGGGGGCAGCGGTGGCGGCATTGTGCTGGACTCGGGCAGCGGTGGCGGAGGCGACGCCGCTGCGTGCGAGCAGAGCGTGGACATCGTGTTCGTGATGGACGTCTCCACGTCTATGGGACCGTTTCTCACGAAGCTTGCCGGAGAAATCGAAGTCGTGGACCAGGCCGTCCAGGCGCTGGGCTTGCCGGCTCCCCCGCGCTACGGGCTGGCGGTATTCGTTGACGACGTGCTCTTCGTGAATAACGGCCAGCCGTACTCGGACGTGAAGGCGCTCAAGGCCGACTTCCAAACCTGGAGTAGCTTCACGTCCAGCAACAAGCAGGTCAATTCGTCCATCAGCAACAGCACTTGGCCAGAAAACAGCCTCGACGCCATCTACGCCGCAGCGGCGCAGTTCGCCTGGCGACCCTTGGGCACCGTGCAGCGTTTGGTGATCCACACCACCGACGACACATTCTGGCAAGGGCCGGGCACGAACAACGGCGTCAACGTCCTGCGTAACTATGGGGAGACGCTTCAGATCCTTCAGAGTAACCAGATCCGAGTGTTTTCATTCGCCGAGAAGCTAGGCGGTTCGTGCGAATGCCTGGACGTGACAGCGGGCTTCTTTGCACCGTATTTGGGGTCCCCCGCTTTGCCCGGCGCAACGGGTGGTGGCGTCTTCGAGCTGAACCAAGTCATGAGCAACCAGGTTTCGCTTTCGGCGAGCATCAACGGCGCCGTATCCGGCACCCTCTGCGAGCCCTATCCGACTCCACGCTAGAGCGGCAGCTCCGGCGCGGCCCGGTCGAGACAAGCTTGCCGGGCCGGGGTTTGGAAGAAGCAGCTAGCCGGCGAGGCGTTTGGAGCGGTCGTTCAGGAGGGCGCGCCACGCCTCGATGCGCTGGCGCGCGTGCTCGGGCCACGGCATGCGAGAGAGCCGAGCCAGGAGATGCGGCGCGTGGTCCCCCGCCCGAGAGCGGTCTCCGAACACCTCTGCGGCAGCCTCTAGGGACTCAAAGGCCTTGTCGTGGTCGTTCTGCATCCACTGTAGCCATGCACGCGTGAGCAGATAGTGCTGTCTTGGTTCCGCTTCTTCTACGCGAAAAGCGTCGGCTTCGGTCAAGAGCGTGGCCGCCGCGTCTGTGTCGCGACGGGCCAGGGCGATCTGACATGCAAGCAATTTGGATTCGAGCATGCCCCAAGGGTCACCCATGCCGACGTAGATTTGCTCGGCCTGAGCACAGTGCAGTTCCGCCATATCAAGATCATCCGTGTCGATGCCGATCATCGAGAGCAGGCGCTCGGAGCCTGCATGCCCACGTGGGTTGCGGAGGGGCTCGAAAGACGAGAGCGCGTCGCGCGCCCCGACTTCTGCATTGTAGTAGTTCATCATGCGATGCTCTACGTGCGCCAAAGACACGTTGGCTTGGGCTAGACCCAGGCGATAGCCCGCAGCTTCGAACTCTGCTTTCGCTTCGAGGGTCAAACGTCGGGCACGCTCCGTGGAGCCTTCGGAATGTTCGATCCAAGAAAGCAGAAGCAGACACTGGCCGCGCCCCAGCGGCTGGCCCAGTAGCGCAAAGTGCGACTCCCCAGCTTCGATCACTTCCCGGGCGCGCGCGTAGTTGCCGAGCAAGTACTCGATCTCGCCGAGCACGGCTTCGCATTGTGCCTGCCCGATGATGTGCCCAAGGTCAGTGAAGATTTCGTGCGCCAAGTTGACGAGTAGCGCACCCTCTCCGCTCTGCCCTCGTTCACTACCCAGGTGCCCAAGTAGGCGAAGCGTATGCGCGAGGTTCTCGCGATCGTCGATTTCCTCAAAACGCTCTCGAGCGATTTCCGCGTGGGTGGTTGCCTCTTCGGTACGGCCCAAATGGCGGAGTGCTTCGGCTTGCCAGCGATGCTTCAAGGCAAGAGAGCGGCCTTGCAAATGGCCCTTGAGCAGCTCGAGGTCCCCAATGGTCGCCAAGGGCTCTCGGGCCCCGAGCCAGGCGTTGTTCAGGAAGTCGAAGAGCAGCCCCGCCGCCGCGTCGGCCTCCCCTGCATAGAGCAGGTTGGCGACGCGCTGACGAATGATCCGGCGAGAAGCTGCTAGCGGGTGGATGGCCAAGGCGTCGGCCGCGGCGATGAACAGGCTCTTGGCGTCGTCACGCTCGAGCAAGCTAGCGAGTAGGTGCTCCTGCAGCAAAGCATGCGGCCAGTGATAGCGGCCCGGCCCCCGAGGCAAGATGATCTCGGCGTTTTGCAGGCTGACGATCGAATCATCGGCGGCCAGATCCAGACCAGATAAGAGCGCGTGCAACACGTTGCGCCGGATGTCACCACCCAGGGTGGCGACTGCGTAGGCCGCCAAGCGATGCTGTTCGGGCATGGCGGAGACGCGGCTGTCCCAAAGCTCTGCGGTCGTCTGCGGCCGTACCGTGAGCACTTCATCCGGCACGCTGTACACGCCGCTCTTGAGCTGGATATTGCCCGCAAGCGCCCAGACATGCAGTTGCTGCAGCGCAAACAGGGGGTTGCCACGGCTGCGGCGCGCGGCTTCTTCTACGACGGCTGCATCCAGGGGCAAAGAAGCACGCAGAAGATCGGCAGTCGTCTCTGCGTCCATCGGTTTGACTTCCGTTACGATGCCGTCCATCAATTCACGCAGTTGACGCAGCCGCTCTGCGGCTTCGGTGCCGAGTTGCACGTCCTCGGATCGAACCGTACCCACGATCACAATGCGCTGATCGGGCTCCTCCGCGTGTATGCGCGCAAGGCCTTCAAAGGTGGAAGCACCGGCATGGTGCAAGTCGTCCATGAAAAACAATAGGGGTCGACCGCGTCCCAGGCGCCGGAGCGTGTAGCGAATCACCAGCCGACGCGTGTCGAGAGTGTCGAGCGTGAAGCGGATGCCCGTGGGCCCGACCGGCTCTGTTGGCGGAAGGGGCCGGAGCCATTCCGCAGCTCCCGCGACCCACGCGCGGCCGTTCTTGTCGTCGGCGGTGACCTTCCAGCGCAACAGCAGAGACTTCTCAATGATCTCCCGGGAGGAACGCTCGAAATTGAAGTACTGCGTCACTCCGCCGAGCATGCCGTCCAAGGGACTTCGAATGGGGCGGTAGCGTGCGCGCAGCGGGATCATGGTGCCTTCTTCGTGCACGACCTCACACAGCCACTCCGCGATGCGGCTCTTTCCGACACCAGCATGCCCCACCAGGATCACCAGTCGGTGCGGAGCGCCGTTGCCTTCGATTACGTCATCGCAGACCTCACGTAGCACTCGCTTGACGTCGTCCCGGCCCACCAGTGGGCTCATGCGGATGCTGAGCAGACCGGGGGAACGTTGCTGCGCCACAGAAGTGCTGGGGCTGCGGCGATCCGTCCCGGACTTCTGACTGATCGGAGGAGCCGGCTTGTCGTAGCGGGGTACTTTCGGAAAGACCCAGGCATCCGCTGCGGTGTCTGCGACGGGACGCCACTGCGCCCATGCCCCCCGCGCTTCTGCGGCGAACTCCCAGCGATCCCATGGGCGTTTGGCCAACAAGCGATGCACGAACTGCACGACGCCGGATGGGGCAGGGATCGCGAGTTTTAGTTCCGGGATCTTTTCGAAAGCGTGCAAGCGCAGGAGTTCTTTTGGGTCTCCGGAGAAGACGCTTCGCCCAGACAGTAGCTTGTATAGAAAGCAGCCCAGGGCATACAGGTCCGTGGCGCCGCAGACGTGGTGCATCTCGTGCTGGATTTGCTCTGGCGCCATGTAGCCCGGCGTGCCGGCACCCGCATGCGGGGCAAATTCCATGGCTTTTGACCCGTCCAGGCGCTCGTCGTGGGGATCCTGCTTCAGCCAGGCCAGGCCGAAGTCCATGATGTGCACTTCGGGCGGCGCGCCGGGCATCTCCTCGACCAGCACGTTGGAAGGCTTGAGATCGCCATGAATGATGCCGCGGGCATGCGCGTGCGCGAGGGCTCCGAGCACCTGGTCCACGATCGACCAGATCAGTTCGAATCGGTTGGGCACCTGCGCCAAGTCGTGAAGCGAGATGCCGGCGGCAAGATCCATCGCGAGGTACGGGGTCCCGTCCGCGAGCTGTCCGAAGTCCGTCGCGTGTACGATGCAGGGGTGGTTCAAGGCGGCCAGCGCACGCGCCTCTTTGTAGAACCACATGACGTACTCTGCCGCCAGCTTGCTTTCGGGGGGGATCACACGCTTGAGGGCGACCTCGTTGCCCGTGCCGAGATCCGTGCATCGGTACACGATGCCCATGCCACCTTCGCCGATGACTTCTTGCACCTCGTAGCGCTGTGCCAGGACATGCCCGGGCAACACGGCGGTTGGGGTGCCGATGGGCGTGATCTCCGGTGCCGACACGCTCAGGATGGAGCTCTCTTTTAGGGACGCGGCGCTTGGAATGCTCGGGGGCGCGCTGTCTTCGTCTTCCTCCGGCGCGGACGCTTCCGGAATACCCGACAGGCGGGCCGCCGCCGTCTGGTGGCTGCCATCGCTCGGTGGGTGGGATGGGCTCGCCTGGGGCCAGGACTGCTCTGGGCGCACCTCGGCATCCGGCGGGTTCGATTGCGCCGGCGGCGGAGCCTTGGGCTCGTCTTGGGATTTGCCCCCTTTTGCCATCGGCGGCGCGAGTCTAGTCACGGCCCTTGAGAGGTCGAGCCCTGCTGCGAAGATTTTGAGTTTACTAGGATTATCCAATAGTTGCCAGTGGTTAGGAGTAGCCGAAGCCCTCCGAGTCCCGTCCCCCCGCTGTCTACCCATGCCCCGTAACGTAAATGCCGGAGCCTTCATGCCCAGCCACGGCGGGGGAAACGTCGATTTTCACCACACGGCAGACCCCGATTCACCCCGCGGGCGGGTGTACCCTCCCGGCTATGAAGTCCGCCGTTGACCCCAGCCTTGCCGACCGTGACCCCGAAATCCACGCGCTGATCCGCGAAGAAGAACACCGCGAGACGGTCAAGCTGCGCCTCATTCCCAGCGAGAACTACGCGTCCCGAGCCGTGCTCGAAGCCTCCGGCTCTGTACTGACCAACAAGTACTCCGAGGGGTACGCTGGCAAGCGGTACTACGAAGGGCAGCAAGTCATCGACCAGGTCGAGCTTCTTGCCTGTAGCCGACTCAAGCAGATCTTCGGTGCCGAGCACGTGAACGTGCAGCCGTACTCGGGCAGCCCAGCGAACCTGGCCGTCTACCTTGCATTCTGTCAGCCCCACGATCCGATCATGGGTTTGGGTCTACCTGCGGGTGGACACCTGACGCACGGTTGGAACGTCAGCATCACAGGAAAGTACTTTAACAGTCGCGGCTATGGCGTCCGGAAGGACGACCATCGCATCGACTTCGATGAAGTCCGCGCTATCGCCAAGGAGCACAAACCGAAGTTGCTGTGGTGCGGGACGACGGCTTACCCACGCATCCTGGACTTTGCCAAATTCCGTGAGATTGCCGACGAAGTGGGTGCCATCCTGTGTGCGGACATCGCGCATATCTCGGGACTGGTGGCCGGAGGAGCGCATCCGTCGCCGGTGGGCATCGCCGACGTCGTCACAAGCACCACGCACAAGACACTGCGCGGCCCCCGCGGCGGTCTGGTCATGTGCAAGGCCGAGCACCAGAAGGCCATCGATCGAGCCGTTTTTCCAGGTTTGCAAGGCGGCCCGCATAACCACACCACCGCCGGCATTGCCGTGGCCGCGAAAGAAGCGATGGCGCCGGAATTCAAGGCTTACGCGCGGGCCGTCGTCGACAACGCAAAGACCCTCGGGGAAGCCCTTGCGAGCAAAGGATTTGCACTTGTGACCGGAGGCACGGACAACCACCTATTGCTCCTGGATCTGACGCCGAAGAACGTCCCCGGAAAAGTGGCCGCACAAGCCCTCGACAAAGCGGGCATCGTTGCCAACTACAATTCGATCCCCTTCGACCCGCGCAAACCCTTCGACCCGTCGGGTCTGCGCATCGGCACGCCGTCGATCACGACGCGCGGCATGGGCGCCACGGAGATGAAGCAGCTTGCTGACTGGATGGACCGAGTCGTCGCCGCGCCGGACGACGAGGCGCTGCTGACGAAGATCGCGGCCGAGGTCAGCGAAGTGTGCGCGGGTTTCCCTCCGCCTGGCATCGTCAAGTGAGCCCGACCTTCGGGGCGTGATTTGGGTGATCGCTCCGCTGGCGCTTGGCATTGTTCTCGGATTCGTCGGCAGCATTCCGGCGACGGGGCCACTGCTATTTTTGGTCATTGACGCGGGGCTGACTCGTGATCGCCCCCGCGCAGTGTCGCTGGCGGTCGGCGGTGCCCTTGCCGAATCCACCTACGTCGCGCTGGCTTTTGCGGGCGCTGGTCAGTTGCTACAGCTGCTTCCCGTGTCGCCTCAGGCGCTGAAGCTTGCCAGTGCGGCGATTGTAGTCCTGCTTGGGCTGTGGATCGTGCGCGCCCAGGCGGACAACGCGGCCAAGGTGGCCCGCCCAGCGCCAGCGGGAGGGCTTCGGGCGACCGCGTTCATGACTGGATTCAGCATCGTGCTGCTGAATCCAGGTTTTTTGGCCTATTGGTCCGTGGTCGCAGCCTTTGTCTATTCGAGTGGCATCCTCGCAACGGGAGCCACTGCCACGGCGGCGCTCGCGCTGGGATGCGCGGGGGGGATCGTGTTGTGGTTTGTGGCGGTCTTCGCCCTTGCCACCCGCGCGACGAGCCACGTTTCCGAGCAGCGTCTCCAGAGCCTGCGCCGCGGGATCGGGGGAGTGCTCATTGTGCTTGGAGTGCTGTTCGGGGGCTCTGCCCTCGTCCATGGCGCTTAGCTTGCGGAGTCGCGCGCTCTGCGGCGGCGTCTTACGGGGTGCCGCCTGGGCGTTGGTAGCACATCAGTCGTAGGGCGTTTCCAGCCATGACTTTTCGAACGTCGTTTATGGGCATGCCTGCCGCACGCAACGCCCGACTCAACCGCGGATAACGGGCGGCGTTGAGCAACTCGTGCGGTGGACGGATCCCACTTTCGAATCCCGAACCGAGCCCCACATGATCCACTCCAGCGACGCGCGCGATGTGCAGGATGTGCCGAACGACGTCGCCCAAGTCCGCCGGTTTGCCTTGATGCAGCATGCGCTGCTCGAAGCTCACACCGATCAACCCGCCTGTTTGGGCCACCGCCAGAAGCTGCACGTCGCTCAGATTCCGAGCGTGCGACGTGAGCGCGCCAGCGGCGGTGTGGGTCGCAACTGTCGGGACGTGGGCTTCACGCGCCATAGCGACCACTTCTGCCAGAGCTCCGGCGCTGAGACCGCAGACGTCGATCGTTCCTCGAGCGGCGTGCACGGACCGCACCATGGCTTGGCCGCGACTGCTCAGCCCGCCCCCGCTTCCAACGGCAGAGCTAGCGAGCGCGCTGTCGCCGCGAGTCACTAGCCCAAAGAAACGCACACCGCGGGTCACCCATAGGGGAGCCTCCCGTTCGCTGCCCAGGTCGCTCGCATCTGCGATGGAAAACCAGGTGCGGATCCCGGGACCCGGGCGTCGGCAGCCGGGGATCCGCAGTTCGCGGACGCGGCTCAGAGCGCGGAACAAGTGCAGGTAGCCAGCCTCCAGGCCTGGGGCCAGCGCGCTGCGGCGTTCCAAGGGCAGCACCAGGCCGTACGCGCCGCCCCGTCGCAGCCGCACGGCGTCCGCTTGGCCGCTGCCGAAGGTCACGCCGCGGTGATGTTCCAACACTTGCTGTGGCAAGTGCACGGCCAGGTCGACGACCGGCACGGCTTCGAAGGGCGTTGCCTCTGCAAGCCCGAGGGGCCAGCTGGCGCCGACGAGCGCCGCGTGCACAAAGCCCCGCCGCGTGATGGACATATGACTTCTCGAAGCAAGTCGCGAGCCACGCGCACCTCCCGCCGCGGCCGGGTGCATCGCGCAAAGCGTTCGCTTCGTCGCGATCCAGCGCGCGCTTCGTGCGCCTGTGCGGCGACAGGCGCGGCGACAGGCGCGGCGATGTGCGCGTCTGTGCGGCGACGACCCGCCTCTGGATTAGCGAGGCAGGGTCGCCCCGGGGCCTCGACCCCAACCCAAACAGCCTGGTTAGCTGCCGTTGGTTTTGGGTACGCGGACTACGACTACGGTCACGTTATCCGTGGCGCCCTGTTCGAGGGTGCGGGCGATCATTTGGTCGCAGGCGGATTCAGAGGTCTCGGTGGTCTTGAGAATGGTCGTGATCTCGTCTTCGTCGAGGTGCTTCGTCAGACCATCCGTGCAAAGCAAGATGACGTCGCCTTCTTCGAGTTGCTGTTTCTGCATCTCGGGAACCATGTCGTCTTCACTCGTGCCGAGCGCATTCCAGAGGATGTGATGCAGAGGCGACGACGCTTCGAGGGCAGGGAACCCCTGGGATTTCATCTGTTCCGCAACCGTATGATCCGTGGTCAAGCTGGTCAGGATGCCGTGACGCAACAAGTAGCAGCGACTGTCGCCCGCATGGGCGACGTACATGCGCGGCCAGATGATGTACGCCAGGGTGAGGGTGGTGCCCATATTCGGCGAGGCACCCGGCAAGTCCGTCGCGTGGCGGACTTCAGTGTTGCCGGTGACGAGCGCGGTGGAGAGCTGGTCACGTACGCCTGGCAAGGTCGCCCGTGGCGATGGTTCAAGCTCCTGGGCATGACGCGACGCCCAGGGCATCACGCTGCAGACGTAGTCGGTGATGGAACGCACCGCGACGCGGCTGGCCACGTGGCCACCGCCTTGGCCGCCCATGCCGTCGGCGACGACCATCATGGTTCCTGCGGAACCCGACGTCAGCCACTCCAAGTCCGTGGAAGGCAGACTGGAGTGCATCACGCTCATGCGGCGATCGAGGGCAGCGATCAGAAAAGCGTCTTCGTTGGCCTTGCGAACGAGGCCCCGGTCCGTGCGCCCGGCGACGTCCAGGTCGGGCCGCCTGGGCTGGGCAGCGTCTGGGGGCATGGTGGGTGCGTCGACAGGGGCCACGGCTATTCGTGCGACGATACCAGACGCAGCTGGGCAATGGGGGAACGCGATGAAACGCTACAAAAGACGGGGTAGCAGGCCCGAAACCCACCCGAGCCAGACGCCGAGCCAGACGCCGAGCCTGACAGGACCAGCCGCGTTCCGGCCGAGGGGCCGCGGCTTTCGCGGGGTCCCCTTGCCTCCGTTTGAGCCTTGCAGGCGGCACGCGGCGGCCCGCGCGCGAAGGGAAGCAGCGGCGACGAAGCGCGAAAAAAGCACGAAAAAAAACGCCCAAAAAGCGCGAGGACTACGCGCCGCGCTTCGCACATCACCGTACACAGTGCGACCAAACTGCATCGCGGCGCGGGCTTTCGCATCGAAAACCCGCCGCGACGCGGTACATTAAGAATGCCCCTCATGCGTTCGACCGCCCGTCACCAAGACAGGCTCGGTCCTTACGAGCTCGTGCGCCGCCTCGGAAGCGGCGGTATGGCGGAGGTCCATGAAGCGGTGCGCGTGGGCGCGCACGGTTTCGAGAAGCGTGTGGCGATCAAGTTCATGCTGCCGCACCTGGCCGACGATCCGCGATTGGTTGCGATGTTCTGCGACGAAGCGAAGGTGCACGCTCGTCTCTCGCATCCGAATCTCTTGCAGGTGATCGACTTCGGCGAACAGGACGGGCGCCTGTACCTCGTGCTCGAATTGGTAGAGGGTCTATCGGTACAGGAGCTGTGTTTTCGGATGCTTTCTCGCGGTCAGCCGGTGGAGCTGGGTGCGGCGCTATACATTACCCAAGAGGTGCTTGCTGCACTGGAGTACGCGCACTCGGCTTGTGACGAGTCTTCACGTCCGCTGCATTTGGTGCATCGCGACGTTTCGCCGAGCAACATTCTGCTGGGTGTTGCGGGCGAGGTTAAGCTCGGGGATTTTGGCATTGCGGCGGCGGCGGATATCGACGCGCGCACGGCCCCCGGAGAGATCAAGGGCAAGATTGGCTACGTTTCCCCGGAGCAAGCCCTGGGGTTGCCGCTGGACGGGCGCAGCGACTTGTTCTCCGTCGCCACGGTGCTGGCGGAGATGCTCATGGGGAAGCCGCTGTTCGACGCCGACAGCGACCTGGAGGTGCTTGAACAAGTGCACTCCGGCGACTTGCGACGACTCACTACCGCCGCCGACCGTGTGCCCGAAGATGTGATGCTGTTTTTGCAAGGTGCGCTGAAGACGCTCCCCGCGCAGCGCTTCGAGTCTGCTTCTCACATGCTCTGGGCGGTCCGCGAATTGGCGCGCCGACATCGCAAGGCGATGAATGCCTATAGCTTCGCGACCTGGCTGAGTGACATCGGCGTTGCGCCGCTGAAGAGCGACGTATTCGCGCGCCCCGCGCCTAGCATCGCGGACGCGCTCCGGGCGGCGGCTTGGGACGACGCACAATCCGAGGCGCCCACACAAGTGGCGGAACCGAGGACCCCGGCTGCTACGACTCCGGCGGAACTGCACCACGCGATGGTGCACGGCAAACGTCGATACTAGGGCCCACTTACAGCGCGTAGCGCACGAAGATTTGCCCCTGGCTGGCGACACCGAGGCGCAGCGCTGTGCTGTGGTGGGAGTCGCCATTCAGGGCTTGTTGCGATAGCGCGGTGCCCGCAACATCCGAATGGGCTTCTTCGTGGGCGGGCTGGGCGGTGGCGAGCAAGCGTAGATTCGCTCCGAGCTTCAACTCACGCGTGACGTTGAGTTCGCCTCCGATGCCGACGAAACCCATGCCGAATATGCGTTCGTTGTGGCCTTCTCCGATGCTTAGGCGCGTCCATTCGGCGCCGCCCCCGAGCTGCACGTAGGGCGTGAATACGAAGTCGGGGAACATGCGCAGTCCCGCGGCGAGGAGCAAATGCCGGGACTCCCGATCCATGCCTGCTTGCAACGTGTCCTGGGTTGCTTGGTAGAAGTCCACGGCTGCTTCGCCGAAGAGGTGCCGGGTGGCGTCTGCAGTGACGAATACGCCAAAGCCGTTCATGCGGCAGTCGCTCCACTCGTTGGTTTCGCCACTTGGATCTCGAAAGCCGTAGCCGCCGACTCGCGCGCCGAAGCCCGGACGGACGTGTTCGGTCCAACCGGCGGTCTCTCCGTTCTTCTCGTCTTGCGGTGGAGTGTTGTCGCCGAAGATCGGCCCGGCGAGTGCAGTGCCGCTGACGCAAACAAGCGCGCACAAGGTGGGCAGCGTGAGTTTTTTCATGGGTTCTGCTTTCGCAAACACCGTGCCGTGATGAAAAGGGGCGACTGTTGCGAGGGCAGCGACTGGACTGCGAACTGCGTTCCACACGCGGCCCAGACCGAGAATTCACGAATGAATGACGGGGCGCTGCGACGCAACGAAGAGACCCGCGCGTTCAGCCTATTCGCGTTTGGATCGCCTGGGCTGAAGGGCGATGCTCCGGACTCGTGCGCATCAGATCCGCACACAAGCGATCGAGATCATCGGGGATCCCTTCCACGAAGAAGCTGGGTGCCGGCGCGCCAACGCTGCGCTTGCGCAGGAACACGTCGTCCGCGCTGCCGACGAAGGGCAGCGCTCCGGTGAGCGATTCAAAGAGAGTCACGCCCAAAGCGTAGAAGTCCGTTGCGGGGCTGATGCTAGCGGCGCGCCACTGTTCCGGAGCCATGTACGCCACGGTGCCCACGGGCGCGCCCAGGTCGAGCTCGCTTGAAAGGTCGCGGGAGAGCCCGTAGTCCAAAAGCACCGCGCGGTCAGCGGTTACGCGCACGTTGTCCGGGCGGACGTCGCCGTGCACCAGACCGAGGGCGTGCATGTGGTCGAGGGCCTGGCAAAGTTGGAGCGTCGTCTGCCGGGCGCGCCGGAAACCTTCGGCGCCACAGCTGGAGAAATCACTGCAGCCGTCTTCGTTGACCCGGGCACCCAGCAGCAGCATCGCCGGGCTGCCACCCACTTTTCGCTGCTGGCCCTTTCCGGCATGGCTACGAACATAGGCGAGCAGATTGGGACCCTCCACCAGCGTCATGACGTAGTGGGGAGGTGTTGCGTCTGGGAACAAGGCTCGGATCCTCAGCAGACTTGGGTGCGTCGACGCACGGAGCTTCCGGAGTGACTGTGGCCAGCCCTTGGCATGGGCCTCGCCGTCCAAGATCTTGAGCGCGACGTGTTCGCCGTGATCTGGCTCTACGGCTTCGAAGACGCTGCCGGACGCGCCACGACCGAGCAGGCGCACTAGCTCATAGCGCCCGATGTGTGAAGGCGTCATCGCTCCGGGCCGACGTGTATCAGCGTCATGGGCCTTGCTGGAATTCGTAGATGCTACCGAGCCCCAGGACCGAGGTCAGCTCGTCCAGTGCCTGGCAGCTTTCCTGGTGCAAGAGCGGATCCCGCAAATCGTCCAGAGCGAGACTGTCTCGGTAGTGCTTGTTGACCCACGCCTCCAGGCGGACAAGGCGCGCCTCGCTCATCACCACACCCACGGGCAGCGCCGCTATCTCGTCGTCCGTCAGGAAGATGCGCAGGCGCAGGCAGGCCGGTCCGCCGCCGTTCTTCATGGAGCCGTTGACCCCGACCCAATGCACGCCGCCCACGCTGGGACTCTGAGAGACAACGCGGTCCAGGTACGCACGCGCCGTGGGCTGATCGCGCGCTTCTGTGGGCGCGACGATGCCCATGCTGCCGTCTTCGACGGTCACGAGCTGGGAATTGAACGGATAGGATAGGACGGCGTCTGATACCGGCAGTTCCGACTCGGTCGCGACGTAGATTTCGAGATCCGGCCCCAACAGGGAGCGCAGCTCTTGCTCTAGGCCCACGCGGTCCAGGAATGCCAGCTCATGGAGCAGCAGGACGTGACGGTGCCCGACGCAGAGCACATCCGAATGAAAAGAACCGGCGTCAATGCCGGTCGGGTGTTGTTGCCAAAACAGAACTTTCGTCGCGATGTCTGCCCGGCGCGCGACGGCGGCTGACGCCTCCAGGGACTGCCGGGCGCGATGCACCTTCGGCGCTTCACCTTCAGTGACCTCGCTACGACCCCAGCCAAAAAGGTGGCATGCCGCCTTGTCCGTGACCAAACGGGTGTGGTTGGCAGCGCCCTCGTCCGTGAAGTGCGGGACGCAGGGCAGCGGGTCGTGCACGACGAAGCGCGTCGGGTCCGAGAAGATGCCGCGCAGCACGCGCGCCGTTGTCTTCGCTTCGATTGCGCGATGGGTCTGCGTAGCCAAATTCGCTACGTGCAAGTGTAGGCGCTTGTCTCGGGCATCACATGACGGCACGACTGTGGCGGCGTTGGCCACCCACATGGAGGACGCGCTGCTGTACACCGCGAGTAGGCCTGCGTCGTCGGCCGCGGCCAGTACGTCTGCGTCGGAGCCGCTGAAGCCGAGCTGACGTAGTTCCCGCAGTGCGGGCCGGGGTTGGGGCGGCAGGACTGCTTGGCCGACGCCCAGTTGCAACAACGCGCGCATCTTGCCCAGGCCTTCGAGGGCCGCGCTCCGGGGATTGCCCACGCTGCCGGCGTGGCGCTGCGCGGCTAGGTTGCCGTGCGCCAGCCCGGCGTAGTTGTGGGTAGGTCCAACGAGACCGTCGAAGTTCAGTTCCGGCATGACACAGAGAAGCGTGGACTAGTCTACGCTCCTGCCGCGCGCCAGGATTTGAAAACCAGAGGTGCAGCTCCGCCTGGGTCAGGGGGGCTGCTAGCGCGGGTTTTGCCGCGCAACGACCGACAGCAAGAGCAAGGCGGCGGATAGGAATACGAGCACGAGACGCGCGGTCCAAGCCGCCGGTGACGGGGCCGCGGGTCCACCCAAGATCGCCACGACACTGGCGCCAAGCGCTGCAGCACCAAATGCCAAAATGGGCCCTCGCGCGGCCGCCATCCGAGTCGCCAGCATGGCGACCGCTCTAGCTCAGCTGTTGCAAGTCGGCAAATTCTCGGCGGCGGAGTCCGGTCGAGCTCAGCGCTGCTTGCCGATGACCTTGCGGAGCAAGTCCGCGGCGCGCCCGCCCAACAGTCCCGGCAGCGCTTGCGCTTCAGCGCGGGCTTGATCACTCATCTTCTCCCAGGTCGTGCCAACGATGTGCAGCACCTTTTCGTCCGAATGGGATTCGATGAACTCGGCAAAGTCGTGTTGCAGGAAGCTCAAACACAGCGCGTCTTCCATAGTCTGCACATCCGGATCGAGGTTCATGCCCTGCTTGAGGATGATGCGCTTCACTTTGGAAATCGCCTGGGTTTCGTAACCAACCCGCTTGAGCACCTGTTCGGCCTCGGCCGCGTGAAAGCGCGCTGCCGCTTTGCGCCATTGCAGGTACCCCACGCGACCTTCAGGGAAATCACTTCGAGGAAACCGAAAGCGCATCAAGTGCTGGCAGCGGGCCGCCAGGCGCAGTGGCTCCGAGGCCTTTGGCGAAAGTCGCGCGATCCAGTGGGCCACGTTGTCCGCGTGGAGCAGCGCGCGCGGGCGCGGCGTTCCGTTCACTTTCACCGTGGTGGGGTCTTCCCCGTTGAGGCGGTCGAACTCGGCGACGGCACGGTCAAAGCGGTCGGACACGCCTGTCCATGTAGCAGCTACGGCCGGCCCGAGTGCGAAAGACCTGCACCTACTCGCGCGAAATTAGGGCCATTTTCAAAAACTACTGCACGTCTCATCAGTATATACTATACGTATCATCAGTATGCTGACGTACCTCAGAATCCGCGGGCTAGCACTGCTTTCCGACGTTGCTCTCGAGTTGGGCCCAGGCCTGACGGTGCTTACGGGCGAGACTGGCGCGGGCAAGTCGATCATTGCCGAGGCGCTGCTGTTGCTGCGTGGGGTCCGGAGTCGCCCGGAGTTGGTGCGCAGCGGGGAAGCCGCCCTGAGTGTCGATGCACAGTTCGAGCTTGCGGCGGCGCCGCTGCGTGCGGCCCAAGCGGCAGCCGAAGAGCGTGGCTTGGAGCTGGGGGCTGCGACGGAGCTGCTGACCCAGCGTGTGGTGCAGCGCAGTGGTCGAGGGCGCTGTTTGCTACAGGGGGGGTTGGTACAGAACGCCGCGTTCGCGGCCGTCGGGGCGCATCTTGTTTCCGTGTGCAGCCAGCACGAGCATCATTCTCTTGTTTCCGTGGCTAGGCACTTGGAACTGGTCGACGCCTACGCAGGTCTGGAAGAGCTCGTCGAGGAATACGCAGGTGCGTGGTCAGCGCTGCGAGATGCGGAACGAGCGTCCGCCGCTGCGGCAGAGGAAGCGGCCCAATTGGAGCAGCGCAGTGCGCTCCTACGACACACCGTGGACGAACTGGCCGGTCTCGAACCTGTGGCTGGACAATGGGAAGAGCTCGCTCGGCAATTCGAGTTGCTCAGCCGGGCGTCGCAGTATCTGGAGTACGCCCAGGAAGTCCGGGAGCGCCTTTACGATGCGGACAACTGCGTGTTGGGGGAAATCTCCCGGCTGCTGAACGTCGCGCAGTCCGGTGCAGAGCACTCCCCACAGTTGAAGGGGATCTGCGAAGAGCTCGGCGCCGTCCAAGCTGCGTGTGAAGAAGCGGCGCGGCACGCGTCTCGGCTGGAGAATCAGCTGGAAGTGGATCCCGGTGGGCTGCGCGCCGTCGAGCAGCGGATGGACGCGCTGGCTTCGGCCGCGGGCAAATACAGGGTCGACCCGGCACGCCTCTCGGAGTTACTCGAAGAGCGCTCCGCGGAGCTTGCGGGTCTAGAGAATCACTCGGAGCGACAGCGGACTCTGGAACAACGCGCGCTTGAGCTGCGGTCCCGCGCGAGTGCGCTCGCCGCGGTGCTCTCGGAACGGCGCCGGGCTGCCTGCAAACGCATGGCTGAAGAACTGCGCGGGGAACTCGACGAGCTTTGCATGCCTGCCGCCAGCCTGGAGGCGCAGATTGCCACTGACACCACACTGGGTCCTCGCGGTGCGGACCGGGTCGAGTTGCAGTTCTCTGCCAACGCTGGCGAGCCGATGGCACCTTTGTCTCAAGTCGCGTCCGGGGGCGAGCTCTCGCGGGTGCTTCTGGCCATCCAAGGTGTGCTGTCTCGTGGAGACTCCGTCGCGACCTACGTCTTCGATGAAGTGGACGCGGGGGTTGGAGGGGCCGTGGCAGAGGCCATTGGACGTCGTCTGCGGCGCATTTCCAAAGAGAGGCAAGTGCTGTGCATCACTCACTTGCCTCAGATTGCCGTGTTTGCCGACGCGCACTTTCGAGTCGAAAAGGGTGTCGAAGAAGGCCGAACGGTCACAAACGTCGTGGCACTGGATGAAACCGAGAGCATCGAAGAGGTGGCACGTATGCTCGCGGGGGCGCGTGTCACCAAGAGCGCTCTGGAGCATGCACGGGAGCTGCGGCGCACAGCCCATGCGGCTCCGCTTCGCGTGGTGCAGGGGGACAGCAAGGCAAAACCCGCCGTCCGACGTCCTCGGAGAGCGGGTTCCGCGCGACGCGCCTGCGGCTAGCGCGTCTCAGAAGGCGCCTCCGAGGCTCAGCCCACCCCAGCCGTTGAAGCCAGACTTGGTGATCAAAGGCGTGAAGCCGGCCTTAAACATGAAGCCGCCATCGATGGGCTGGTAGCGATAGCCCACTGTCGCCGTGCCCGCGATGCCGACACCTTCAGCACTGGCAGATGCGCCGCCGCCGGAGGATTCTCCGCTGGCGTACACCACGAGCGCTCCAGCACCCAGTTCCAGATTGTGGTTTTTGCCACCAACCAAGTAGTTCGCCATGACGGGGGCTGTGATGAGCGAAATCTTGGCTGAGCTTTGCTGCCCGTTTGCGTCTGCGCCGCTCGCGCCAATCGAGAAGTAGCTGAACCCAACGCGGGCGGTGACGTTGTCCAGCAACGCGCGTTCGTAGTTGACGGAGTAGAGAATTCCGTTGCCGAGAAGCTCAAGGTACATGGCGTTCTTCGCTGTACGCCTGCTTTCGTCGGTGCGGGGTGCGGTGTTGTCGTTCACACGGTCGTAAGTTGGAGGCGGCAGCTCCGCGACCATCGGCGATTCGCCAGCAGCGGGCATTTCGCCAGCTACCGCGCCGGACGAAACGCCGACACAAGCTAGAGACAACGAAAACGAAGCGATGATTTTTGAAGCGTTCATGATTCTAAGTTTCCTTCCCTGGCGCTCTCGACTTTGCGAGCGTCGTGCCGAGGGGTAGAGCAAGGGCGGTGCCACAGCCGGGGGCGACTGGATAGATCTCCTGCCGTTGGAATACGGGAAGCCCCGGCGGCGGGCCCGCGTAGGACGTCGCTCGCCGGTGGGCCCACGAATTTCGCCGAATAGCGTCACGGAAAGTGGGCGTAACTGCGGTTACGCGTTCCGTCACAAACGAAAAAACGCGGGGCGGTCCGAAGACCACCCCGCGCAGCAGCAGCACGGATGGGCGATCAGAATGCTGTTGCCGGAGGCTCTGAGAATTGACCAGGAAACGGATCAGCGTTGTGACGACGATTCACTTCCTCTTGGGTCCAGGGGAACGTCGACCCGCGTTCCTGAAAGAAGGCCACGCCAATGACACCCACGTTACGGTCGCCACCCTTCTTTGATGCGTAGGAATTCTTCACGGAACCGAAGCGGAACGCAGCGACCGTGCTGTGGCTGCGCCGGAACCCGTCAATCTCCACGGTGGAGAACGGAGCAAGAATGTAGCCGCGGTTGCTGAAGGAACCGCCCCGGCCGTTGATCACGTCAAGGCCGTCCACCGTGCCCACCGCTTCGAAGCGGCCGCCAGTGTGGTTCCGAAGTTGTATGACGTAGCGCTGGCCGTGCTCGCCAACGACGTAGGAGTTCTCTCCGTTATTGAATCCTTCGAGAGGCCGCCCGCTGCTGTCGAGCAGGCGAACGGTGATCGCGCCCCCGGCGACCTGAGCAGAGCCGCTACCAAAGTCGCTGACGCCGTCTCGGCGAGCCATGGCGCGTGCGCCAGTGGCATCGTTGTAAAAGAGCTTCGCAACCGCAAAGGGGTTCGACGACTGTCGGAAAAACGGTGCCGTGCTGACGCGGCTGGTGCGGTTCTCGCCCCACTCTGTGCCGAGCCCGGGGCGGGTTTCCGCCTTGGCGCTTTCCTGCGGCTGCATGGCCGAGCTGCCCGCGCTTGGCGGCGCCGAGGGCGCCGCGCTGTCTGCGCTGGGGGCCTCGCTTGCCTCCATATCCGCTCCGCCGCCGTACGCTCCGGGTTGGGACGCCTGTCCCATTGTCGGGCTTGCCGACTCACTGGGTGCGCTCCGCGCCGCGCCGCTCGGACCCCGAGCGCCGCCGCATCCGACAGCCAAGCTCGCCAAAACACCAACAAAGATAGAAAGTCTCGTTCGCATCGCCTTATCCTCCGTACATAGGCAAAACGGAGCAGCCAGGGGCCCCTTACAGAGGGCCGCCGTGTTTTTCTAAACCAGGCGTTCTGGATGGCAATACACGCGAAAACTGCCGTTTCGGGCAAAGCCGACCAGGGTAATTCCCACGGCTTCGGCCAGATCCACCGCCATGGAACTCGGTGCGGAGACCGAAATCACGAAGGGCACCTCCGCGACGCAGGCTTTCTGCACGATTTCGAAGCCGGCACGGCCGCTGACGACCAATACCGTGTCTTTCAGGGGCACACGGTCGTCGAGCAGCATCCGCCCAAAGACCTTGTCGACGGCATTGTGCCGGCCAATGTCCTCGCGCACCACGACCAACTCGTCGCCCAGGTACAAACCCGCCGCATGAACGCCACCGGTGACGGCAAACGCGGACTGGTGCGCGCGCAGCGCTCCGACGAAGTCGCTCACCTGAGACGCGCTCAGGGTCCGCGCTGAGCGCACGGGCCGCGTGCGCTTGCAGAGATCGTCGATGCTACGACGCCCGCACACGCCACACGCTGAACTGATCAGAGTTCCGCGTCGGGTCGTTTCTTCCAGAGCGATGACTTTGCCGGGAGCCGACACCACTTCGATCACGTTGCCGTAGCCCGCATCGTCTGTACGCCCGCAATGGGAAATAGAGCCGAGGTCGCCGCGGCCCCGAATCAAACCTTCGGCCCACAACAACCCGGCCACGAGCTCCTGGTCGTCGCCAGGGCTGCGCAGGGTGACTGCAAACACCTCGTCGTCTACGCGGATTTCGAGGGGTTCCTCAAGTGCGACGGCGTCCTCTTCGGCCGCGTAGGATTGTTCCGTATGCCGGTGGGTGGCGACAGGCTTGTGGGTTTTGGCGGGCATGCTCGCCTCAGGGGCCTGCCAGGATCTTGCCTTGCGCGTCTGCGTCGACGTATCCGTCGCGGATGGGACTCGATACGTATGCGCGCATGCGGATCTGGGTGTCGTGGGGTAGGTTGCGACGGATCAGCACGTGACTGATGCGGCCTTCAGGGTCAACGGCGCCGAGCGCTTCTTGCGCAACCGCCGGCACCCGGTTCCAGTCCACTTCACTCATGGGAAACAAATTGTCCTCTAGGGTGCCAGTTCCCAGTAGGCGGACTGGCACAGGCGCCTCAACGCGGCCTCCTCGATAAGTGTGCTGCAAAACCTTCGTCTTCGCTCGCGGGTCCCGCGCCTTGAGCACGATCCGGTCCGGGTGGACGTCAAACTCCAGGACGTAGGCGTCCGGCCCGGCCTGGGCACTCAGTTGCCGAAAGGCGCGCTGCCAGCGTGCGTCTTCGAGCAACGAGGGGCCGGCGTCCACCTGGGTCTGGACTGGATTTGGTGTCGCTCCGGGGTCTTGGCAACTGATCATCAGGCCCAAACACAGAAGTGACACCCACCCCGGCGTCAGCCTTTGGGTCATGAAACCGCAATCTCAGACAGCCATCGCGCCAAGATCTGCCGACCCTCATACAGCGGTGGGATCAGCGTCCACTCGTTGCGTTGATGCGCTTGGGCCTGCACGCCGGGTCCGAAGTTGACCGCTGGGATACCAAGGGCGGCAAAGCGAGCCACGTCCGTCCAGGCTTGTTTTGGCTCCACGCAGTGGACGCCTGCTCCGCTGAGTGCCTGCACGAGGGGGTGCGTCGCTGAAGGTGGGGCTGCCGGGCTTCGGTCCGTGAACTCGACTTCTGCGTCGTCCCCGAATAGCGCCGTCATTTCTGCAACGACCGTATCCAAGCTGCGGTCCGGTCCGAAGCGTCGGTTCACGTTCAGCTCGAACACATCCGGAATGATGTTGCGTCCGCGTCCCCCGGACGCCAGCGTCGCGCTCGTGACGTTGGCCCAGGAGAGGCCGTCCACCTCCACGTGCTCTGGGGCAAGCGCCGCCAGACGTGTCAACAGGGGCGCGGCCTTGTGGATGGCGTTTTCGCCCTGCCACGGGCGCGCGCTGTGCGCGGTTCGCCCGACGAAACGCACTGTCGCGTGAACTGAACCGCCGCAGCCAAGCTGCAGTTTGTTGTCACTGGGTTCCAGGGCGATCGCAAAGTCGACTTGTCGCAATTCGGCGTCTTCTGCGAGAACCACGCCGAGCTCGTTCTCTTCAAACGGGCCCTCCTCACGCGCGTAGAACACGAGAGTCAGGTCCACGCCGACCTGGGGACCGACCTCCGCGATGTCGAGCATCAGGGCGAGCCCGCTCTTCATGTCCGCGGAACCAGCACCGTAGAGCCGGTCACCTTCAATGCGGGGGGGCGCGTCGTGTGCTGTGCGCACGACGTCTAGATGCCCGACGAGCGCAATATGCGGGCCTCCGCTGCCGCGCCAAGTTGGCACGACGATCGAATCCCCGTAGCGGCGAATGCGTGCTGGCAACGTGATCGCTGACAGGCGCCGCTCCACCTCTGTGCATATCAACTGCTCTTCCCCAATGGGAGAGGGCACGTTGCACAACCAAAGTAGTGACTCTGCGAGATCCATAGTCAAACCGATACGGCGAACTCGCGCAACGCGGCATTGAGGCTGGTCTTCTTGTCGGTGCTTTCTTTGCGCTGGCCGATGATCAATGCGCACGGAACTTGGTACTCCCCAGCGGGGAACTTCTTCGCACGCATGCCCGGGATGACAACGCTGCGCGCTGGAATGCGCATGCGAACCTCCACGGGCTCGCTTCCGGTGACGTCGATGATGGCCGTGGACGCGGTCAGCGTTACGCCCGCCCCAATCACGGCCTCCTCTTCCACCAGCATGCCCTCGACGATGATCGAGCGTGAGCCAATGAAACAACCGTCCTCGATAATCACGGGTTGTGCGCCCGGTGGTTCCAGCACGCCACCGATTCCCACGCCGCCCGACAAATGGCAGTTTCGCCCGATCTGCGCACAAGACCCGACGGTGGCCCAGGTATCGACCATGCTCCCGGCACCCACCCAGGCGCCGATATTCACGTAGCCGGGCATGACGATCGCACCGCGCTCCACAAACGCGCCGTAGCGAATGGTCCCCGGAGGCACAACGCGCACGCCGGCCGCGTCCAATCCACTCTTGAGCGGGATCTTGTCGTAGTACTCGATGGGACCCAAGTTGCCGCGTTCCATTTCAGCTACGCCGAAGTAGAGCAGCACGGCCTGTTTCACCCAGGCATGGGTGGTCCACTGGCCAGGTGCATCCTGGCTGGCGACTCGCAGCTTGCCGGCATCCAGAAGTGCCATGGCTTCGAGCACGGCAGCGCGGCCGGCATCCGTAGCCACTTGGGTGCGGTCCTCAAAACAGCGTTCAATCGTTCCACGCAACTCTGCCATCGACATGCTGGCCACATAGCGGGGCCTTTGTGGCGTCGCAAGCGGCGCGCGCGGGGAGATGCCTTTCTTACCGCGGCCAGCGCATTTCCACGAAACGCTCGGCTGCGCTGAACCGGAAGGTTCCGCCGCCCAGCTGGGCAATCGCGGTTGCGCTCGCAAGACTGGGCTCGATGCTGGGCGGCGAAGCCAGCCATTGGGTCGCAGTGGCCCCCGGCTCGAACCGGACTTCGATCACGCAGGCGTCTTGCCGCGGCTCCAGGCGTATCTGTGCGGCGCCTTCACCGTCGCCGACAACGAGCGCCGCTGCAATGCCGAGTAGCTGTTGCAGAACCTGGGGCGGCACCAGGGATTCGCAGGCTACATCGGGCAAATCAAGTTTGCTTACCGGCGCGCGGCTTGCCCCAGCGGCTGTCTTGTCTGCGAGCACGGCGCCGCGCATCAATTCGGCCAGATCTACTCGCAAGGCTTGCGTCGGGGTGGTGGGCGAGAGCAAGTCCACCAGAGCGCGCGCCGCATCCAACTCCGCGCCGACCCGCTTGACCACACGCTCCAGGCGCAGTCGATTCTTCGCGTACATCGGCTTGGGGATGGCAGAGGTGAGCGCGCGGTCGAGCTCACGAACTCGAGGCGTGATGAACTCATCCAAGGCGCGAGCCGCGCTTTCGTCACTGACGACTGCAAGCAGTTGCTTGGACGCGCGGGCGATGATGCCGCACGAAGCGTGGACCGCGGGCAGCACCGTGGACACATTGCGCGGACCCACCCGTAGGCTGCCGAGCAGTTGCTCGAGGTTGCGTAGGCTGCCGAGGGCGTCTCGAAATGCCCCGCGGGCAGACGCAACTTGGCCTGCCTGCTGTGCTGGCAACGTTGGGCCGTTCTGCATTAGGACTTAGAGTAGGGCGTGTCCGGGGAAGAAGTAACCGCACTCGATGGCGCCGTTTTCCTCTGAGTCGGACCCGTGCACGGCGTTCTCGCCGACATTCGAGCCGTAGGCCTTGCGAATCGTGCCGTCTGCAGCCTTCGCCGGATCCGTCGCGCCGATCACGTCACGGTAGTGCTGCACCGCATTTTCGCGCTCAAGGGCGACGACGACCACTGGGCCACGCGTCATGAAGGTGCAAAGCTCGTCGAAGAACGGGCGCTCACGGTGTACCGCGTAGAAGCCTTCGGCGACTTTGCGCGACAAGTGGAGCTGCTGCATGGACAGCACGTCGAAGCCCTCGTCCAACAGGCGCTGAACGATGTGGCCCTGTACTTTCTTTTCGACGGCGTCGGGTTTGATGATGCAGAGGGTTCGTTGTTTGGCCATGGCGGGTCCCTTGCTGTCTATGCCCCCGAAAAGTTAGGGGGGACCTTTACGGCAGAGCCCGCGCAAGATCAAACGAAATTCGGCGAAACCGGTGCCGGTTTCGAATGCCGGCAACGGCTCAGAGCATGCTCTTCAGGGTAGCGCCCATCTCCGCTGGCGTGGGCGCGACCTTGACGCCCGCCGCCTGCAGCGCGGCGATCTTGTCTGCGGCCGTACCTTTGCCCCCGCTGATGATTGCGCCCGCATGGCCCATACGCTTGCCAGGAGGCGCCGTCGTGCCCGCGATAAAGCCCGCGACGGGTTTCTTCATATGCGCCTTGATGTACTCCGCCGCGAGTTCTTCAGCGTTTCCACCGATTTCGCCCATCATCATCACACCATGGGTGTCGGGATCCGCGTTGAACATCTTCAACACGTCGACGAAGTCCAGCCCGGCGACGGGGTCGCCGCCAATGCCGATGCAGGTCGATTGACCCAGGCCAAGTGCCGTGAGCTGACCGACGGCTTCGTAGGTCAGCGTGCCTGAGCGGCTGACGACGCCGATGTTGCCCGCCCGGTGGATGTGGCCGGGCATGATGCCCAGCTTGCATGCGCCAGGAGTGATCACGCCGGGGCAGTTGGGACCGAGCAGGCGCGTACTGCCGCCGAGGAGCGCGCGTCGTGTCCGAATCATGTCCATGACGGGAATGCCCTCGGTGATGCATACGACGAGTTCGCAGCCCGCGTCCGCCGCCTCCAAGATTGCGTCAGCAGCAAATAGCGCTGGAACAAAGACACAGGCCACTGTGGCCTCGGTCTTCTTGACGGCTTCAGCCACGGTGTCGAAGACCGGGACCTTCACTTTCTCGCCTTTGGGACCTTGAGCCTCGAAAGTCTCGCCGCCACGCCCGGGGGTGCAGCCGGCGACGATCTGTGTGCCGTATTCGATGCACTGACCGGTATGGAATGAGCCCGCGGAGCCGGTGATGCCCTGCACGACGATACGCGTGTTCTTGTCGACTAGAATTGCCATGATTTTTCTCCCAATCCCGTCGCAGCCCTCAGCCGCGCACCGCCGCCACAATCTTCTTTGCGCCGTCCGCCATCGTGTCTGCCGGCTGAATGGCTAGGCCACTCTTCGCCAAGATCTCTTTGCCCTTTGCGACGTTGGTGCCCTCCAGTCGAACCACCAGAGGCACTTCGAGACCGAGTTCCTTCGTCGCTGCCACGACCCCTTCGGCAATGACGTCGCATTTCATGATGCCGCCAAAGATATTCACGAAGATGCCCTTCACCTTGTCGGACGATAGGATCATCTTGAATGCCTTGGTGACTTGTTCCTTGTTGGCACCGCCGCCGACGTCCAAGAAGTTCGCAGGTTCTCCGCCATAGTGCTGGATGATGTCCATGGTGGACATGGCCAGCCCGGCGCCGTTGACCAAGCAGCCGATGTCACCGTCCAGAGACACGTAGGAAAGCCCCGCGGCCTTGGCTTCAGCCTCGACGGGGTCTTCTTCGTCGCTATCGCGGAGCTCGGCCCATTCGCGATGACGGGCGGCGGCGTTGTCGTCGAAGTTGATCTTGGAATCCAGCGCGACGATGCCGCCCTGCTTGGTGACGACCAGGGGGTTGATCTCACACAGGCTGCAGTCCTCTTTCTCGAATAGTTCGCAGAGCGCCTTGATGGTGGCAGTGAACTCTTTCATCGTGCGCTTCGGGTCCGGCGAGCCCTTGCCGATCTCCAAGCCGAAGGCCAGCTTGCGCGCTTGGTAGCTAGCGAGACCCACCACCGGGTCCACGTGCTCTGTGAGGATCTTCTCCGGAGTTTCCTCCGCGACCTTTTCGATTTCCACGCCGCCCTCTGTGGACGCCATGATCGCGATGCGCCGCTTGTCGCGGTCCACCACGAGACCCAGGTACAGCTCGCGCGCGATGTCGAGCCCCTGCTCGATATACAGGCGGCGTACCTTCTGACCCTCGGGTCCGGTTTGGTGGGTGACGAGCTGCATGCCAAGGATCTTGCCCGCCGTCGTCTGCGCGGCACTGGCGCCGTCTTTGACCACCTTGACTCCGCCGCCCTTGCCGCGGCCGCCTGCGTGGATCTGCGCCTTGACCACCACAACGGGACTACCCGTTTCGTCAATGAGCTTCTTCGCGTGCGCGCCAGCTTCTTCTGCCGTGAACGCCGGGTAGCCTTTGGGGACGACAATGCCGTACTTGGCGAATATCTGCTTGCCTTGGTACTCGTGAATTTTCATGGGCCTCCACGTCGCTGCTGAGCAGCGCGGCGAAAAACTGAATACCGGCTGTTAGATCGGTGGTCGCCAGGTCGCAACGGCGGGATGGGGCCCGTCCCAAGAATGGGCTGTGCAGCGGGAGATTTGAGACGCTAGTTCACTGAACAGCCGGCAGTGGGTTGCCGTTCCAGGTACGCCGCATGGCTCCGGAGAAGCGCGTGGGCCAGGCGCTCCCCCAGCATGCCGGCGCCTTTCTCCGTCAAATGATAGAGATCTTTGCCGGCCAGGCCCTTGTAGTAGAAGTCCCGCATAGAGCCATCGCCGCCCATGGCTGCGCGGAGGTCCCAGTAGGCCAGGCCCTTCTCCCGCGCTGCATTGCGGAGTTCGTCGATCACCCGCACCACTCTGGGGTCTGACTGCGTGCTGGTCTTGGTTCGTACGTGATCCGGCGGACCCACGATCAGGATGCTGACGCTTGGATTTGAGGCTCTGTGCCGCGCGACCATCGTGTCCAGCCCGGCCAGGTTTTCTGCCGAGTTCCAGAAGTTCGTGCCCAACATGAAGAGCACCAAGTCGTGATGCCGGGCCGCTAGCATCGGACGCACGCTTTCTTCGTCCAGCTTCGCGATGGCGCCGTAGGTGGCGCCGGTCACGGCCAAGGTGTCCACAACGAGCCCGTGTGGCCGTTCGAGCACGGTGCCGAGCAGGTGTACGAATTTGCGATCTACGTTCTCGATGGCAACGGCGTGCGCCGCGTCTTCCATCGGGACGGCGACGTGCGTGCTCTCACTGACGGCCGACTGCGTTTCGATCACCGCGGCTTCGGCGCCGTCGACGCGAATGCGGAACCTGCCGCCCTTGGCGTGCCGGGTGTAAAACACGATCAACTGGGTCGCTTTCGTTCCTACCCCGGCGCCGGCCTTTGCGGTGCCCAGCTTCATCTTCGCGCCTGGCTCGCCGGTGGCCGCGGACATGCCGGACGCCCCGAATCCCCCCACGCGCGGCTTGGCGCCGCGAGTGAAGATGTACGTTTCCCAGTGCCCGACCATTTGGCGCTGCACATCCTGATGCCGGTAGCCGCGCCACGGGGATCCGACTCCTACGAATCCGTGACCTCCGTCCCCGAACTGGCCCTGCAGCTTTCGCCGCAGGGTTCCCGAGAGTTGGTCTAGGGTCAGGTTCGAGTCGCCGTAGAATGCAACGCGCACCAAGCGTTCTTTGGGCGCGCGGGATAGAGCGGCGAGCTTTTCGTGGAATGCGCGCAGTCCGCGGTCGCCGTCGTCCGCGATGGCGACATCTTGCTTGCCAATAGTGCTGGGTGGCAGGGCCTCGACCCGCAGCGCAAGGGCGGCGCATGGGGCCTTATCCGCTGGAAGCGGTTGGCCGGCGTCAGTGCTGGGCCGCGTGGACCGAATTGGAGCGGCCGCCTGCGGGGTCGCCACGGACTTCGGCGCCGCTGGATGTTGGCCGCTGCTCGGGGCACACTGAAAAAGCGCCGCGAATGCGAGCAGCGGCGCGCGCAGCTCAGACCACGACATCCAACATCTGCAAGCGCGTCAGCTGGTCGTCCAGCTGGGCAGCGTAGTCGTCAATGAGCAGATCTAGATCGATCACGACGCGCTCGTCGTCGCTGCTGGCGACCGTGCCACTGAGGGGGATCTCCCGATCGGCGGTCACGAGAACACCGCTCCAATGCGCGCCCCGTTTGGGTGTCTCTGCGCCGCCCGCAAAGTGGAGCCGTTCTTTCGACATGGCGAGCACCGTCGCCAGCGTGCCGCCGTCCAGCCGCACGCTGGTTTTCAACGCTCGTGGCGGCTCGACGAGATATCGCCCCTTCTTATTCTGTTCGATCAATGCGTCTATCTCTTCGAAGAGCTGTTTCGTCAGCGGCGTATCTTCTGCTTCCAGCAGGGCTTCGCGCATGCGCTTCATGGCCTTCTGCGTCACGATTAGGTTGTTGCGCATCTCCGTCACGCGCTGTTGGTCACGCCCGACCTTGTCCGCGACGATGCGCAGAAGATTGTGGTGCACTGGAAACGCAACGTCGCCGTGACTCTCACAGAACGCCATCAAGCCATCGACCGAAATCGATAGCAGCTTGCTCGGTGCCTTGGCAGTTGCCGTCATATTTCTGGGCAGCCCGGTGATGGCGCCAAGCTCCCCGACGGGCGCCGGTGGGCGCAGCACATAACGCTCCTGGCCATCTTCGCTCAGTGCAACCTCTCCTTCGACCAGGATCAGAAAGCGCTTGGGGACCTCGTCGGCTTCGAACAGGACCTCGTCGGTTTTTGCGCTGATGCTTTCGAACGCCGCCACCAGTTCCGCCAAATGCGCCTGCGTAATGTTGGCGAAGAGTGGGAGTTGCTGGAGCTGCTCGGGAGTCGGTTGCATGGCCGGGACCTTACCTCAGGAAGGAGGGCAAAAGGCTCGGTGATTTCGTGGCGGCTCCGCAGTGCCGATTCCGGGGGCCATGGGCGTCGACTGGCGCGCCGGCGACAATAACCTGGAGCGAGACGCTGCGATCAGGCGCGTCAGGCGCGTCAGGCACGCGGACTGGCAGACAACGCTCAGGCATGCCATCGGATCCTCCCGGATCTCGCGCAGTGTGAGAGAGGATGCAGGGGGCGAGGTTGCTGTGTAAGCTCTGCGTACGCGTGGCAAGCAAAGGGCGTCCCTACAGAACCATCGAATTCGAAGGATTCGAGATCCTCATCGGTCGCGGTGACGCGGAGAACGATGAGTTGACCTTTCGCGTGGCGCGCCCCCGGGACCTATGGCTGCACGTTGGCGGGGGTACCCCGGGTAGCCACGTGGTGGTGCGCAATCCCGACGGCGGGGAAGTGCCGCGTTCGGTCGTGGAGCGCGCCGCGGCCCACGCCGCCTGGTTTTCGAAAGCGCGCAACGCTTCGCGCGTCGAGGTACATGTCTGCCAGGCGGCGGATGTGAGCAAACCCCGGGGCGCGAAGCGCGGACTGGTGCAACTCAAGCGCCACAAACGCTTGCGCGTGGAGCCGCAGCCCCCAGGGGCCCCGGAGGCCGAGGCGGAATCCGGCTAAAAGAGCGCCATTTCGCTGCGCCGCGCAGCCGCGTCCCAGGCGGGGGTTGGGGCATCGACTCAAGGTTGGTGGGCGGATGCCGTTCCATGGTGTGATCCCATGCTCTGGCGGCGTTCGAATCCACCCAAAAAGAGCGATCGGCCGAGTGTGCCGGTTCAAGAAAACGACTTCGATCGGGCGTTGGATACGCTGACGCTGGTCCTTCGCAAGGTGGGGGAACACTCATTGGGCAGCGAAGCCCGCGATGCAGCCGACACAAAAGAGGAGTACGAGGACTGGGCAACTCGACTCTCCCTCGGTCAACCACCTAAAGACGAGGATGGACCGGCGAGCGGAGTCGTTCGCGACTGGGGCGGGGTGCGACGCTTTGTGTCCGAGCAGCGCAAAGACGAACACGAGCACGTGGCGCATTCCCTGGAGAATCTTCGGGAAGCCGTCCGTGAGCTCACGCGCATTACTTGCGACACCCTCGGCGAGGATCGCGATGCCGATCATCGCGTGGAGTCACAGCTCGGCCAGTTGGTGGTTGCACTGAACGACCCGGATACCGATCACTTGCGACGCGAGGCCAGTGCGCTGGCGGACCTCTTGCGCGGAGTGCTCGACCATCGAAAACGCCGCGGCGATGACCAGGTGAAGCGACTCCGGGAGCACGTGCGCGTCCTGCGTCAGCAGCTCACCGCGGCGCGCGAAAAGGCGAATACGGATCCGTTGACGGGGCTCTACAATGCCGCGGCGTTTCACGAGCAACTGGCACGTGTGGCGGAGTTGGGTTTGCTTTTCGACACGCAGCCGTGCCTGTTGGTGATGGATGTAGACGACTTTGCGTCAGTGAACGATAGCCTCGGTCGCGCCGCTGGCGATCGCACGCTACGCGAAGTGGCCGACGTAATCGTGCGTCAGTTTCTACGGCGAGAGGACTTCGTCGCCCGTCATGGCGGTGAAGCCTTCGGCATCGTCGTGCCAGACGGACGTCTCGACGCAATGACAGCCCGGGCAGAGCAACTTTGCCACGCACTGTCAGCAAGCAGCATCGAGGTCGGCAGCAGGCAGCTGCACGTAACGGCGTCCTTTGGGCTTGCGGCGATCGTGCCGGGCGAGGCCTCGGACACTTGGCTGACGCGCGCCGGGCGAGCGCTCCATGAGGCCCAGCGAGCCGGCGGTAATCGCGTCGTCGTCGCCGACTTCGTCTAGCGCCTTTGGGGCTGTTCCGAGCCTACGCCGTTCATGGCATGCTTCCCAGCATGCGTAGAGGTGCTGTCATCCTGGGCCTGCTTCTGACGAGTGCATGTTCGACACGCTACGTCCCGCGCGCTGGCCCACGCCTGAGCATCGTGATGGAAGGAGGCGCACCGGCGTACGCAAAGGACGGCAAGGTTTACAAGCACGGATTCGCCGGCGGCGGTCTGGTGGACGCCGTGGAAGATGACCCGGAGGCGCTCGAAGCAGCGCAGAAGTACCAGACGAGCATGGTGACCGGGTTTCTCCTAGTGCTCGCTGGCAGCGCGTGTCTCACGGCAAGCATCATTTTCCTGGCGACGCGCGATCCCATCGATGAACGAGATTCGACAAACGACAGTCTGGCCCTCGGCACCGCCGTTTGTGGTCTCGCCGGCTACGTATCCGGCACGGTCGTGCTCGCGAGTGGCCAGCCCTATCACTTCGATGCAATCAACATCTACAACGACAAAGTCGACAAGCGACGCTTTCTATCGCCGCCGGGCTACGGCCCGGCGCCTTGGACGCAGCCGATCCCGTACGGTCCTCCTCCTCCCGTAGCGCCTGTGCCGGCCCCTGGCCCTCCCGCCCCAAAGGCGGCGCCTCCGGCGGGCGTTGCGCCGCCCCCCGCGGATGTGCCGCCTCCTTTGGCGCCGGGCACACCTGCCCCCAAACCGCCCCCAGGTGACTGAAAACAGCGCGGTGAAATAAACCGGGGGCGACGGCCGAATACCGGACATCAGGAGAAAATGATGTACGAGTTACCCGAAGCCCAGCCCCTGGATGCCCACGACTTGGTTGCGATCGTTCTGTCGGTTTTCGCCCCCGGCTTGGGGCACGTGCTCTTGGGACAGAAAGTCAAAGGCATCGTGATCTTGGCGCTGGTGATCGCCTCCTGCGGCGTTGGCTATTTGATGTCGGCCCTCGTTGCCCTAGATGCCTACTGTCTGGCGCGTGCGCGAAAGCAACGTGCCGTCGGCGAGTGGGAGTTCTTTCCGGAGAGCTCTCAAAACCTCGGACTCTGATGCCGCGCCGACACGCGCGCCGCACCCGCTCCCTCCTTCTGAATCTGGCTTATTGCCGTAGTTGACGTTGGGTTTTGAGCCTTCGGCGCGGATTCCGCGAGCGCATGGATTGCTTGCGCCGGCCAATGCGAGTACCCAGCGCGGGTGGGTCGACAAAGATGGGCAAGCGCGGGTGTGTGCGCGGCGCTTGCCATGGCGCGGGTGGCACATGCGGAGACCACAGAACCCGCTGGCAAAGCGCCCGCGGGGATCGCGACGGGCGAGACCGCGCCGGCGGCGGATGCACCAGGGACGTCAGCGGCACCAGTCGCGCCGGCACCTAAGAAGTATTCCTACTGGCAGTCGGAGCGTCATACGTACTTCGTGTCCAGTGCGAGCGACGTGGGCGTGATCTACGTGCGGCCCCACGTGACCCTCGGCTGGGGAGCGCCGTTCTGGAACTTCTTCGGCATCGATGCCTACAGCGTGGTGACGAACAGCTTTGTCGCCGGCGCGGTCGCCTTTCGCGCCAATCTGCCTTTTTTGGACGTGCAGATGGGCGTGCGGCACACCTATCCGTACAACCGAAGACTTCTGCCGAAACAAGAGCGCTTCGAGGCAAGCGACTTGAGTTTGGGCGAGGCCGACGAGCGCTCGACCTACAACGTGATCGAACTTGAGATCACCCCGCTGGCTCCGCTGTTCGGCGGCGCGGTGTTTGCTGAGCTGCATCCCATGTGGTTCGACACGTCCACGGACGTTCTGCTCTACGAAGAGATCATGCGCGCGGTGATCGAGCCTCCCTTCGCCATGCGCACGCGCCTTGGCTACGTGCGTGGCTTGGATGCTGCCGGGAAGTGGAAGTTTGGCGGCATGGTCGAGTATATGGTCACGCCCGGGCGTCCGCGTAACGTGACCCGGCTCGGTCCCATCTTCATCGGCGGTTTGACCGACACCCTTGAGGTCTTGGCCACCGCGACGGTCCCCGTGGACAGCCCCGACAATCTCGGATTCTATGAAGGATCTTACGGCTTTCTGGGTTTGCGCGGTCGCTTTGCGCACCGCTTTTGAGCGTCGCGAACTGCGTAGGGCGTGATCTGGCGTCTCCGCGGGGTTATGGATCCCCTATGGCAAGCACCAACCTACGCCGTCGTCTTATTCGCACTTGCACCCGCCTGCTCGGAATCACCGCCGCGTTGGGCACGCTCACCACTCCGGGCTGTTCGGCCCCCGCGCCGGACGAAGCGGTCGGTAGCGAGCAAGCGGCGCTCTCGACCGGGCTCGTCATTGCAGAAGTGTACGGCGGCGGCGGCAACTCCGGCGCCCCCTACACGAACGACTTCGTCGTGATCTTCAACCGCGGCACGAGTGCGGCGTCGCTGAACGGTTTGTCGTTCCAGTATGCGTCCAATACCGGCAGCTTCTCGGCTGCCAGCGCAATCGCATTGCCCAACGTGACGGTGCAACCAGGTAAGTACTTCTTGCTTCAGCTCAGTGGCGGCAGCACCGGCGTGGCGTTGCCCACGGCCGACGCCACGGGCAGCGTCAATCTCAGCAGTACCAGTGGCAAGGTAGCCCTCGTCTCGACGCCCCTCGACGCCTGCGGCACAACAGGGACGCCGTGTGCCACCACGAACATCATCGACTTCGTCGGCTATGGTTCAACGGCTCAGCAGTTCGAGGGCTCCGCCGCGACGGGCAACCTGAGCAATACGAACAGCGGACAACGGAAAGCCGGCGGCTGCACGGAAACCGACGACAACGCCTCGGATTTCGACGTTGCTGCGCCTACTCCGCGCAACTCGGCAACAGCGGCCGCACCCTGCGGCGCCACAGATGCGGGTACGGGCGGCACCAGCGGAACGGGCGGCACGGGCGGCGCGACCGGGGGCACCGGCGGCGCGACGGGTGGCACCGGCGGCGCGACGGGCGGCACTGGCGGCGCGACGGGCGGCACCGGTGGCACCGGCGGCGCGACGGGCGGCACCGGCGGCGGAACTACGGACGCTGGCGTGGCTCCAACGGGCTTGGTGATCGCCGAAACCTTCGGTGGCTCTGGTAGCAACGCGCCGTTCAGCAACGACTACGTCGTGGTCTTCAACCGCGGCACGGCGCCGGCATCTTTGGCGGGCACGTACGTGCAATATGCCTCGGCGACGGGAGCGTTCAATGGCACTGGTTTCAATGTGACGGCGCTGCCGAATATGACCTTGAATGTGGGCCAGTACTTCTTGGTGCAGCTTGCCCCAGGCCCCACTGGCGACGGCGGCCCTGCTGCTCCGGCGCTGCCCACCCCGGATGCTACGGGTCAGAGCAATCTGTCCTTCAGCGCCGGCAAGGTGGCACTGACGTTTGGCGCCCCCCTCGACGGTTGTGGCGCGAGCGGCAGTCCTTGCAGTGGCAGTTCACTCCTGGATTTGGTGGGCTACGGCACGACCGCTTCGCAATTCGAAGGTGGTGGCGCAGCACCCGCCCCCAGCATCCAAACTGGTGATCAGCGCAAGAACGGCGGCTGCCAGGACACCGACGACAACGCAGCGGACTTCACTTCCACCGCGCCCGCACCAAAGAACACTTCGAGCCCGGCCAACGACTGCTCCGCAGGCGGCACCGCTGGAGCAGGCGGTGGCGCCGGCACCGGCGGCGGCGCCGGTGCTGGGGGCGGCAGCGCGGGCACGGGCACGGGCGGCGGTAACAGCGGCGGCTTCGGCAATTTCGGCGGCAACTCAGGCGGCACCGGCAATCTCAACCAGCCGCAAGGCACGGGCTCGTCGGACGACGGCGGCTGCGGCTGTCGCACGCCCCGCGGGTCCCACGCGCCTCAGGGTGCCTGGTTGCTTGCGCTATTGGGCGCGGGTGCCCTCGCGCGTCGTCGCCGTCGCTAGGCGCGGAACTCAGCGACCTCGGCGCGCCGGCGGCGCCCAGGGGGCAACTGGGCAACCCTCAAGGCGCGGGTTGCCCGAGAAACGACGCGATGCCGTCGTGAGTCGTATTCTGCGCCTCAAACCAGGGCGAGTGACCCGCTGCCGGGATCACCTGGAGCGACGCCGCTGTCTTATTCAGCGCGGCCTGTATGTGCTGTCCCAGGGCAACACCGAGCGGGTCGCTTTCGCCGAAGGCGATGTGCACCGGCCCGCTGTACGCCAGCGCCGTGGAGTAGTCGTAGCCGGGGAAGAACACCGCTTCGTTGGTGGCGTTCGATGTGGCCTGATTGCAGGTCGTGCGTTTCAAGTCTTCCGGCAGAGCAAAGCCCGGATCGTGGAAATACGCGGGGCTTACCGCGAGCACGGCCGGCATGCAGTCGTCCCCGACAGGTGCCGGTAGCGGCTTGGGGATCTTGCCCGCGCTCTGCAGCTTTGCGACTTTCTGCAGCAACCTCCCGCGGGCTTCGTCATTGGGCGGTTTGGTGGGCGCAAGGGCACCGACGAACACCAGGGCCTCGACGTTCTTCATGTGTTTCGCCGTGTAGGCCCAGGCGATGAGTCCGCCCCAGGAGTGCGCAAGCAGCACGATGCGGCTCGCGTTTTCAGCATTGCGCACTGCTTCGACGTCCGCCACGTAGTCGTCCATGGCAAACGCCGCGGCCTTCGGGACGCTTGAAGCGCCCGCCCCACGCTGATCGAAGCTGATGATTGCGCGGTCTGCGGTCGCAAGGTCTTCTAGAGCACGCATGTAGCGGCCCGAAAGAGCGGGGCCGCCGTGCAACAGCACGACGCTCTGTTTTGCGCTACTCGGGCCACGCCGGCGCACGAACAGCTCGACGTCACCTGCGTTGATGGTGCGCTCCTCGACCAGGATTGGCCCGGCTTCGAGAGCGGCGTCCCCGTGGCCCGGATGTTCTGGAGCAGACTTAGAGCAGGCGATGCACAGCAGCGTCAGTGCAACGTACCCGCGCTGCATCAATCGAGCGTTCCCGAAAGCCGCACAATCGCGTGTTCGATGACTTCGGGGCTGACGGCCAGCCGCTCTGCGGCAGTCACCAGTGTTTCTACCTCCGCCTTGTGCAGCTGATGATCGGCCAGGGCGATTGTCACCAAGTCTTCGATCACTTTCTGGCGCGCTGTGCGCCCCAGCTTCATCTTCAGGGTGCGGGCGAGCTCTTCCATCTTTTCTGCATGCTGCTCCTCGGAGAGCTCCATCAGTGTTTGCTTCGCGCTCAACACTCCGCGTTTGCCCACCAGCTTGCCGAGGGCTTTCTTTTCGCCACGCACGACCTTGCCGTCTGCCAACGCGACGGCGTACCCGGCCAGCGCCAGGAACTCGCGCACCACGGGTGTGACGTCCGAGTCGTCGCTCAAGAAGCTCGGATCCATCACTTGCATCACAGCGCGCACTTCCCGCTCAAGGGCCGCTTCGCTCAAGAGTTCGTTTGTGCCGCTCAGCAGACGGTGGAACTTGGCCTCGCTTTGCGAGCGGCCACAGATCTCATGGAAGCCGAGGGACCTCGAGTAGGCGTCCAGTGCTTTGATTCGCAGCGGACTGTAGGGATGCGTGGAGAACCAGTCGTCTTCGGAGTTGTCCAGGTGCTCGCTCTGCACGTCGGCGTATTGCGTGGCGCACTCCGCAGCATGTTGCAGAAACCGTGCGCCGCTGAGGCCGCTGGTCAATTTGAAAAAAGCGCGCACCGCAGCATCGAAATCATCGCAGGCCAGCAGCCCGATGCGATCGGCCGTCAGTTCGGCGTAGCGCATCCAGGCGCACAATCTTGCGATGTGGATCGGCGCGAGCTCGTCGTCCTCCAAGAAGGCGTCAGGTGAGAGGCGAAAATGGTCGAAGACCACGTGTCCGATCTCATGGCCTATGACGAAGCGAAGCTCCTCGAGGTCCAGCTGTTCCAGTGCCGCGCTGGTAATGCCGAGCAGCAAGACGCCGCGTTCCGGCGGGACCACGAAAGCGTTGATCTCCGAGCCGCTCACGCAGAACACTTCGATGGGCGTCTCCAGGCCAAGCACGGCGCGGATATGGGCGAGCGCCTTGAACACCTCCGGTGAGAGCTTCTCCGAGAGCCGCAGCGCGCTGAGCAAGAGCTGGCGTCGTGCGGAGAGCGCGGGCGATTCCGAACGCTGCAGGATCGTCCGGAAGCGCTTGTCCGCGAGCAATGCGTTGCGCATCTCGACTTCGCCATCGAAGACGACGCGGTCCAGATCCAGGCCACAGCGGACCCCACCCTGCTTGTCTCCGAAGACCATGACGCAGGGTGGCCCTTGGGCGGGGCCTCCGTCAATCCAAGAGCTTCAGTGGCGCTCGAGTTCGGCGGTGCGTGCGCGATCTTGGGCGCGGGTGTAAGCCTGCAGCGAGACGCCTCGTTGTGTCCTTATGGAGCACAGAAGTCCTTGGGCAAAAGTCTGTCGAATTGCGGCGTTGTGCCTGATCAGTGCGCCGCTGTTGGCCCTGGCCGCTTGTAATAAGGACGAAGGGTCCCCCGCAGGTGCCGCCCCGGCGTCTGCCCCGGCCCAGGCAACCGCGGATGATCCCGGTCCGACTGCGACGCGTCAGGTCATCAAGCGCGCAGAACTTAGTATCAGTGTGGCGTCTCCTGCCGGGGCGCAGCGGGACGTTCTGGGGCTCGCAAAAGCACACGGCGGCTACGTGGTCAGCACGGAGCAGCTGGGAGAGTCGGGCTCTGAGGGGCCGGGTCGGGTTCACTCCGTGATCCGCGTGCGGGCAGACCGATTTGAGAGTGCGCTCAGTGCCTTGCGCAAACTGGGGTCCCACGTTGGCAGTGAAAACGTGAGCAGCGAAGACGTCACCGAAGAGTTCATGGATCTGGGGGCGCGACTCCGCACAAAGAAGAAGCTGGAAGAGCGCTACTTGGCGCTTCTGGAGAAGGCCTCGACCGTAGAAGATACGCTGAAGGTCGAGAAACACTTGGCGGACGTTCGCGGCGAGATCGAAAAGCTCGAGGGTCGGCAGAAGTACTTGAACGACCAAGTTGGCATGGCCACAATCACCGCGACCTTCACTCGCGAACAACCGCTGGTTGCCGTCAGCGGCGCCAGCATCCGGCGTGCAGGCAAACGTGCCTATCTCGATGCAATCAACGTGACTGGCGGCATCGTCGTGGGTTCGGTACGCATGGCAGGCGTGCTCTTGCCCATTCTGATCTTCGTGCTGCTGCCACTGATCCTCGTGGTGCGTTTCACCGTGAACCGTCTATCCAAACGGGCCACCGCTGCTGTGACTTGACGGCGCGCGTCAGCGGTCGCTGTGACCGAGGTCTCGCGTCGGGTCGATGCGGTCGCGGATGGCTTGCTTGACTTCCTTCGGTTCCGGAAAGCGCTCTGCAACTCGGCGATCGAAGAGCACCGCGCCATCGAGCAGGATTTCGAAGCTGCCGCTGTCCGCGGGGGTTAGCAGGACCCGGATTTCTTCAGGGAACGTCTGCAAGAGCTCTTGCGCCAGCCAGGCGGCGCGGGTGAGCCAGCGGCATTTGGGGCAGTAGCGGATCTCGACCAGGGGCTGCACGGCGCCGAGTCTAGCGGCGAACTGCCCGGCCTCGTCGGCCGGCGTCGCTTTTTCTGCGACTGGCGGAGCCCCGCAGGCTCATCCCAACGCTTGTGCCTGGGTCCGACTCCCACGGAGTGCGACGGACGCGGGTGCCGAATATGAGAAGGCAACCATGCAACCTGTTAGAACTACGTCACTTTTCTTGGTCGTCGGCGCCCTCTTGGCGACCGGTTGCATCGCGAAATCCTCGTCGGATACGGGCGTCGGTGGGGCCGGCGCTTCGAGCGGGGGCGGGGGATTCGGTGCCTTTGGCGCCTTCGGCGGTGCTGCGGGAACGGGCGCATCCACAGCGACCGGCGGCGCGAGCACCGGCGGCGAAAACAGCGGGGGCAGCGGCGCAACCGCCGCGAGCGGTGGCGCCGGAGCAGGGGGGGCGAGTGGGATCGCGCTGCCGGCGGGCTGCTTCAATGGCGCCAGCGCCGAGTGCAACCCGCTGACCAACGCTGGCTGCACCGGTGGCGCTGCCTGTGACATCGGCATCGACGAAAACCAAGTCTCGCATTTGGTGTGTTATCCGCCGCCGAATCCCGCGCCCGTCGGTGGCGCGTGCAACGCAAAGGACGGCCCGTTTTGTGTGCCAGGGTCCGTGTGCACCGGGTCGCCGGGCACCTGCGTACCGTTCTGTTGTAGCAATGCCGATTGCGGCGGCAACACCGCCTGCGCTGCCATCGATCCCACATTGGGCACTCTGGGCGCCTGCATGCCCGGATCTGGCAGCGGTGGCACGGGCGGCGGCAACGGTGGCACAAGTGGCAGCGGCGGCGCCACGAGCGGCCACGACCTAGTCAACTGCACGGGAACCGGATGGTCCACTGGCACGGTCAACAGCGTCACTCCGCAAGTCAGCGTCAGTACAGTGCAGACGGATCCTTCCGGCAACGTGAAGCTGATCTTGCTGCCCAAGGCATCGACCAGCAATGGCGACGTCGTCATCGGCGTGTACTTCTTCGCCAAGCCCGGGCAACTCTCGTATCCGCCCAACGGCAGCGTCGGCTGCGCCGTGCTGCGCTACCAAAACGGCTGGCAGACTGTCGACAAATCGCAGATGTGCGAGGTGACTCTGAGTCAGCTGAAGTTTGCCTCGACACCCGGCGTTTGCGACGGCGTGATGAGCGGCAGCTACAAAGGCGTCTTCTCCGGAAATGCTCCCCTAGGCGGCACGTTTTCGGTCCCACTCAAGATCGCCGCCAGCGAGGTGAAGCCCCCGTCGTGCCAGGGCACAAACGGCCCGTGCAGCGCGCATTCGGATTGCTGCTCGCAGTCGTGCAGTCTATTCATCGGCGTGTGCAATTGAAGGCTCAGTTTCCCGGCCGCGCCGCCCTCTGCGCGTTGGCCATGGCCGCTGGCGGATGCGGGCGCGGCGCGGCGCCGGAACCAAAGTTGCCGCAGTTCAATCCCGAGGGTCAGACCAAGTGCGGCATCGTCAAGAGTTCTACGCGGCCGCTGATCGTCGAGTGGCCGGCGGCGGACCGGGCGCAGCTAGAAGCCGCAGCGAAACGCGGTATCGCGGCGGTGCGCTACTCCGGCTGTGAGATGGAAGTGTTGCCGCGCTGCGCCGTGACCGGCAACTATCGCTTCACGCCCACCACGCGCAAATTGGAACGCGTCGCCATCCGCGACGCCGATGAGCTCTACACGGAATTGCCCGTGGGCGCCGCCAAGCTCGAAGGCAAGCTGGAGCAAGCCGGTGTACTCGAAGTGGCCATGCACGTGGTTGGGCGCTACGACGCCGCCACGGCCGACGACAGCAAGCTCGAAGGGGCGTGCGATCGCGCCACCCACGTGATCACGGGGCTCACCGTGGGGGCTTTCGAATTCTCGGCGGGGGCCAGTTCGTCGGTGGCAGGCGCAGTGGGCGTGCTCGGTGCCAAGGCGGGCGGAGGCTCCAGTCGAGAAAAGCAGCTGATCAACCGCGACGGCGATGCCGCGGCGTGCACCGGGTCGACGTCGACGGACCAGACGCCGCCGGAGGGCTGCGCCGCGCTGCTGCGCGTGGAGGTCACGCCGATAGCAGACTTGGCCGTTTCCGCTTCGACCCCCCTCGCCCCCAGCGTCGCTGGCGGTGGTCTCGGTTCGTCTAGCCCCGGGGCGGATGTGCGGCCGGGACCCGGCGTGGTGCGCGTGTTCATCAACAGTCCAGAGCCCGTTGAGCTGCATGGTATGGGCGTGTCCCGCCTCGAACCGGCAGCGGGCGGGTTTCGCACGCTGGGCCCGAGCCAACTGCTGTGCCGTGGGGAGTGTGGGCAGTGGCTGGACGCCCGCGTCGGCCAGCGGCTTGCCGTCGGCCGGGACGACATCCCGTTTTCTGCGCCCATCAGCCTCTACGACAAGGAGGGCGACGTGCACTTAGACGTCGAACCCGGCAGCGGTGCGTCCATGGGTTGGGGCGTGACCAGTCTCAGTGTGGGCACGCTCTCAGCGGTCACGGGACTCAGCTTGCTGATGACGGGTTTTCTCGTGGGCAGCGACAGCTCTGGCAAGAGCGACGGCACGGCCAGCGATCTGAAGACCTGGGGGCTGGTCACCTTGGGCGGCGGCGCGGCGCTGATCGGCGTGGGTGTCGTATTGATGAACGACGGCTCAACGAAAGTGGAAGTACGCCCGGCTCAATGATACGTCGCAGTCAGTAGCAACGCCGGCGCCACGGTTTGGTACTTGATGTCGGCCTTGATGGTTTCGAATTCGACGGCCGTGGAAATGAACTGTACGCGGCCGAGGGCGCCGATGCTCCATTCGTCGGCCACCCACATTTCGTAGCCGACGCCAAGCGCCGCTCCGAATCCCACCGCCAGTTTGTCTGTGCGGTCGTCGCCATCGTCTAGCGTTGCGAGGCCAAGCAGCGCGAGGGCGTGCAGGCCTTCGTGATTGTCGAAGTAGTAGTCCGCGTACACGCCGAGCAGATTGCCCGCGAAAGCGCCATCCGCATCGGTTTCGGTACCGTCGACATCGACCTTGGGTGAAAAGACGTGGAAGCCCATGTTGCCACCGCCGATGACGAGTCCTGGTGCGACCGTGCCGCCAATCAACAAATGGCCCGCGACGCCGAAGCCCGTCACGGAAATGTCCGGTGGGTTGGCTGCTTCGGGATCCAGGCTAACGCTCGTGGTGGTGTAGGCCGCGCCGACACCCAAGCTGAGGTGGAAGCCATCGTGGGTACGCGCGCCTGCGTCTTGCGCGTTTGCAGCGGCGGCCACACTCAGAACGCCCAGGGTGAAGAGGGCAGAGAGAGAGCGACGCATCATCGGATTGGCAGACATGGGATCGATATAGAGGAAAGCATTGGTAACCGGCAAGTTACCAATGCTTCTCCGGCGAGAATGCCTAGATTTTTGCTTTATTGTTGGCGGTCCTTGGGACGACCTCCGCGCTCGGAAGTGCGGGCCCTCAAGGCGCGCGGCGCCGTCTGCGCAGTGCGGCCAGCAGGATCAGGAACAGCCATGGGCCCGGCGCTCGCTTGGAACGCGTCGAGCGGCAGCCACAGCCGCCATCGTCCGAAGCTGGCTTTGCGGAGCTTCCGCCGGCGCCCGCGTCGGTGCCCGCGTCGGGACACTGTCCGGCGTCGCAGTCGAAGGGCAAGTCAATCGTGCGTTCGGCCTCTTCCATCAGGTGCCCGAAGTAAGGCGCCTGCACGTCCGCCAGCGGCTTGCCGTGCCCGTCTTCGGTCCACTTCTTGGCGTCCGTGAGCGCGCGCCAAGAGCGGCGGTAGATCACGCGTGCGCGCACGTGGAGCTCTCCGCCATCCGCGGGCAGCTCGAAGCTGTAGCTGGTCGTGTCCTTCTCGAGAGGGGCCAAGCGGTTGTCCGCAGTGATCTTCACCGCGTCGGTGAAGAAGGTCGGCCCTTTGCCCGTCGCGTCTTCGTTGATCTTTGCGTATAGCTTTCCGGGCAGGCCTGCGTAGTACCCTTGGGCGGGATCGCCGACGCCGCCTAGGTCGTGGATCTTCTGCGTGCCCACGAAGGTCAGCTTCTTGTCGTCCTGGGCGCGCCAAGCTTCGACGAGCAGGATCATGTTGCGGATGGTCACGCCGGTTGGAACGTGGTGTCCGGTCAGATCGTTTTCGAGGGTGACTGTCGCCGTGACGGTCTGTCCTTCGACTTTGGCTTCCAGGCCGAGGCTGACGGCGTTTTCCAAGAACTCGGGGGTGGTGCCTGGGAAGTTGTGCGCGCGCACTTCCCCGTTGGGGCGCCCGAGGGGCGGCGTTATTTGATTGCAGGCTTGGGCCGCTCCGGTCGCCTTCATATGGCAGGTGACGCAAGTGGCATGACGGGGAGACTTCGGATCTGAGTACGGCGAGTTCAACCACTCTAGATACGTTGGCTCGCTGATCACGCCGTCGGCTTCTTCGAAGTCTCCGTCGCCGTCCGGGTCGTTCTTGTCCTGATGGCACGTAGCGCATACCAGCGCCGCCAGTTGCGGCTGATACGCCGGGCGCATGCTGCCCTGCACAAAGGTCGCGTCGCCGAGCAGGCCGAACACCACCGGCGCGCTGACGGCGGGCCGAGCCATAGTCACGACGCCGGGATACACGCCCGGGAAGTTCGGCTTGGTCCCATCGACGTTCGCCATCTGATGGCACACCACACAGGACACACCGTTCTTGGCCTCGTCGGAAAGCGCCGAGAGCGGCTCCATGGCGATGTATGGCTGCTTGATCCAGGGCTCGGGCTGGTGGCAAGAGGCACAGTCACTTTCCGGGAACTTGGCGGCGTGCACCGAGTCCCGGGTGTAGACGAAGCCACCCGTCCCGTAGCTTGTGCCCGACCCGTCGTAGATGTCGTAGACCCAAGTGTTCTCGCCGGCGTGTTTCATGGGCGACTTGGCCCACTCTGCGTACTGGTCGGTGTGGCAAACTCCGCATGAACCGGGCGAATCGAATACGTGGTTCGGGTCCGGTGTCAGGTCTACGCCTTCGAGCTCGATGTTCAGGTTCGTGGCGGGCGCGTCTGCGTTGACGCCAGAGTTGTAGAAACCCTGTTTCGCCGCCACGATGACCAAGCCGCTGCCGCTAGCACCGGACAAGCTGAAGTTCCCGCTAGCATCGGTCTGCGCGCGAATGCCCTTTGCCTGCACGGTGACCAAAGCGTCGGCGACGGGCAGCCCGCTGGCCTTGTCCTTCACGACGCCGGACACCTGCGCTGAAACCGCACCGGAGGTGCACAAGATTGAAAGCAGTGTGAGCGCCGGAACCGATCGGATCATGACCTCAATGGTCCCCGCTTTGGCGCCGAGGGGATGTGACGGCCATCATGCCGCCCTCAAATCGACCTAGGAAAGCGCCGCTTTGATCAGCGCGTCGTCGGCTTCCTCGGGCAGCGTCACGGAAAGCCCGGGCTCGCGCTCCATGGCGCGTCGCGTCGCAGCGATGGCTCCTGGGTTCTGCGCCCAGGCGCGTCGTGCCACGCCGTTGCTAACGTCCCAGCCGAGCATGCCATGGGCGCGTTTGGCGGCGTCCGCGCTTCCGTCGAGCACCAGGCCAAAGCCACCGTTCATCACTTCGCCCCAGCCCACGCCGCCGCCGTTATGCAAGCTGACCCAAGTGGCGCCGCGGAACGCGTCGCCGACGAAGTTGTGCACTGACATGTCCGCGCAGAAGCGCGAACCGTCTCGGATGTTCGCCGTCTCGCGCCAGGGCGAGTCCGTGCCAGAGGTGTCGTGGTGGTCGCGGCCCAGCACGATGGGCGCCGTAATGCGCCCCGAGGCGATGGCGGCGTTGAAACTCGCGGCGATAGCACGGCGCCCTTCCGCATCTGCGTACAAGATGCGCGCTTGTGAGCCGACGACCATCGCGTTTTCTTCCGCCTGTTCAATCCAGCGCAGGTTGTCTTGGATTTGCTGGCGGATGTCCGGGGGCGCTGCGCTGGCCTGCTGCGAAAGCACCTCGGCCGCAATGGCGTCGGAAACGCGCAAGTCCTCCGGTTTGCCCGAGCAGCACACCCAGCGAAAGGGGCCGAAGCCGTAGTCGAAACACTGTGGCCCCATGATGTGCTCGACGTAGGACGGATAGCGGAAGTCGCCATCTTTGGAGCCCACGTCCGCGCCCGCACGGGCCGCCTCGACCAAGAAGGCGTTGCCGTAGTCCCAGAAGTGCATGCCCGCGTCTCCAAGTTGGTTGATCGCGGCAACGTGGCGGCGCAGCGTGGCTTGCACGGCCGCACGGAACCCGTCGGGATCCGCGCCGAGCATCAAACGCGCCGCATCGAAGGCCATGCCTGCAGGGTAGTAGCCCCCGCCAAACGGGTTGTGGAGCGACGTCTGATCCGAACCCAGGTCGATTTCGATGCCAGCCTTGGCCAGCCGTTCCCATAAGTCGACGATGTTGCCGACGTAGCCAAGGCTCACGGCCTCCTTTGCCTTGCGGGCGCGTTCGATGCGACTCAGCAACTTGTCGAGATCGCTCTCCACTTCCATCAACCAGCCTTGTTCGTGGCGCTTCTTCACGGCGGCGGGATTCACCTCCGCAATCACGCCCACTGCGCCCGCTATCACGCTGGCCTTTGCTTGCGCGCCACTCATGCCGCCAAGTCCCGAGGTGACGAATACCTTGCCTGCGAGGCCGTCGCTGCCGGTTTTCAAATACAGTCGTCCCGCGCCCAGGAGCGTGATGGTCGTGCCATGCACGATGCCTTGGGGGCCGATGTACATATAGCTCCCGGCAGTCATCTGTCCGTAGCTGGTCACACCGAGTGCGGAGAACTTCTCGAGATTTTCCCGGGTCGAGTAGTTGGGCACCATCATGCCGTTGGTGAGCACTACCCGGGGTGCGTTCGACGACGAAGGAAAGCGACCCAGCGGGTGGCCCGAATAGAGCACCAGCGTTTCTTCTTCACTCAAGAGCGACAAGTGCTGCATGGCGAGCCGGTACTGCGCCCAGTTCTGAAACACGGCGCCATTGCCGCCGTAAGTGATCAGCTCCATGGGATACTGCGCAACCGCAGGGTCCAGATTGTTCTGGATCATCAGCATGATCGCCGCTGCATGCCGACAGCGGGCGGGATAGGCGTCGATGGGGCGCGCGTGCATTGCGTAGTGCGGGCGTAGGCGATGCATGTAGATGTGCCCGTGCTGGCGCAACTCTTCGGCGAACTCCGGCGCAAGCTGCGCGTGCCAAATGCGCGGCACGTAACGCAGCGCGTTCTTGAGGGCGAGCTGCTCCTCTGTGGATGTAAGCTGCGGCGCGCGTGGTGGCGCGCGGTCAACACCCGGTAGCGTCGCCGGTGCATCGGGCAGATCGCTGGGCAAGCCTTCGGCCACTTGGGACGCAAAATCATCGCTCATGGCTTCTTCCTAGCCCCAAGGCGCGCGCCGTTCTAGCGGGCGACTTGGGCCGCCGCGCACAATATTCGCGTTTGCGGAGTTGAGCTCACCGCAGCATGCCCTCGCGCCGCCAAAAAGAGTGCCGTTTCCCCGGCGTTTCCATCGCCTCAGCCGGGTCAGAATCAAGGAGCTTCGGACAAACCGTTCGGCACGCAGAGTGCATTCGTCTCGCCCGATGAAACACCTATTGATTCTGGGTGCAGGCACCGCGGGCACCATCGTCGCCAACCGGATGCGACGCTCTTTGTCGAAAGAGTGGCGGGTTTCCGTTGTCGACCCCAGCGACACGCACTTGTACCAGCCGGGCCTGCTGTTCTTGCCCTTCGGCGCGAAGGACGAATCGGAGCTGGTGCGCTTGCGCGGCGACACGCTTGGGTCCGGGGTTGAGTGGGTACGTCAGGGCGTGGAGCGCGTCGAACCCGAGAAGAACCGCGTCGTGCTCGAAGACGAAAGCGTGCTCGACTATGACATCCTGGTCATCGCCACGGGCAGCCAAGTTCGCCCAGACATGACCGAGGGCCTAGTCGACAAGCGCTGGCACAAGAGCATCAGCGACTTCTACACCTTGCAAGGCTCGCTGGCGCTGCGCGAAATGTTGGCGAAATTCGAGCGTGGGCGCCTGCTTGTCAACATCGTAGAGATGCCCATCAAGTGTCCTGTTGCTCCCCTTGAGTTTGCATTTCTGGCGGATGCGTATTTCACGGAGCGCGGTATCCGCAATCAAGTGGAGATCGTGTACGCCACGCCCTTGGACGGCGCATTCACCCGCCCCATCGCCTCGCAGAGGCTCGGCTACCTGCTTGAGCAGAAGAACATCCGCGTCGAAACAGAGTTCGCCGCTTCCAGCGTAGACGACGGCAAGAACGCCCTGGTTTCCTTTGACGGGCGTTCCCTGGACTTCGACATGCTGGTCACGATCCCGACGCATACCGGTGCCGACTTCATCGAGCCGTCCGGGCTGGGCGATGAGCTGTCCTTCGTGCCGACGGACTCACGCACCCTCCAGGCCAAAGGCCACAACAACATCTTCGTGATTGGCGACGCCACGGATGTGCCCGCCTCTAAAGCCGGATCTGTGGCGCATTTTGAAGCCGACGGCATGGTGATCAATCTGGAACGCTACATTGCTGGAAAACCTCTGGAAGAAGAGTTCGACGGACACGCCAACTGCTTCGTGGAAACCGGCCACGGCAAGGGCATGCTGATCGACTTCAACTACGACGTGGAGCCGCTTCCTGGGAAGTTCCCCGTGCCTGGCATTGGCCCGTTCTCACTTCTGGAAGAGAGCCGCATCAACCACCTCGGCAAGCTGGCGTTCCGCTGGGTGTATTTCAACGGGCTCTTGCCCGGCAAGCCGATGCCCATGGCCGCGCAGATGTCCATGCTCGGCAAGCAAGTGCAAGAAGTCGAATCGAGCATCACTGAGTAGGAGAAGAGAACCATGCCAACAGCAACCTATGGCGGCCGCGCCGTGGACGTAGACAACGACGGATTTCTGGCAAACCCCGACGACTGGAGTCGCGACCTAGGAGTTGCCATCGCAAGCGCCGACGGCATCACCCTGGGCGACGAGCACTGGAAGGTGATCGACTTTGCGCGAGCCGACTACAAAGAGAAGGGTGTCTCCCCGGGACCCCGCCGCATCACCACCGGCTCGGGGGTCAACATGAAGACGCTCTACCAGCTTTTCCCGAAGGGCCCCGGCAAGCTGATCGCAAAAGTTGCCGGCATCCCCAAGCCCAAAGCCTGTCTCTGAGCCAAGGAGCGCCACCATGACCACAAACGGAAACCGCAAAGTCGCCATCGTCTGCTCCAAGGGCAGCCTAGACATGGCCTACCCAGGCCTGATCATCGCCAACGCCGCCCGTATGGCCGGCATCGAGGCCATGCTGTTCTTCACCTTCTGGGGCCTCGACATAGTCAACAAGAAGAAGGTGGAACATCTGCACCTGAACCTAGTCGGCAACCCCTCCGTGCCCATTCCCGCGATGATCGCCGGGCTGCCTGGCATGGAAGCCCTGGCGACTCATCAGATGCAAAAGGACATGGACAAACTCGACATCCCCCACGTGAAGGAAATGATCGAAATGCTCGACGACGCGGGGGCCGAGATGTACGGGTGCCAACTCGCGATGGACATGTTCAAACTGAAGAAGGACGACCTCATGCCTCAGGTGAAGGACGTGATTTCGGCGATGGACTTCTTGGAGAAAGCCGAAGGCGCGCAGACATTTTTCATTTAGGAAGCGCACGCAGCGGCAACGCGCGCGCCGCGTGCGCTCCGGTCTCCTCCCAATTCGCTGCGCCAGAGATTTGCGCCCAGCAGTTAGAGAGCGGACTCGTCGAAGAGCTCCGCGCTGTCGACCGGGAATTGCTGGCCCGTCGAGTTACCACCTGTGACGAGCACCTTGCCGGAAGGGAGCAGAACTGCGGCGTGGCCGGCGCGGCCACTGGCCATCGTGCCCGCCGGGGACCACGAGTTTGTGGCAGGATCGTAGAGTTCCGCCGACGCGATGTCCGCGAGCGTCTCGTTGTAGCCCCCGGTAACGAGCACTTTACCGGACGCAAGAAGCGTGGCCGTCATCAACCCGCGGGGAACGGTCATGCTGCCGGCGGGGAGCCACTTGCCAGTTTTCGCGTCGTAGAGCTCGGCGCTGGCGAGGATCTGTTGATTGCCGCCGCCGACGACGAGGAGCTTTCCGTTCCCGAGCAGAACCGCCACGTGGCCGGCTCGATGCTCGCTGAGCGAGCCGGTGGGGACGAAGCTGCTCGTCTTCGCGTCGTAGAGCTCGGCGCTCGCCGTCGTAACGCCCGCCTCGGTGGCGCCGCCCGCAACAAGAACGGTGCCGTTGCCGAGTGTGGTCGCGGTATGACCAACCCGGGTCGACGACAAGGAGCCGGTGGATGTCCAGCCCTGGAGGGGATCGAATACCTCCGCGCTCCCCGTCTGCACGAACGGGCCTGCCTGCGTCATCCCGCCGCTGGCCAAAACCCCGCCTGTAGGCAAGGCAGCGCAAGCGTGCTCGTAGCGTTTCCCGTTCATTGCGGGGAGGACGTTCCAGGTCATAGTTGCCGGGTCGAATGCCTCTGCACCACCCGCTGCGTACGCGCCGTAGCCGGAGCCGAGCAAGCCACCCGCCATGAACCACGTGCCGCTGGGAAGCAGCGTCGAGCAAGCGAGGTATCGTGGTTGTGTGAGGGGGCTAGTAGTCTTCCAGGAATCGGCTTCCGGATCATAAGCGTCGACGCTGTCGGTGCCGATGTTGGTCACGGTCCCACCAGCGACAAGAGCCCAGCCTCCAACGAACGCTGAAGCGTGCGAGGCTCGTCCTGTCGGCATGTCGTGGGCCGGCGACCACAGGGACGGGACATTGCCCGTCTCCCCCTCGTCGATGAGCTTGTCTGTGTCAGCGTCGACGATCAGGGTTTCAGGCGCATCGGTGCCTGAATCGACGTCGCCGTGCGTCGTCCGCCCACAGGCGAACGTCAGCATCGATGTGAGCGCGAACTCCCACAGTGACGGACCGCGAGAAGTGTCACGGCAAGAAGCGGTGGCGGGCATGTAGGCCATGATCGCCCGACGGGCTCTGAGAATTGTAGCGCCTCGCGCGCAACGCTCCAACCACCGTCGATCGGTCGCGATCCGTCGGTAAGCAGAGCCTCATCCTTTGGGTTGATGCCCGTCCTGCGGCGTGCTGAGACGCCAAACGTTTAGAAGTGGTGACGTAGCCATCTACGCCACACGTTCGAGTGCGAGTGCGTCAGAAAGGATCGGGAAGCGGATACGGCCAGGCACGTCGAGCGGTGAGCTAGGAATTCAGCGGCAGGCCGCGACCTTTGAGGTGCTGGGGCTGCAAGCGAAGGTAGTGTCGTCGCAAACGGACACCGGCGTTTCACCGGCGCCGCAGGGAGTGGTCCCGCACTTGCACTGACCGATGGTGTCCAGGCAGCAGTAGTCACCGGTACAGGACGGAGTGCCACTCTTCCACAAACCAATCGCACAAGTGCAGTCACTTCCGAAGGTGTTGCACAGCATGGGACCGCACAAACAGTCGCCCTCAGCAGGCCAGCCGGGGGATGCACAACAGAATCCGCCGCTGGCGTTCTCCGTCGGAGAGCATTTGGTTTCGTTCCCAGTGGAGCCAGGGTCCACTTTGGAACAATAGCAAGTGGTGCTCGTCAGCGGGTCGCAACCGATATCCGATCCGGATGAGCCCCCGGTAGCGCTCGAGCCTCCGGTAGCGCTCGAGCCTCCGGTAGCGCTCGAGCCTCCGGTAGCGCTCGAGCCTCCGCCACCATCCAAGCCGCCGCCGCCCGACCCCGTCGACGAACAAGCCCCCAAGGCCAACGCGAGCGACAGGATCGATGCCGTGTCGATGTATCCCACCCTAATCTTCATTCCGGCAGATTACGTCCGCGCAATTTTGCCGTCAAGGTGCCTCAGGGCTAGCCACATGCCCAGCAAGGCCGCTCTGGTGCTCGCTCTATTCGGGAGTTGAGCAGAATCTGCACAACTACGATCGTTCCCCTGCTGCGACGGCCCTGTTGGCTCTTGGCGGACCGGCTCGGCCGCGGCGGCGTCGGCCGTGAGCAGCGAAAACCCAACTCGCCGTTGTGCGTTGCAGAGGACCCAGGTATGACGCCGGTGTGGGGCGGTTGAGCAGGACAGCAGCAGTTGCGTTGGGCCTTCTCGCCGTCGGCTGTGGCGGGAGTGGCATCCCGAGGATAGGGCCCGAGGATCTGCACAAGCCGGTGCTGGCTGGAATGGCCCCACGCACTCTGAAGCTCGTCGTTCTGGAGGGGCGAGTACCGCCGCCTGAAGGATCGAAGGAGACGCTCGAGCGAGTTCGGACTTCGGTGGCCGGCGCGCTCACGGCCGGGGGCATCAAGGTCCTGGCGGACTCACCGAACACGCTTCAAGTGCGCGTTTCTCCGCCAGACCCGCACAATGGCGTGGAAGTAGAAGCGCAGAGCGGATGCGTCATGATCGAAACACGACTCGACATGCCCGACGGCGCCGCTGCAACAGCTGGTGCAACTGGGTGCTTCGAGTGGCGTCACGCGTTCGGATTCTCGATGGGCACAGATCCGACAAAGGCGTTCAAGACTGCGTTGAACGGTGCCCTCCGACAACTCGACAAACAGCTGGTTCCGCTGAAGCCGTCGCCACGGCAGTAGCGGCCTGCGGACGGGGAAATCACTGCGGGACACGGGCGCCGGTTTCCCCGATTCCGCTCCCGGCGTCGGCTGCGTCTCGTTCCAGCCGTCGCGCTGCCGCCTTGGTCCGCAGCTCCCGCCACCCCAGTTCCGGCTGCGCAAAGCTCCCAATTCTGCCGCCGAGCCGCCCCGCGTCCGAACCGGAACACCGCAATCTGCGACGGGACGAGACAAGCTCTCACAGCCCAAGGGCGCCGAGCCGGGGTTCGGCGTCAGCTACGGACGCTGCGCGGTTGGCGGCTGCGTGGGGTGCCGGTACTATGTGAAGATGAGGAAACTTCTGGGTGCACTGGCCGCTGTTTCGGCCTTGGTGACGTTGATGCTCTCCGCTTGCGGCGGAAACCCCGAGGTCAGCTCCGGGGACGGAGGAGCGGCGGGGTCGAGCGGGGCCGCGGGTAGCGCGGGGACTGGCGGATCCGGCGCGGTGATCAGCACAGACGGCGGCGCAGGGGACTCCGGAGGACCGGCCGACGCAGATCTGTGCGCCACCCAAAGTTGTCCCAAGGAGCAGCACTGCGAAGTCGTCGGCGGCGTTGCGACCTGCGTCCCGAACGACTGCACGTCCCTGGGGTGCTCTGCCACCGAGCAGTGTGTGGCTGTGGACGGCGGCGCGTATTGCGAAAGCATTGCCTGTAAGGACGACGTGGACTGTCCGGTCGATCGCTACTGCAACGGCAGCATTTGCGTAGACGACGCATGCACGCCGGAGACTCGCAAGTGCACGGGGCAGGACCTACTCGAATGCGATCAGAACGGCAGCGGGTTCACCAAGAAGTTCGGCTGCCAGAGCGGGTCGCCGTATTTCCAGAGCCAGTGCACCGACGATGGCAAGGGCGTAGCGGAGTGCCCCTGCGAAGATGACTGGGACTGCCCCGCATTCACCGAGTGTGAAGCTGGCAAGTGCCAAGGGACTGGCGTGGCGCCGACGTGTTCGTTGCCGCCGGAGCCCTTCGCCAACGTGCTGCCGACGAACGAGATCACCTGGGGCGGGACTTTCGCGAACCCCAAGGCCGTTGGCAGTCCGTTTGAGGATTCCAGCCAGGTGGTGATGGTGCCATTGGTCGCGAACCTCGACGACGACACAGGCGACGGCTTGATCGACGAACGTGACTTTCCCGAAATCATCTTCACGACCTTTTGCTCCTCGCAGTTCACCACCAACGGTGTGCTGCGGGCCGTGCACGGTGGTGGTCCCAACAAGGGCAAAGACTTCTTCGCGACCTGCGGCGCCACGCGTTGGGTGGAGGGCGATGCGCTGCCTGCCAACTGTAATTGTGACAATGCCGATCTAGACTCCACCGCGAGCCTGGCGGTTGGGGATCTGGACAACGACGGCACGCCGGAGATCGTTGCCATCACCGAGGGCACCAATAGCAACAACGGTGAAGTGCGCATCTATTCCAACGTGGGCGAGACCATCGCGACTAGCGCGCTGATCAATCTCAACGGTGCCAACCCCGCGCCGACTCTGGCCAACATCGACAACGCTGGCCTTTCCGAAATCATCGTTGGGCGCATCGTCTACACCTTGGAAAAAGACGCGACGACCAAGAAGCTGAAGTTCCTGGACACGTTCGAAGGCGCAGGACAGACGGGCACGAATGGGCAGGGGCCGGTGTCCTGCGTTGCCAACCTGGTGGGCGACTCGAAGCAGGAAATCGCTGCCGGGACGACGCTGTATCGCATGCCGATTCCGGGGCCGGGCATCAGCAAGCGGGCGGATTGTGTCGGCGGAGAGACCGGTGAGACCAAGACCTTCTGCGATGGCGCTCTGGTTGAGGTTTGGGACGGGCAAACCGTCAACGGCGCGACAAAGATCCCCAATGGCAATCGCCAAGGCTTTTGCGCTGTTGCGGACGTGCTTGGTACGGACCAAACCAAGGCGCCGGGTCCAACCAACCCTCTAGATGGCGTGGCCGAAGTGATCAGCATCTCCAACGGTCGCTTGTACGTACTCAACGGGCAGACCGGAGCCCTGATGCTCGACTTGAACATTGGAGAAGGCAGCAACGGCGGCGCGCCGAATGTCGACGATTTTGACGGCGACGGTTTTCCGGAGATTGGCAGTGCGTTTTCCGCGGCCTACGTGGTGATGGACTTGCAGGCGGCAGCGACGGAGTGTCCGGCCTGGACGGCGGTGACGGACGGAAACAGCAACAAGCCGCGTACGCCGCCGGCGGCCAGCTGTTTGCAGGACACGGACTGTGGCGACACGTCCAAGTTCGCTTGTAACGAGAGCACCGGGGCTTGCGTGTGCTTGCAGAACGGCTGGCGCCGCAAGACCGAAGACGATTCGAGCCGGGTTACTGGCTCGAGCGTCTTTGACTTCAATGGCGATGGCGCTGCCGAAGTCATCTACAACGACGAATGCAATTTCCGCGTCTACGATGGCCTCAACGGCGCGGTGTACTTCGAACAGCCTTCGGAAAGCCGCACGCGCATCGAGTACCCCGTGGTGGCGGACGTGGACAACGATGGCAACGCTGAGATCGTTTTCGCCACTACCACCGAGAGTGGATTCTGCTCCGAGAACAAGGACAGCCAATACAACGCAGGCATCGAAGTGTGGGGGGACAAGAGCGACTTGTGGGTGTCGGCCCGGCGCATCTGGAACCAACACGCCTATCACGTGACCAACGTGACAGAGTCCGGTCGTGTTCCAGTATTCGAGCCGGAGAGTTGGAAGCCCTACAACGGTCGGCTCTACAACACGTACCGCAGCAACCCGCGGTCTTTCGGCGTCGCGCCGGATCTGACCGTGCAAGCCATTCAGGTGTCGAGTCCGGACGCGGTTTGCGGGCAGCTATCCAACAAGCTGGACATCACCGTGCAGATCGCAAACATCGGAGATCTGCGCGTCGGGCCGGGCGTGGTGGTCAGCTTCTTCGGCACTTGGAACACTCCGCCCTTGTCCGAGGCCTTGAACAACGCGACTGCGGGGCCGCTGACGTTGGTGATTTCCAACAGCTTGGAGCCCGGTGACGTGATCCTGCTCACCGCCAGTTACGACGCCGCCAACAACTCCCCCGGCGTGCTTCCCGACAAGGTGCGCGTGGTGGTCGACGATGGCGATCAGGCCAGGGAGTGCGTGGAGACCAACAACGAGCTCGAGCACCCGGTGGTGGCGCAGGGCGCACAGGCAGACTTGCGGGTCGATGTTGGCGTGCCCACGGGCTGCCCGCCGGGCATCGTGCCGCAGGTGCCGACCACTGTTTTCAACGACGGCTCGGCGCCGGCCAGCAACGTCCTAGTGCGCTACTATGCCGGTGATCCCAACGCGGGCGGGCAACCGATCCACGACGAGATCCTCCCAGGACCCATCGCCGCGGGCGGCAGTGCGAATGTGACGCCCACCATGACCAGCTTCCCGGCTGGGCTGTCCGTGCTGATCTACGCCGTGGTTGACCCCGCCAACCAGATCCCGGAATGCAACGACGGCAACAACAAGGATGCGGCTGACGCGAAGATCACCTGCGGGGTCGTCCCGCAGTAGCTCGTTGCGGCGCAGCTGGGCGAAGCCCAGCGCGTCAGCAGCGACCGAAGGATTGCTACTGACGAGACAGCCCACTAGTACGCGCTGCGTGAAAACAGTGCGTCGCCGCGGACCAGGAACAGGGTACCGGCATTGTCGATGCCGGCGCCACTGAGCGAAGTGTTTCCAGCTTCGGGTAGGGCTGCGGGGTTCCAGCTGGCGCCCTGGTCGTGGCTCACCTGCAGATCCGTGTTGCCGTCTTTCCAGACCACGATGGTCTTGGCGTCCTTCGGGGAGAGCGCGACGCTGACGAACTGGGTCCCAAACGGGTGCGGGATCGCGTTGGTGGTCTTGCCGCCGTCCGTGGAGAGCCGCAGCTCCCAGTCCCCAGCGGCGTTCTTGACTCGCAGGCAAAGCAGGTCCGGGTTTGCCGGCGTCAGCCAGAGTGCGGACGGCGCCGACGCAAAGCCATGCAGCTCCTGGCAGGTGACTGCGGTGCTTGACGAGGTGCAGCGGGCGAGGGAGTTGGCACTGCTGGTGGTGACGTAGAACTCGCTGGGCTTGCCGGGAACGAACGCCAGGGACGAAAAGCCGTTTCCGTCGAGACTGCTGGGTTGCCACTGGGCAGGTGGCAACACGTCCCAGGACAGGTATCCGGCGCTGTCCACCTTGCCTGTGGCGTCGAAGAGCCGACTGCTTGAGTACAACCCGACGCGTGGCAAGGACCCCATGGCAACGCTCAGCTGAGTGGGGGGCCAGCTTGGGTAGTAGCCCGCCGGAACGTCGAGTTTGATCGTGTCCCACGACTTGTTGAGATTGGGCCAGTGCGCCACGAACGCGTCCGCGCTCGTCCGGTAGTACAGGTAGAAGTGGCCGAGCGCGTCGAAGCCGGCGCCGTCGCTGGTTACGGACGCGTCCTCCTCGAGCTTCTTGGAGAAAGTGCCCTTTTCCCAAATCAAGTACCAGGCCTGGTTCGCCTGCTTCTGGAACTCCAACGCAAGACGTCCCGCTGCATGGGGATCGACGAGTAGCCCCTTGGAAGTCCAGCCGCCCGCCTTGACGATCTGTAGGAAGCTGGCTTGCTGCGTCCAGCCCTTGAGATCGGGAGCAGCGTCCGCTGGGGCGTCGGCCGTCGAAGCGTCCC
>CALMUT010000282.1 GCA_937872925.1 uncultured Myxococcales bacterium | reverse complement strand
CAGCGACTACGCGGCTCGGGTCGATCTCGGTTCTAGCGCACCGCTGAGCGAAACCCGCGCCACCCTAGAAAAGTCTCTCGAGTCCTTGAACTATGGCCCGACAACCGTGCTGTCCCAAGGAAACCTATCCGCCGCCGTGCGCCGCAGCGTGGCGATCTCAGCGGCGTCGGGATGTCGGCGCATTGATGCGGTGGGCGGCGCGCCCTTGTTTGGAATTCGCGCGTGGGCCTATTCCGAATCCGGGGAGCTTGTCGCGCAGGCCCGGGGAGCCGGGCGGCTCAGCATGCTCCTGTGTGGCGAGAGCGCCCGCCGCTTGGACATTGAGGCCACGCTCTCGCCCGGTCCCTTCGTGCTGCTCAGTCGGCCCGAGCCCGAGGCGCCCGCCATGATGCAGAAGCATCCCCTCGCCGCGAGCCGCTTGATGGAAGCGGTGTGGAGCAGCGGCGCCGCGACGCAGTCCCGCGAAGTGGGTGGCGCCACGGCGGTAGCGATCGCCCCCGCCCTGCTCGGCCGCGCAAGCGTCCGCGTGCCGGTTCAGCGTTGCGTGCATTTCTTCTCCGCGCTGGGACCCGGAGCACGGGGACTTGAGATGCGACTGGTGGACGCGGATGGCGGCAATGAACTGGCGCGCAGTCAGGGTGCTTTCGTAGCCAGCAACCGACTGTGCGCGCACAAAGGCACCATCAATGCCCGAGTGGAACTCAGTGCCGAGGCCGGCGCGACCACCGCGCTTTTTGCGACGCGCATGTCGCTTCAAGGGCCGACGCCGTAAAAGACCGCCAGACGGCTCTATTTGGATTCGGACCTCTGACACACCGCACTAGTTGCTCAACGGCACGACGTCTCGCCGCTGCACGCTGCGGGTTTCTGCGGAAGCGTCCTCGACCTCCACCCGGTCGTCGTCCACCCCGAGCACGCGATGAGGCATCCACGCGCCGGCGGTCGTGCGCGGGCGCACCAAGACAAAGCCGCCTCGCCGCGGACCCACCCCCTTGTATGGCGGTTCAGGGATAACGCTCGATCGCCCGGCTTCGCCGTCCCTGCCGTCCGCGGCGAAACGCACTCGATAGCCGTCGTCTTCTATTTCGACGATTTGCGCCGAGAACCAGCCGTCTTTCGCGCGCACGATGACACGTTCCCGCGGGCCCGCACGCCAACCCGGATCCACCCGGGGACCGCCGGCCTTGGCGAGAGAAGTATCAAAGGTGCGCCGCAAAGCGTGACGCTCAAAGTGACGCCGAATATTGAGCACCGTGACCGGAGACGCCGGCAGCGCTTCGCTGGGTGCGACGGAAAAGGTCTCGCCGGTTGGCGAAGTCGCACGCACGCTGTCGCGCTGTGCATCTTCCACACGACAAGCTTGCCACTTCTGTGCGCCGCGTTTGCACACGGCAAACTGACCCGCCGCGGGCATGGCTGAGCCGGCTCCGATCACATAGGCGTCCGCGATCGCGACGCGATGCGACTCGCCGGAGTCGAGCTGTTCGACCTTCAATCGGTCGGCTTGCACCTCGAGCACGCGTCCCTCGAAGAACTCAGCGGCCCGGGCCTCGACCACCACGTGCTGGCCCCGGGTCACGGGGGCCGGCGCCGCGGGCTGCGGCGGCTCGCGGTCGCTGCGTGAGCAGCTGGCTTGGATGGCGGCGCCGCCAAGTAGCCCAAATAAAGCCAATGCTTTCAACATCTTATGTGTGGCCAGGGGACAGAATGCAAAGGGGACGCGCTCAGAGGTGGCAAATGGAATGCCTTTTGGTTTACCCTCCGGCCGCCGAGGGGACGGGAGCGGCATTTTTTATGCGATTACGGTCTCCGGAATTGACTAGCAGACTTCGCGGAAGAGGAGCACGGACATGATGGATCAGCTGAGCGGCGTACATGCACAAGGTGGCGGCTACGGACCTCCCCCCGGGGGATATGGTGGCGCACCGCCTCCAGGTGGCTACGGCGCACCTCCTGGTGGAATGCCAGGTGCACCCCCAGGCGGGCCCCCGCCCGGCGGCATGCCCATGGCCCCCCCCGGCGGCATGGCTGCCCCAGGCATGGGTGGCGGAAACCCGGAACTCAAGAAGCAGACGCAGACGTGGCTGATCATTTCGTTGGTCACCTGGTTCTTCTGCGCAAACGGGTGTTTTGGTCTAATCGGCGCCGTTCTTTCCTACATGGCAGGACAAGCCGCAGATCAAGGCAACATCGCTGATGCAGAGAGCAAGCTGAAGTGGGCAAAGATCCTCACGAGTGTGGGTCTGGTGCTCAGCATTCTCGGTATCATCGCCTACGTGCTGTTCATGTTCGTCTTCGCCGCCAGCAGCGCAGCGACCATGTAGGCAAATCAACTGGGAAAACCACGAATTGGCGGGATCTGGACATCAGATCCCGCCTTTTCTTTGTCCGCGGCATCCGGCGGCCCCAGCAAAGCCTGCTATTATCGTCAGGCGATGGCCTTTCGGCGCCTCTGCTTGCTTCCCATTCTCCTCGTACCCTTGGGGTGTACGGCCTTCGACGGCGCAGACGCGCTCCTAGAAAGCGATGCGGACGGCGGGCTTGCAGGCTCCGCGGCAGGCGGCGTCGGAAACGCCGGTGGGTTTCCCACAACCGGGGGCAGCGCGGGCAGCAGCGGCTCTGGTAGCGGCGGCAGCGGCGCGACCGGTGCCGGCGGCGCGGGCGGCAGCGGCGCGGGCGGTGCGGGCGGCAGCGGCGCGACCGGCGCAGGCGGCGCGGGCGGCAGCAGCGGCACGCCGGGCGGCGGTGGATCGCCCGGTGGCGGTGGCGCGTCTACTGGTGGCGGCGGGAGCGGCGGCAGTCCCCCCCAATGCACAGGGAACGCAGACTGCGCCGACTCCAACCCCTGCACGAAGAACGAGTGCATCAACTCCAAATGCCAGAACAGCTTCGAGCCGAACGGCAAAGACTGCGGCAACGGCACCGTATGCGATGGCGTCGAAGCCTGCGACGGAAACGGCATCTGCAAGCCCGGCACTCCGCCGCAGTTGAATGACAATAACGCCTGCACCGCGGACACCTGCGACCCCGTCACGGGAGTGAAGCACACCCCGGTGAACGTCAATGACAACAACGCCTGCACGACGGACAGTTGCAACCCCAGCACGGGGGCCATCAGCCACACGCCCGTAAATATCGATGACGGCAACGATTGCACCGTAGACAGCTGCGACCCAAGCTCCGGGGTCAAACACACCAGTGTGTCCAGCGTGACCCAGTGCGGGCTATCCTGCCCCTCCGGCTACTACCCGACTTCCTACAGCTACAGTTCCAGCTGCGGCGGCTCCTGTTGCACCAACAACCGCGCGAACTGCTCTTTTGCCTGCGGCTCCAGCTTCAGCCAGTGCGGGCTGTCCTGCGCCTCGGGCTACCACCCGACTTCCTACAGTTACAGCTCCAGCTGCGGCGGCTCCTGTTGCACCAACAACCGCGCCGCCTGCGCCAAAAACACCGGCTCCAGTTTCACCCAGTGCGGGCTGTCCTGCCCTTCGGGCTACCACCCGACTTCCTACAGCTACAGCTCCAGCTGCGGCGGCTCTTGCTGCACCAACAATCGCGCCGCGTGCGCCGAGAACACCGGTTCGACCTTCACCCAGTGCGGGCTGTCTTGCCCCTCCGGCTACACCGTCACCAGCACGTCCTACAGTTCGAGTTGCGGGGGTTCCTGCTGCTCGAATAACCGCGCCAGCTGCAAGAAGCTCTGAGCCCTCCGTTCCCGGGAACCGACCGGCGTCATTCGTAGGGGTTGTCTTCTAGTCCCGGGCCCTTGCCCGCCGCCGGTGCGGAACCCGCCCCCGCGACGGGATTGGGTCCCACCACAGGCGGAGGGACGGCCGCACCGCCGTCACG
>CALMUT010000281.1 GCA_937872925.1 uncultured Myxococcales bacterium | reverse complement strand
CGTGCTCGTCGGCTGAGGAGTAGGCGTGGCGGTGGGCGTGCTCGTCGGCTGAGGAGTAGGCGTGGCAGTGGGCCCGGGCGTCGGTTGCGCAGTTGGCGTCACTGTCGAGGTTGGTTCGGTGGCTTTCGTGGCGCCGGACGTGCCATCCGAGCTTCCAGCAGTGGGCTCGCACGCCGCTCCAGATAGCGCGGCGGCAATCGCGACCGTGGTGAGACACCGCATCGTGGATGCAGACAGAGTAGCATGTTGCGCGGCACACAAAGCGTTGGCGCGAGTCTAGAACGTGTCCGTCAGTCCCATGTGCCGCCCGTCTCCGGTCGCGTGCTGCCCACCCTCCATCCGTCCTCGGGCCTTCTGCCCCGCGCGCGCTGCCCCTCCCAAGCGCCGTGCTCGGCGGCCGGCGCGAATGGTCCTCGGCGGCCAACGGCGACGGCATGGTGCCCGTCATGAGCGCCTGCATGCTGGCGTGCTCGACAGCGCGCGCTTCAGGCTCTCGCTCAGTGCACCAGGCACGCAGCGGATCTCGGTCTGCGAGGCCGGCGCATTCGTCGGACCTACGGACGGAGGGGGGCCGGTGTTCAAGGGGACTGTGAACCCACCTGACAAGCCGAAAACGGCCGTCCCCATCTTTGAAACGACCGACTGCTCAACAGCATCGTCTCTCCTACCCGCCTCACGGTGCCGGAAACAGTACTCGACGCGACAGCTTCCCGACTCGAAGTTCACCCTCTAGCGCGTCAGGCGAAAGCGGGAACGTTGCGATACCCAGCTCGTCGCTAACGGACGACAGTGTGCCCCCATCGCCCAGCTCGAGGGTGACCATAACGCCCCGGACGGCCCGCTCTTCATACCCCTCTGCACCCCCCGGCAGGGGCCGATGCTCGACGCCCACCCGCGTCTCGCCGCCGAAAAAGTCGAAAACGTCCACGATGGTTGCCGTGCCGGCGGGGACCACGATGGCGACTCCCAGCCAACCCATGAGTCTCTCGTCGATGCATTCTGAGCCCCGCTCACCGCCTCCCTCGTGACTCTGGCTAGATCGCTTGTTCGCGTCGCACACGAAGGCGTTGGCGATGAGCACGCCGCCGACGAACGTTGCGGCACTTTCCAGCAGAAAGACGCCCATGTTCGGTCGTGTCGATACATCCGTGCGGACTTCGCGTTCCTCTACGAAACGACACGTGCGCTGCTGGGAGACAGAGACCAGCAGACCCGACGGAACCCGACTCACGCCCATTCTGGGCTCCCACTTACAGACACGCTGCGGGAGGCGGTGAGAGGAGAGCACAGTCTTGACCTCCGTGCGCTCCATCGGCGCGCAGCTGGCGAGAGTGCCGATACAGAACAGCCACAGCGCCGTGCGAATCACGGGTCAACAAAGAGCAACGCTTGTGCCAACCAGCTCCGTGCGGGCAGGGACGCAGGTTTTGCTGGCGGCTGCTCCTCGGAGCTCGTTTCGGCGCCAGGTCGCGTCGCAGCGTCCTAGACCCCAAGACAAATACGAAAACGGCCGCTCCCAGTTGGAAGCAGCCGCTCTCGCGTCATGCGTAGGGTGTCGAGGCGCTTTCAGCCGAAGTGGAAATCACCTCCGCCAGCGGAGGTGCGCCGCGTTGCACCGCGCTGAAATCGCCCTAAGAAGACTTCTTCACCACCTCCACCACACTCATCACGCTCTCTGCGATCTTCTCTTGCTGCCCACCCCCAGCGTGCTCGGCCTTCGGCCTGCGCGCGCTGCCCCTCCCAAGCGCCGTGCTCGTGCGCGGCTGATTGCGAAACCATGTCCACGAAATGCTCACCAGGGTGAGCATTTCGACGACATGCGCGCGCATGTCCGGAAAATGCTCACGAATATGAGCAATTCGTCGCGATAGGTTGTGCAGCGCACCGCGCGGACCCGCGTCGCAGCGCGCCGCGAGGCCCAGATGGAGAAGAGCGGCCCCGCGTCGCAGCGCGCACCGCCCGGCCCAAACCCGAGACGAGCGGGCCCCGCGTCGTAGCGCGCCCGCGGCGTCCCGCGACCCGCGGCCCAACCCGAGACGAGCGGCCCCGCGTCGCACGGTGCCCGCGTCGCAGCGCGCCCCGCCCGGCCCAAACCCGAGACGAGCGGCCCCGCGTCGTAGCGCGCCCGCGGCGTCCCGCGACCCGCGGCCCAGTTCGAGAAGAGCGGCCCCGCGTCGCACGGCGCCCCGACCCAAACCACAAAACGAAAACGGCCGCTCCCTTTCCGGAAGCAGCCGTTCTCGCGCGTCACGCGCAGTGTGTCGACGCGCTTTCACTCGAAGCGAAAATCACCTCCGCTAGCGGAGGCGCGCCGCGTTGTCGCGTGCTTTGTCGCGCCGTACCCGCCCCTACGACGACTTCTTCACCACCTCCACCACACTCATCACGCTTTAAGCGCTCTTCTCTTGCTGCCCACCCCCAGCGTGCTCGGCCTTCGGCCTGCGCGCGCTGCCCCTCCCAAGCGCCGTGCTCGGCGGCCGGCGTGATGCGGCGCTACACGTCGGGCCGCCTGCGCGCGACGCGGGTGGGGAGATGTAACGCCCGCGTGCCAACTTTGCTGCCGGCGTAGCCAAAGTCCACCTGCGGCACTTTTCCGGGGTCCGTGTCGACGGGGATCGCGACGTCGCTTGGAGTCGGCCCGCGTTCGCGGAGGATGCTCGCATGAATCTCTCCGTCGCACACCGCGAAGCATCCGCTCTTGAGATTGCATGACCAAAGGTCCATGACGATCTGCGCCGCGTCACCCTGTGCGCCGCCGCTCTTTTTCAGCAGTTCCGGACACGGTGGGTTGGCAACGTCGAAGTCGAGGATCGCGTAGCGGCCCAGGGCGCCGCTGGCCAGAGTACACTCGAACAGCGCCCGGCAGTCGGGATCGGAAAAGCACTTGGCGCCGTTGGTTGGACAGTGCGCGCACAGACAATCAGTGCATGTGCCAGCTGGTCCGTCGTCTGCGCATTGCTCACGGGGTTTCCCAAGCCCCGCCTGTGCCACGTCCACCCAGCAGCGACCATGCCAACACGTGGCTGGCGTCGCCGACGACCCAAGGCACCCGAGGCCCACCCAGGCGTTACCTAGACACTTCGGAAGTTCCTCCTCGATTGCTTCCAACTCCGTCAGGGATTGGCCACTAAGTTCAGCGGCGCTCGGGTTGACGTAATTGCCTGCCCGGCAGTGCTCGAAGACCATGAGGCCGTTACTGGGCCGGAACTCGCAATCCGCGCTTGAGTCACACGCTTTGGCGGCGCGTAGCGTGTGAAGCGCATCCACGAACTTCGCCTCGCACGCTGCGCTGATATTCGACTTCATCTTGTCTGCCGAAAACTTGGCCGGGCCGTCGTCACTGGAGCACGACGAGCACGCGAGGGTAAAACCAAGTGCGACCAACGCACTAACGCACCGACGCTTCACTGTTTGCGTTTCATTCTGGCACACCAGATCGCCAAGCGACACCGAAGGTACTGTTCGTGAGCCCATTCCAGGTGATCATGCACAGCTTGATCGTGTAGTTCTTGTTGACCGAACTGTAGTTGTGAAGCGAAACGTACTGGTAACTGTTCGTGCTACTAAAAGGCGAGCCCTTCAACGTGCCACCTTCATACACCTGCAGAGAGAACCAAGGCGAGGCCGTCGGCGAGCAGTTACCCGCAGTTGCTGGTGACCCGCGGGACGAGAACGAACGATAGCTTCGGATGCATGACTGACGTCGTTATCCGGGACCGTCCCACGCGGCAAGGAAGCCATCCCTTTCCGTGACACATCTTGTGTCAAAAACGCGGGCACGGAATGTGCAATCACGAAATGTGCAAATAGGATTAGGAACAGGAGCCAGGGGAGTCGGCGATGGCGCACCACACCGAGTTCGGAAGCAATAGCGTGCCGCGGCGCGCGGCGGCGGTTCCGTTGACGTTGCGAGTTGTCGTCGCGTTTGCGGCGGTCCTGCAGACGGCGTGCGGGCCCAGCGATGAGGCTGACGCGTCGAGCGCCCCGCCCCAATGCGCGGCTTCGCATCTCGGGGGCGCGGTGAACGCAGCGAAAGCGGGTGACGTGTGCACGTCGGTGCTGCACCTGGCCGAAGGCGGACCTCGATATAGCGTGAGCTGCGGGCCTGCGACGACGGTCACGCAGGCGTCAGCGGAGGCGCTGTTCACGGAACCCAACTATGGGCCCCCGTACTGGGGTCTGGCACAGGACGCACTGCCTGAGGCTTACGTGTTCTTTCATGATCCGGCGGACTTCGGTGGCGTCGGGGTGGTGAGCGCTCAATCCGGAATGCTCGTCGCGCGGGTCAAGACCATGTGGTTGTCGAGCACCAGCGTTGCCGATCCGCCCCCGAACAACTGGTCAACACCCGCCGCGTGTCGCAGTAGCGCCGCCCTGCCCACCGCGAAGGGACTGCGGCTCAGAGGCGGACAGATCCCCATAGTGGATCCGCTTGAACCCGGCGCGGTCGACGAGGCGCTGAAGCAACTCTCCAACACGCCGCTGGCTGACGAACTGGCGCAGAGGGCCTCGGTCAACGTCGTCCTGATCCTCGACAACGAAGCCGCGGGGCGCATGGTCGTGATCGAGTCGACGCCACTAGATCCGTAGTACAACGTCGCGCGTGTACGACGATATCGCAGACTATTACGATCTGATTTACGCAGACTGGGAGGGCAGCATGCACCGCCACGGGGCGGCGATCTCCGAGATCCTGGGTGTCGATCCGCAGTCGTCCCGGATACTCGATGTCGCGGCCGGGATTGGGACTCAATCCCTGGCGCTGGCTTCCCTCGGGTACAGCGTCGTCGCCCGAGATCTTTCGCCCGCGGCGATTGCAAGGCTGGCGCGCGAAGCCGAAGCGCGCGGACTGAGTATCGATAGCGCACAATGTGACATGCGGAACGCCAGCGCGTCGGTGAACGGTACGTTCGACGCCGTCATTGCGTTCGACAATTCGATTCCGCACCTGCAATCCGACGACGAGATCTTGCGAGCGTTCCAGGGCTTCGTGCCGCTATTGCGGCCCGGCGGCGTCGTGCTGATCTCGGTCCGCGACTACGAGCAGGTGGATCCCGCCACGTCGCACGTTCCGCATGGGGTGCGATCTCGAGGCGAAGGCCAGTATCGAATGTCACAACACTGGACTTGGCTCAGCCAGACGCACTATCGCACGACGATGGTGGTGGAAGAGATTCGCGGCGACAAATGGGTGGAACTTATCCGCTCCGATGCGCTGTACTACGCGGTATCCACAGGGCGGCTGCTCGCTCTCATGCGCGAGTCGGGTCTGGACGCCCGTCGCGTCGACGAGGTCGCATTCTTTCAGCCTGTGCTCAGCGGGCGCGCCGCGCACCATCAGTAGCGCAACACGTGCCAGCATACGTGCTTCCTGCGCGCAATCCCCGAGACTACGCCGCGTCCGTTTGTTGATGCATTCTTGGCGGGTGGGTCCCCTTGGTTGCCGGCGCTACGCGATGACGTAGGCTGTGCTTTGGTAATGAACATGCGTCGATCGATTCTCGTCGCCCTCGTGCTCGTTGGTTTTGCCTTGAGCTGCGAACGCGCGCCACAACGGGCCACAACTCCGGTTAAAAGTGGCGCCGCTGTGCTCGACGCCGGCAAGACGGATGCACTGTTGAGCAGCGTCGCTGAGCCGGACGGCGCGGAAGGGGATGGCGCGCTCGTCGAGATGGTTGGGGTAGAAGCCGGCAGCGACGCCGGGACGTGCCACGTAAAGATCACCCAAGTGCTAGAAGCACAAGTATACCGTGGTCCGGGTGTGGATTCGCCCGCTCGGGAGGCGACCATGCGCAACCTACCGCCGGGAGAGGCGGCGCGTTGGCGCGGACGCGACCACGGACTCTTGCACCTGGCATGCACCTACGAGCTGTTGGTCAACGGAAAAAAATACCGACACCGTCACCTCGGTGGGCAAAGTGTGGGGTCTTCTCGATCCCTCGATGCCAAGAGTTGCGGCACACCCGAGATGCGCGAAAAGGCCGAAGCAAGTGTGCGGCGCATAGGAAATCCCACCTGCCAAATCCACCTGGTCTGAGAATAGCCCGGGACGAGAACTCGGTCGAGAAGGGTAGTCGGAGGCTCCGGGTCATTACACACCGGTCACGAAGGCCCTCCCGAACCCCGCTGTCGCTGTCCCCCCCCGAACCCCGGACAAAAACTCCGCCCCGCGCACCCGGTGCCTGCGCTCACACTCCCCGGAACCCCAAGCTCAACTGCTCCGGCACACGGTGTCGTCGTAGTCGTGACGGAGGGGCCCTTGGCCCGAGGCCATGCTCATGGAGCAAGCGCGTGATGTCTGTTTGGCTCGTGGCTACTTCCGCCCATCGCATGGGTCCGGCGCAACGCGGGCAGGTCTCGACGTCGGCGGCAAAAAAGCGGGCGAGCAGCCACGCCCATCGCTTGCGCGTCGACGGTTTGTCGTCGCGCTCGCCAAGTTGGTCGAGCAGGTCGAGCTGATCGCCGGCAGCGGGCGGGGGCTTGGTCGAGGTTGGGTCCGGTGGAGCACGCGGCACGACGAGCGCACGGCGTGACGAGTGGCTGGAGAGCACGCCGAAATAGCGCAGCGTGTGAAAGCGCGGCGGTGGGACGTCTTGGTCATACTCCACCTCGTGCGATACTTTGGCGCCGCGCTGCGCGT
>CALMUT010000280.1 GCA_937872925.1 uncultured Myxococcales bacterium | reverse complement strand
GGGCGTGGGGGACTCGATGACCGGATCGCTTGGCGCGGGATCGGTGACGACGGGATCTTCCGTGGCTTCGCTTTTGACTTCTGTCGGGCCGGTTGGAATGTCGAGGGTCTGCGGTGGCGGATCGTCTTTGTCTTTGGACTGCACTACAAACACAACCGCGATGAGGCCGCCCAAGATCGCAAGCAAACCGATCAGGCCGCCAATGAGCAGACCGGAGCTGCCACCCTTGCGGCGCCCTGGAGGAGGCGCGCCGAGCATCGGGGCTGCGTGGTGAGGCGTCATGACCTGCGGCGCGTGCATAGGCGGCGCGGGCGGCGCGTAGGCGGGCGGCGGCGCGTAGGCGGGTGCGTGGGGCTGCGCTTGTGCGGGCGCACCGAGTTGTGTGCCACCGGGGGGCGGAAACGCACCGGGGGGCGGAAACGCGTCGGCCGCATCACCGCCGAAGAGCGGTGGTTCGCCGGGAATCGTCTTGCCCGGCTTGGCCCACTGGCCGTTGGCTTCCGGTGGATCCGGCGCGGTGACGCCGTCGACGACCGTGCCTGCGGGCGCAGACTTTCCGTCTCCGCTGCCCACAGCGGCCATGGCTTCAGTCGGGGGGCGTTTGCCTCCGGGATGGTCTCCGTCGTTCATGGCTGCACTCAGGGCTGTAGCGAACTCTACGGGATCACGCCAGCTTAGGGGAACTCTACACCGTTTCGACGGGGATCGCAGGCTCGGGATTCAGCTGGTCGTCGGGTCAACGGCGCCTAGCACGGCCACCTGGATCTTCAGGCGTCGTTCGTCGGAGATGGGGGAGCCGTCGAGCTCCACGATGTGGAAGCGATCCCGCACCCGGGCGCCCTGGGTCTTCACTTCGGACTGCTCGATCTGTACGCGCTGCTGGAACAACGCGCGCGAGAGCGCCAAGAGCAGACCCGAGCGGTCATCCGTCTCGATTTCTAGAACGCTCAAGGCGCCGTCGTCGCTTTCCACGAAGCGCACATTTGTTTCGATGGGGCCCGTGGCAGGAGCGACGTCGGGTGGCCGAGCGGTTTCGGAGTCCAGGCTACCGTCGAGCAAACCGACTAACGTGGACTGCACTTCGGCGACGTCGGCCTCGGTCAGCGGTTCGTCGCGCCGGCTTGGCGTCGCCCGACGCACCCAGAACAAATCGACGGCTTCGCGGGTGCCGCCGCTGGTGCGTCGTGTGTGCGCTTCCGCATCCATGACGTCCACCCCATGAAGCACCAACGCGGCGCTGATGGTGGCGAGCAGGCCGGGGCGATCGTCCGTCACCACGCACAGCGCGCTGGGTGCACCGCGTGTTGCGGGCAGCAGACCCACATAGGCAGTAGCGCCTCGACGCGCGGCGCTGGCATCGGCATGGGCAGTCGATGCTTGCTCGCTGTAGGCGGCGCGGTAGCTGCGGGGCATGCTCTCCCGGAACTCTTGTTCCCATGCGGAGGGTCGTTCTTCGGCGTTCACAAGCAGCTTCTAGCGCGGATGGGTTGCGGGAGTGTTTCCAGTGCGCCCGAAAGTGATCGCCTCAGGGATTCGGTGGCGGTGGTGGTGGCGCCGGTTGTGGCGGCCAGGTCGGAAACTGCGGGAAGCCTGTGGGCAAGGGCGGCAGTCCGCTGGGCATTGGCGGTAGCCCGCTCGGCAACGGGAAGGTTGGAAACGGGGCGGTCGTGCTCGAATCGGCGCCTGCGTCTTTCTTCGGCGCTGGTCCAACGGGACCGCCGCCGGGAGTGGGTTTCGGTGGCGTGGGCGCTGGTCCGGGGCCGGGATCCGTCGCAGGTGGCAGAGGCGAAGGCGTCTCGCCTTGCGGCGCAATGGTCGTGGTGGGGGTGGGATCGCCCAATGGGTTGACGGGCGCCGGGTCGTCCTTTTGATCGCGCAGCACGACGACGAGGGCGATCACACCGCCGGTGAGTAGCAACCCGAGCAGTAACGCAACCAGGGCGCCTACGCCGCCTCCGCTCTTTTTTCGCGGCGGACCAAAGCCGCCGCCGGGAGGCGCCGAGGGCGTGCGGGACGCGCCCGGGGCATATGCTGCAGCAGGGGCTGCGGCCACTAGCGGTGGATGTGCCTGGGCGGTTTGACGTTCTGGAACTGCTTGGCGCTGCGCCGTCTGGCGTGAAAGCTCAGCAATCTGTTCCTTGGAGGCCTCTTGAGTCGAGCCCTTTGGGCCTTCGGGCGAAGCGGGCTCCGTATCCGCTTCGTCCGGCGGCAGCGTTTTGGCGACTGTGCTCTTACGCGCGGGTTTCTTCTCGACCAGCGGCGGGAGCTCTTCGGTCTTGGTCTGTTTGGGCGCGGGTGGCGGAGAGGAAGCGACGGCAACGGGCGGCGGCGTTGCCGCGAGTTTGCCCGCGACTGAGAGTTCGCCGGCGAGATTCGCCAGCGCCAGGCGCATTTCTGCGGCGCTTTCGAAGCGCTGGTCTTTTTCCGGTGCCATCGCACGGTGCACCAAGTCCGAGAGCGCGCCTTTTAGTGAAGCATCGTGTTCGGTGAGGCGGCGGATCTTGCCTTGAGCGACTTGACCGACAATGGCGGCCGCGTCGTCTCCGTAGGCAGGGCGCTCGCCAGTCAACATCTCGTAGAGCAGCACGCCGATGGAATACAGGTCCGCGCGGTGATCGACCTTGTCGGCTGAATAGAGCTGCTCTGGCGCCATATACTCGGGCGTGCCCATGATGGCGCCGGGCCGAGTGAGCCCCTTCTTGTATTCGCTCTCGTCGTAGAGTTTTGCGATGCCGAAATCGAGGAGCTTGAGTACGGGGCCGCCGGTGCTCGGTGTGATGAACACGTTGTCCGGCTTGAGGTCTCGGTGCACGACGCCGAGAGCGTGCGCAGCTTCGAGACCCGCCAAGATCTGCACTGCAAAGTCGATGGCCTGATCTCGTGGCACCTTGCTGCGGCGGTCCAACAGGTTCTGGAGAGACTCGCCCGACAAGAGCTCCATCACGATGAAGGGCGAGCCGTCTGGGGTCTGGTCTACGTCGGTGACGCGGGTGACGTGTGGGCTCTGGATGCGGGCGGAGACCCGCGCTTCTTGCAGGAAGCGCGTGGATAGGCCGGAGCGGCGCGCGAGCTCTGAATGCAGAAACTTCAACGCGACGTTGGTACCGAGCAGCTCGTGATGCGCCTCGTACACCGCGCCCATGCCGCCGTCGCCGATGAGACGAATGACGCGGTACTTGCCTCCGATAACGTCGCCGGATTTAGGTCGCATGGTGAAAGCTCAAACGGGTCGCGGGCGCCATCCTGACAGGGAAGCGCGCCGGGGGACCAGAGCGCGGCCAACAACTACCCAGAACTACTAGCAAATTCTCCAGGCGCGGATCCGCAATTGTTTGCGCTTTTCGGCCTCATTTCGGATCGCACCAACATTGGGCCCGGCCGGTGGGCGAGCTTTTGCCGTTGCGGGTTGCACCGCAGACGCCCGAGAACCGCTCGCCGATTTCCTCGCACTGAAAGGTGCAGTCCATCTGCGCGAGGCGTCCGGCGGAGCAGGTCATAATGCGGATGCCGTTGCAGGCGACTCCGTCCGGATTGCAACGGGGATAGCAGGCCGCCGCCCAGCTGGCAGTGCTCGTGGCGCCCTGTTCCAGGACGGCGCAACTTGCCGCGGTGATCGCCTCGGCGCAGGCCTCGGGAAAGTGCGACGCCAAACAACGATCCACGCAAGTCGCTCCGCCGTCTAGGTTGGGACACGACGCCGTGTGATCGCAGATGGCGGCACAGCGCTCCTTTTCTGCTTCCGGGTCGGGCAGCTGGAAGCACGCGCCCATGCCGAGCAGTAGCAAGCAGACGGAACAGGCGCGTCGCACCCCCCGGGCTTAGCACGAACCCAGCCGGACGAAACCTTTGCGCCTCCGTGCAGAGATTTCACTGTGGCGTGCAGCTTATGCGCCGGCGTTTTGCACGCTTCCCCGCTTTTGCGGCAGGCAAGCTGGATCGTCTCTTGCTATCCCCCCGCACGCTGTGCCTGTTCCTCGCAGTCTGAAGCGCCTTGCGCTGCGCGCCCTATTGCCGCGCGAGGACTACGTGCGCGTCATGCGCGCCACGTTCGGCGACGCCGGACACGGCTACGATCCTCTCGGGCTCTCTGCGGAAGACTTCGCGTTTGCCATGGCCCTGGCGTTTCCGTTTTATGCGCACTACTTTCGCGTGCGCTCCTACGGTGCCGAGCACATTCCCAAGCGTGGGCCCGCCATTGTGGCTGCGAACCACAGCGGCATGTTGCCCGTCGACGGTGTGATGCTGGCGGTGGACATTGCCCGCAAGACGCGCCCGACGCGCATTCCCCGCACCGTTGGCGACGTCTTCATTCCGTTCATGCCCTGGGTGGGAACGGCCTTCTCACGGGCAGGCGTGGTCAGCGGCAGCCGTGGGAATTTTCGCCACTTGCTGGAAAGCGGCGAGCTCTTGCTGGTGTTCCCCGAAGGCACGCCGGGGATCAGCAAGGGGTTTCAGAAGCGCTACCAACTGCAAGAGTTTCGCGTGGGGCACGCGGAGCTAGCGCTGCGTCACCGTGCGCCCGTGGTGCCAACCGCGGTGATCGGCGCCGAGGAGTCGTGGGCGCAGATCGGGCGCGTCGAAGGTCTCGGCGCGTTCGGCGCGCCGTTCTTGCCCGTGCCCTTGACCCCGTTGCCCTTGCCCGCACGTTTTCATTTACACTACGGAGAACCCATCGCGCTGCACGAAATCTTCGATCCCGAAGATTCGGAGGATCCCAGCGTTGTTGTGAAAGCAGCTCGCATCGTGCAGACCGCGGTGGAGAAGTTAGTGCAGCGTGGACTTTCCGAAAGGGCTGGGGTGTTCGTGTGAGATCGGTGATGGTCACTGGCGCCACCACGCCCCTCGGCCGCAGCGTGACCCGGGCGCTGTTGGCTCGCCCCGGGGACGGAAAAGTGCTGGCGATTGGGGCGGAATCCGGAGCGGGCTTTCCGTCTACTCTGGCGGCGCCGGCCTTGTACTACGAGCGTGCGGATCTCACCCGCAGCCGTCACATTCGCAGTCTCTTATACGGCAGCGCCAAGAGGCACAACGTGGAAGTGGTGGTGCATGCGGCGCATCATCGCAGTGCCCGGGATGTGGGCGATGCCGTGCACGCCTTGAACGTTCGTAGTACGCGGGAGCTGGTCTCGCTTTCCGAGCGCCATCCGACCATTCGCCGTTTTGTCTTTCTGAGCCATGTGGATGTGTACGCCGTGGATCCGCGGCAGTCCGTTTTGATCACCGAAGACCACCCCCTTGAGCTCAAGGGCCACGCGCCCCAGCGCGTGCGGGACCGCGTGGAGGCCGACCTAACTGTATGCACTCGGATGGGGCTTGCAGACGTCAAATACGCCGTGCTGCGAATGGCAGAGGTGCCCATCGCAGACTCCGGCAGCCAGCTCTTCGATTACCTGCGTTCGCGGGTGTGTCTGCGCCCGCTTGGGTTCGACCCGATGCTCAATCTACTGAGTCTGGACGATGCCGTAGACGCCGTGGTGCGCGCCGTGGACAGCGATGTGGAAGGCGTCTTGAACATTCCCGGCGCAGACACACTCCCGCTTTCCCGCGTGATTGCCCTTGCGCAGCGATCCGGATTTGGCGTTCCCGGTCCGCTGCTAACGCCCCTATATGGCGCGCGTGCGTCGACGCGCGGTCTTGAGTTCCGCTACGACATGAACCATCGACGTTTTCATTTCTCCGCGATTCTCGACGGCACACGCGCCAAAGAGCTGCTGGCCTACGAACCGCTGCGCCCGTTGAACTGGGACGCGATTGCTGCCGCCGTGCGCGAATGACGCGTAGGCATTCAAAGCGCGCCGAGCAGCACGGCGGCGCCCCAGGCCGCGAAGGCGGAGGCGACGGGAACGGTAAAGTTGTCGTCGAGATGCTTCGTAAACAGCTCTGCCAGGGCGCCGACCGCGGCGGCCGCGGCGCCGATCGCAAGGCGCGCGCTGAAGCTCACGTCCACGTGCCAAACGGACAGCACGATCAATGTCGCCAGGACGCCCGTGCCGAAGAACGCCAAGGTGCCTTCTAGGGTGCGACCGTTTACCAGGCGGATGCGACCGTAGCGACGCCCAACCAGACCCGCCGCAGGATCTGCAAGTCCAAGCACCGCGACACCGACCGCACAAACCATTGGCACTTGGATCAACGCGATGATCAAGAGTGCGGTGCCGTACCACGTGGACGAGTTGACGCGATGGCGCTCATGGGGATGAGCCACATGCTTGAAGACCCACATCATGGCGTCGTTCGCTCGGTCCGAGAAGCGGCGCAGTATTTCCAGAAACCAGAAGAAGCCTGCGAAGGCAGCGGGCACGATGATCAACGCGCGTAGCGGCAAGACTTCCTCGATCAAGAGCAGCACGCAGACCGCAGACGTGACGTGAAAAGCGGAGCGCCGCAGGTTCTTGGGGCGCAAGCTGGGGATGGGCGCTTCTTCCACGCGTAGCGCTGCGGCGAGGGCCTCGTAGGCGGGGATCATGCGCGTGCGGAACGCCTGCCAGGCGTCTTTGCCGGCGTCGTCGGCGGGCATGCTCTCGTGAATGCCTTGAACGATGTCGAGCCAACGCTGGCTGATGACCCGCTCCGCGGAGTCGGCACCCATGGCGCTGGCGCGCTGTTGGATCTCTTCTAGGCGAGCCCGCGCGTCCGCGGATGCCGTCATCCAGCCGCGCTTGTCCAGGCTCCGCAGCAGCTCATAGAGTTCAAGCGCGAGGGAACGTCCGTCCATGGAAAGCGAGGTCGCCACGATCAAATCCGCTAACTCGACCATGGTGCTTCGGCAACAAAGCGCTTGTCATGATTTCGTCAGCCGGAGTTGGTTTGTGCGGCTCAGGCGGCGAGCGCTGGCGTTCGGACGCTCCGTTTGCCGGGCTTTGCGGTCGTGACGCACCGTGACGTTCGGTTCGGATTTACAGCGACATTGGACGGCACGGTTTCGGACCCGCCCGCTTTTAGGCGGGTGCCTTTCCGGGTCTGCGCCGGAGGCTGTTTTGTTCTCTACGCCGGAGGAAGTTTTTCGTATGACGCGAGGTATCAGGGCGGCGGGGGCGTCTGTGTCCTTAGGTATCAGGCGCCATAGGTTTACTCGGCGGGCAGCGCTCGCCAACGAAGGAGTCGAGGATGAAATCAGGGATCAGTGTAGGGCGCGCGCTAGGCGCAGCGCTTGGTATCAGCGCGCTATGTATGGGCGCTGCCGTCGGCTGCGGCAGTGACGGTAGCAGCAACACCGCGACCGGTGGTGTGGGCGCTGTGGGCGCAACCGGAGGCGTCGGCGCCACGGACGGCGGAGGTGGCTTCGGCAACTTCGGCGGTACGGCCGGCGCGGGCAACACGGGTGGCGGCAATCCCTGCCCTGGCGCGACTCTATGCGGCAGCAGCTGCACCAATACCGACTTTGATCCCGCAAACTGCGGCACCTGCGGAAACGCGTGCCCGACTGGGCAGTTCTGTTCGGCGGGCGTGTGTGGACTCACCTGCGGCGGCGGTTCGACACTGTGCACTGACAAATGTGTCGATTCCCAGAATGACCCGGCGAACTGTGGCACTTGCGGCAACGCCTGCGCGGCGGGCGAGGTCTGCTCGGCTGGCGCTTGCGGCCTGAACTGTGCGGGCGGCTCCACCAAATGCACGGACAAGTGTGTGGACGTGCAGTCTGACCCGGCGAACTGCGGCACTTGCGGCAATGCTTGCCCCACAGGCCAGGTCTGCTCCGCTGGAACCTGCGGGCTTTCCTGCGTGGGCGGCACCACGCTGTGCACCGACAAGTGCACCAATACCAACCAAGATCCCGCGAACTGCGGCACTTGCGGTACCGTCTGCTCGGGCGGTCAGGTCTGCGACAACGGCACCTGCGCGCTGAACTGCAGCGGCGGCAGCACCAAATGTGGCAGCGCCTGCGTCGACACAAACACGGACTCAACGAACTGCGGCACTTGTGGAACGACTTGCACGACCGGTCAGGTCTGCAGTGCTGGAAGCTGTGCCAGCGTCTGCGGCGGTAGCTTGACCAAATGCGGCAACAGCTGCGTCGACACACAGACGAACGTGGCCAACTGCGGCACCTGCGGCAAGGCCTGCGGCCCCGGCGAGTTCTGCGTCACGGGCGCTTGCCAGCCCTGCAACAGCGCCACTACGGACTGTGACGGCGACGGCTGGCTCGTGTCCGAAGGCGACTGCTGTGACAAGCCTGGCGTCTGCGGCAACGAGCCCAAGCTGGTCAACCCTGGCGCCCTCGAAGTGGTCGGCAACGGTATCGACGACAACTGCAACGCGCTGATCGACTTGTTCGACCAGGCGGATACCGTGCCCTGCGATTCTGGGCTCACGGGCAACTCGTCCACGGCTGGCGACTACGCCAAGGCCATGGGCCTGTGCCGCACCACCACGGAAACCCCGGCTGCGAAGAAGGACAAGACCTGGGGCCTCATCTCTGCTGAGATCCTACGGGCGGATGGCACGGCGCTCGGCGACGCGCGCGCGCGCAGCATTCGCAACAAGTTCGGCACCAGCAACAGCCCCGTAGAAGGCAGCAACATGGTGGTGCTCTCCAGCGGTATCGCGTCGGATGCCACGCAGACCAACCCTGGTCCCAACGGCGGAGCCCCGGGCAGCAGCAACGTGAGCACAACGCACACGCCGGGCAGTTCCGTGAACATCTCGACGTGCACGAATGCCAGTTGCATCAAGGACTGGTTCACGACGGCCAACCCGCCGCTGAAGGCCGCGAACGCGCTGCCGGCCGCGCCAAACTGCGGCAGTGGCACGACGGGCAGTCCCACCTTGGCCCGGGACTCTGTGATGTTGAAGTTCCGTCTGCGCGCTCCGACGAACGTGCGGGCGTTTTCCTTCAACTCGTATTTCCTGTCCGCGGAGTATCCGGAGTTCGTGTGCACCAACTACAACGACCAGCTCGTTGCGTTGGTGAATACGCCCGCCGGTACGCCGTCTCCGATTGCGAACCCTGTCGACAAGAACCTGATGACGTTCTTGGACACCTCTGGCAAGAAGTGGCCCATTGGCATCAACGTCGCTGCGGGCACCAATCTGTTCGCGGTGTGTGAATCGCAGACGGCCAACCCGAGTTGTTGGGATACGTCCGTGGCCAGCAGCTCTTGCGCGCTGGGCATGAACGGCTTGCTCGGAACCGGTTTCGAGAAGTCCGGCAACTGCCTCGTCGGTGGTGGCACCTACTGGCTGACCACAGCCGGTAACGTCATCGCGGGCGAGATCGTCGAGCTGCGCATCGTGATCTGGGACGTGGGCGATACCGCCTACGACTCCGTCGCGCTGCTGGATGGCTTCAAGTGGCTAGCCAACGCCACACTGCCCGGCACGGGCTGAAGCAATCCTGAAGATCCGCGTTCTCGCGGTGAAAGACCGGTGGCAGCCCCAAGCTGTCGCCGGTTTTTTCTTTGTTGTTTGTGTCATTCGGGTCCGCGCTCGCGCAATCCTGCCCGGGCGAGTACCCTCGGGCCACCATGAGCAAGGACGTCCTGGTCAGTTCCGTCAAAGAGATCGTTACCCTCGCGCGCAGCGGAGACGCGGAAGGGTCCTTTGACAAGTTCAAACTGCTCTTCGAGCGGCCCGAGTTCCTGGACAACCGCCCGGAAGACCAACGGCAGGCTCTGAAGTTGCTGATCCTGGCAAAGCGCACTGGGGCGAAGAGCGACAAGCTGATCGAGGCACATCGCTCCGCCATTGCACCACTCACGGAAATGGTGTCGGCGCATAACGCGCCTGAAGACCACGAGTTGCTTGGCGTCTGCCATCTCGTCATTGGCAACGAAGAGGCGGCCGGAAACATGTTTCGTGAGGGCCTCAAGCTCGAGCGCGAAAAGAACGCGGGCTCGGATCTGTGTGGCCGCTTGATGACCCGCGTGTCTTCCCTTTGAGTTCGTAGCGCAAGCGGTTGCGTCAACCTCCGCGGGCCGACAACTGCTTCAACTGCCATGCACTGACCTGCAGCTGCAGCTCTGCTTGGGTCAGGGAGTCGCGCAGGGTTGCTGTGGACAGCGCGCCGGTGACGATGCTGGCCAGACTCGCCACGATCAACAGAACATAGCTCGGAGTCCGCGCGAGTGCGAGGGCCCCGGGTGAGATATGCATACGGGCCGCATCGAAGACGTACCGCACGCCGCCGATGCCGCCGACCTCCAGCAGGCCCGGGATCAGCACCGCGAGCACTCCCGACGCAACCGCAAGGGTGCGGTGTTTGCGTTCGAGCACGAGGGTGTATGCCGTCGTATTCACCGCGACCAGGGCTGGCATCAGGACCAGCGCTCCGTACAGCGCGCTCGTGAACGAAAACGCAATCGTTGACAAGAGCATACACCCAACGACGGCGATTCCAGGTGCGGTACGTGACCGAGACACGGCGAATACGCCGATCGCGCCCATGATGTTGAGGGCGTACAGCACGATGATCGGCACTGGCGCGCGCACGCCCGCCCAAAAGATGAGTGGCAGGTAGAGCAGCAAGCTCAAGTACGCAACGGCCGCGCCCGCGCCGCCACGCTTCACGCGGTGGATCCGTCCATGTTCGAGTGCTTCGGTGACTTCGTCGGGCACCGACGTCAGTGGCACGCTCATCAGACGGGCCAACTCCTTCAAGGCGGCGTTGGAACCGGGGTCCACCGCCAGCGCGCTGCCCAACTCACGCAACGCTGCCTTGCGCGCTTCGAGGGAGCCCGCGCCGGCGGCCTCCGCAACGAGTTCCGAGGCACGCGCGATGTGTTGCGCGGCAAGCGCATGCCGCTGTTCGCGATCGCGCTGCCCGTCCAAATAGCGTTCCAGTGCTTCGTGCAGCGCGCGTGCGGACGGCAGACGCGTTGCAGGGTCGCGCGCCGTCGCCCGCATGCACAGCGCGTCCAGCTCAGGATCGATGCCGCGATCGGGGCAGCGCGCCCGGGGGGACCCAACCACGCCGCTCTGCGTGTCCAGAATGGCCTGGTCCGCGCTGGCGTTGTGCAGTGGCTGCAGCGTCACGATCTCGAAGAGAATTGCGCCGAGGGCATACACGTCCGACGCCGGAGTGAGTGCGCCCGTCGGATCTTCGAGTTGTTCCGGCGAGGCGTACCCCGGGGTTCCCAGCACGTCTCCATAGCGGGTCACGTCTCGTCCCTCCGCTGGAAGCGTCACGCCGTCCGGACCCGCGTCCGTCGCCTCGCGTTCATCGATCAAGCGGGCCAATCCCCAGTCGATCACGGTGACCTCGCCGAAATCCCCCCACATCAGGTTGCCCGGTTTCAGGTCGCGGTGCAGCACCCCGCGCTGGTGCGCGTAGTCCACCGCCAAACACACGCGCGAGAACGCGGACAGTAGCCGACGTTGGGAGTACAGCTCCGAGAATCGTTCCGGATACCACTTGAGACGACTGAGCACTTTGCGCAACGTCACGCCGCGGACGCGCTTCATGGTGAACGCCGGCTTGCCGTCTGCGTCGAGCCCCAGCTCGTAGACCGGTGGCACCGCGGGGTGTTCGAGCTGCCCTTGCAGTCGCGCTTCGCGCAGGAAGCGCGCACGGGCGCTCGCCTGGGGTGCATCCAGACGCTTGAGGGCCACGTCGCGCCCGATCTGTGTGTCCCGGCACGACAGCACCGTGCCCATGCCCCCGGTGCCCAGCACGTCGCCCAGCTCGTAGCGCTTGCTCAGGGCATTGAGCGTGGCGCTTTGGTCCAAGCGTACCGGTTGCTCAGGTGTGGGTGTTTCACCTTGGGAGGGACTGTGGGGCTCGGAGCGGGCGTCGCCGTCCGTCGGGTCGGTTGCCATAACATCAGGAGCATCGCCGTGCGGCCGAGTCGCGTCGAGTCCGGTTTTCGGATCTGCAGGAAAATATGGAACCCGCTAGGCCGCGCGCAGCTTCAGGTGCGCAGCAACGAGAACTGCTTCGTTGCGCGATGACCACCGAGAACCGCGCTCGGATTGGTGACTCCGAGCTGGGTCTGCAACACCTCGGCAAACACATCGCGGAAGTCTGTAGTGACGGCCAGGTCGCGCCCTTCGTGCAGCTTGTCTTCGGAGAGGCTCGGCCACACTCCGTGCACCTTCTTGCCGTGCACGTTGCCCCCCAGGGCAAACATAACGCTGCCGTGCCCGTGGTCCGTGCCACCCGTGCCGTTTTCCTTCACCGTGCGGCCGAATTCCGTCATGACCAGCACCAAGGTGTGCTCCATGCGATCACCGATGTCTTCGCGGAAGGCCGCCAGTCCGCGTGCGAGCAGACCCAAGTTGCGATCGAGTCGGCCGGCCTGTCCCTGATGAGTGTCCCAACCCCCTGCGTCCACCCAAGCGACCTCCAGTCCCACGTTCGCACGAATCAAGGCCGCGACGTCGGAGAGTCCTTTGGACTGGCTCGGATACTTCTTGCTGGCGGCCCGCGGGATCCCGCGTAACCGTTTGGCCACATCGAGCGCGCTGGCTCCGGCGCGGGCAATGGCGTCCCCTTGCGCGGCGTACACACGCTGGAAGGCGGCTTCGAGTTGGGGCTGCAGCTTGGGGGGCGCCTGCAGCCCAAAGCGGTCCAGGCTTCTTGCGGCGACGACGCCAGGCTGTCCGCGAAACGCCAGGGGCGTGGCGTTGGCCAGGGCCACGCTGCCAAGATTGGATCCCGCGGCGCCGCGCGCGGCATGCGCGCGCGCCAGCCAGCCTTTGCCATCGCCCGCGCTCAAACCACCCCACTCGAAGTGATCTTGGGCTTCGAAGTGAGAACGCGTTGCGTGGGGCGAACCAACTGCATGAATGAACCCGAGCTGTCCGGCCTGCCAAGCGGGCATCAATGGGGCAAGCGCCGGATGCGCTGCAAACCGCTCGTCGAGTTTCAGCCCTGCCTGCTTCCCCGACCCGGGCGCCGCGATCACCGTTTGGCGGCGCTGTTTAGCGTAGGCGTCGTCGGCATAGGGGATCACCGCGGACAGCCCATCGAGGCCGCCGCGCAGGAACACACACACTAACGTCTTGGTCTTCGGGGCCGCACCTGCCGCGAACGCCGCGCCGGGGGCAAACAGCGCCAAGGGACCAAGGGCAGTGGCGAAGGAAAACGCGCGTCGAGACAGTTTGTATTCGGTCATTTCGTTCTCACTGGCGTTGGAAATCTGGCCCGCCCAGCAAGAGCGCCAGGCACAGGGCGCGACGCTGCTTCGGGTTTCGGACCTGGGCAATCTCGGCGGCGACAGCCGCGCGCGGGGTGTCTTCCAGGGGCGCGTCGAAGAGCAGCACTTCGGTGCGCGAAAGGACGCTGTCGCTCGGCTCGAGCGGTAGGATCGCATCCAGATCCAGCTCGGCGCCTAGCTTGCGATTCATGGCGAGGGCCGTAGCCAGGGACATACGTCCGAGCATGGCGCCACTGCCGAGCCAGGCGTCGCGCACTTCCGGATGGCCCGTGGGCGCGGATTCCAGCAGCACAGGTTGACCCAGCCGCGCAAGCAAGCGTGCGAGGCGCAGACTGCCGTCCGGGCGCGCGCCAAGTGCGCGCAGGCTGCTGACCACGACCTCCAGTGGGCTCTTCAGCTTGTTGCGTCGAGCTTGGGGCGCCCAAAACGCGTCGTGCGCGACGACAGCGCGCAGCAATTGCTTGATGTCGCCACCAGATGCGGAGAAAGCGTGCGCGGCGCTCTGCACTGCCGCTGCGGGAGGTGTGTCGGCAATCAAGCGTTGGCACAGCTTGTGGGCAAGGTGCTTTGCGGTCGCCGGATGATTCGCAAGCAGCTTCAACAACTTGGTGCCTTCTTCCTCGCCGCCGCCCGCGGGAAAGTCGACGCCCAGGACGCGCTTCGCCTGCTTGTCGTGGGCGCCTGGGCGAAACATGAATCCTAGTTTGCCGTCCTGCGGCCGAGTCACGCTCCAGCCCGTCAAGATGCGCGCAGCGTGAATGACGTCTTCTTGGCTGTAGCCGCCATGCACGCCAAGGGTATGGAGTTCCATCAGCTCGCGGGCGTAGTTCTCGTTCAGCCCGCGGCGTTTCCCACGCGCGGCGACACTGCGCACGTTGTCCAAGTAGATCAACATGGCCGGATGCTGCGCCGTCGCGCTCAGCAAGTCCTCGAAGCGGCCGAGCGCATGCGGACGAATGGCCCGTTCGATATAGTCTCCAGCGAATACACGCACAGCGCCCTTGCGCGCGAACACGTTGAAATGGTCGGTCCAAAAGTCGACCATGACTTCTTCCAGCTGGTGCTCGGAGAGCACGTGGCGTGTCAGTTTCGCGAGGGCCAAATGCCCGAGGTGTTCGCGCAGCGCTTTGCCCTGAAGCATCTTGCGAAGCTTGCCCGGGGACATGTCCACCCAGTTGTCCCCTGCGAGATCTGCCGCCAACTCGCTGGGTGCGAGCAGCGCGCTGGCATAGGGTTCCATCGCGCGCTGTAACATCGGCGACTGTGGAGCGGACCGCTCCAGCTGTGCCGTGAGCCAGCTCTCAAGCCCCTGGGCGGCCAGCGCCTGCGCCTGAGCTGGCTTCGCTCCGAAGGCAAAGCGATTCAACACGTGCCGCGCGTCCGCAACGCTGAGGGGCCGGCTGCCTTGAGGAGCCGCCGTGGCCGCCGCGGGCGCGGCATTGGTCGAGGATTTCGGAGTACATGCCTGCGCCAAGAGCACCGCCGCAGGAAGCCATCGCTCGCTCATAGTGGGCACATCGCCGCCGCGCGTGCGGGCGTTAAAAGCGCAATTCCAGTCGGTGTGGGCGCCCTGGAGCGTTGTCCAGCCGGGCGCCACTTTGTGTCGGTTCGTCCCGGCCGGTGGCGGGGTGCAGCCCGCCGCGACGCCGATCGATTCGTCCACGACTTAGCGAATTGCGGCTGAACAATGCGTGGAACGACTCGTGCTTTGGGTTCAAGTCGTTCCCTACTTTTCAACGAATCGAGAACCCATGAATCACCTCGGAAGCACCGCGCTCGTTCTTTCTCTAGTGACTGCATGCCAGGCCGTCGTGGACGATGACGCCACCCTAAGGGAGCAATCCAGTGCCATTGTCAACGGCACGAGCGCGGCGGCATACCCGTTTACAAATCGACTTGCAGGCGACCTGCTGGACGTTGTCGACTTTGAAACTTGCACTGGGACGGTGGTGAGCGTTTGTCCCCAGGCGCTTCCAACGATTCAAGGCGACGGTGCAGGCGCCGCGACGGGCACGGGCGGTTCGACGGGAACTGGCGCCGCAGCGGGAACTGGTGGCGCCGGAGCTTCCGGCGGCAGCGGTGGGGGGGCCGGGGGCACCGGTGGTGCAAGCTCGGGCGGTGCAAGCTCGGGCGGCGCAAGCACAGGCGGCGCAAGCACAGGCGGTGGTGGCAGCGTCACGCCGATGCTGCCACCCCATTACGCGATTCTAACGGCCGGGCACTGTGCAGACAGTGTGGTGTCCCGCATGACCGTTCAGGGACACAAACTCTCGAAGGAGAAATCCTGGACCCATCCACAATTCACTGAAGCCTTCGCGGTGCAGGTTTCATCCCTGTGGCACACGACAGAGCTGGAAGACGTGGGCCAAAGCATGGCCCTCGCGCGATACGACGTCGGGCTGATCTTGATGAAACTTGTCGACCCTTCGAACATCCCGACCTGGACGCAGCGCGAGCTGCCAGGCCCCTGGTCCCCGAAGTCAACCGCGCGCTTGGTCGGCTACCGCAACCCAGGCGGAGGCACCGCGGCGCTTCAAGACGTCGGCGGCGGCAACACCTTGGGCGCAGATCTGGTTGCTCCGGCCTACTTGCAGTGGGGGGACAGCGGCGGTCCGTGGTACGTGGGCTCCAAAGCGATCGCATCCGTCACATCGATTGGACGTTTGAGAATCGAGGTGGCTGGTGAGGAAGTGTCCATGTCCACATTGGGACCTCGCTTGAGCAGCACGGCGATCCGCACTTCGGTGAAACAGAAGCTAAAGGCCTGGGATTGCGAGACGGGCACCTGGTGACGGGACCCAGCTGAGAGCCGGGCAAATGCCCGTCGTTCACGCAGGACGACGACCGCGTCCAAGGGGCTCGACGGCAAGTTGTGGGTGAACGAGGTTCCGACCAAGTGGCAGGCGTCCGCTCGCCGCTGAAACCTGCCTCGCGTCGCGCGGAAACGTACCCAGACGCGCGGCTGCGCCACGGCGTCCTAGCCCGAAGCGTAGACGGAGATCTGCGTTGTCACTCGACCGGCACCCGACTCCGGAAGCAGCTGAAGCTCCACCCTTCCGCGCTCGTAGTAGCTGGTATCGTTCTCGCTTCGCAGGTTCCAGCTGTGTTCGGCGCGGGCGTTGGCATCCAGGGTAAGGGTGTCGGGATGAATATCCGGTGGCAAACCGAACACCTCTTTAGGTTTGCCGTCGTGCTTGCAAGAGGTTGTCTCGCCATCGCTGCCGGTCCGGGACGAGCGATACGATTCCACGATCAGCAGCGGGGCTCCTTTCGACCACAGAGCGGCCAGATAGCCGCTGAAAACTCCGGAAATCGAGATGCGCTGCAGGACCAAGCTCAGCGGGATCGGTCCGGACAGGTGAGTGACGCGACGCTCACCCGTGAAGGTGCCATGCTCGAGCAGACAGGCTGCGTAGCTCTCACGTTTCGGGAGCCCGCGGATGTGGGCGCCTGCAAAGCAATGGTCGAAGGCATCATCGTCCAGCTCCTCCAGCGCACGGGGCTCGCGCGGAGCGAGAGCGCTTTCCGCCAACCCGGAGCTTTGGGCTAGCAAACCTGGCCAGCAGGACGCATGCAAATGCGGACGACAGAAGAGCAGAGCACGACGTAACCCCGCCGGCGCCAGTCCCGCATCGACCAAGGCTCGCAGGGTATGCGTCAACCGCTGTGCCTCCTCGGGGGTCAAGCGATGGCGCCGGAAGGTGGGTCGCTCTGGATAGTCGGCGAATTTCAGACTCACTTCGCTGGGGGGATTGCTGCCCGCCTCAGCAAACAGCCGGTCCGCATGCTCTCGGGCGGCGGCCATGGGTGACAACCCGCTCAGCGTCAGCCTTTGTTCCTGGACAGAGCCCGCGGGCAGCTGACGTCGTGTTTCGTCCACCGCCCAAGATCCCGGTGAGCGCGCCAGGGAAGCGAGCAACAAGGGCACGACCTGAGGCTTGGAGGGCGAGGCTTCCGCGTGGAGGCATTTGTAAAGGTGGCATAGCTCGCGGCCCGCGTTGCGGACGCGGAAGGGCGCAGTCATGTGCGCTGTACTGGCCAGCTGCAGGACTGACAGCTCGCCGTGCTCCCAGCTGGGCCTGCGTACGATCGCTTCTAATACGTAGGCCCAGCGTCCGCGCTCATCGTGGTCCCACCGGCATTGGATGGCCAGAGGCGCGCCGTCCCCATCCAGCGAGTGCTCATCGCGGAGTGCACGAACCCATCTCCCAAGGGATCGAGCTTCTTGATCGATCGCGTCCTTGACCTCTTGGTTGTGGGTCACCCGCAGGCTGACCGCCACCTGGTCCGTCTTTGCGAACAGCAGGTCCACGGTCTGCTCCGCGCCCAACTCGGCAGGCCACGTCGTCACCATAGTTCCCGCGATTCGAGCATGTCCTTCGTCTGGCTCAGCGTGTAGCAGGAAGCGACCCGCGCGCGCCTCGGTGAAGTGGTAGATGTGCCCGCCCAAGGCCAGCCCCGGCGGTTGCGGGAGCAGCACGCTGCAACGGTCATAGTCGGAGCCGAGTGGCGCACCCAGGTGGAAGGTGCGTCCGACCTGTGGTCCGCCCAGGCGTAGCACCTGGGCGTCGACCGCGACCACCTCCAGAAACGGTTGGTGGCCATAGTGAGGTTGTGGTTGCACAACCGGGCGTCGAGGTGCTGCCGAGGTTTTCCTTGCCGAGGCTTGTTTGGCGCGGGGCCACCGCGGCTGGGCGCTTGCGATGTCGCGCGGCGTCAGTTCGGCGAGTGGTTTGCGTTCGAGCAGTAGCTCGAACGCGGGTTCGAGGCCCCACAGCGGGTCCGTGCCCCGCGGCGCGTCGGCGCCCCGGGCGGTCGCGGCAGCAGCGTGAAAGAAGCGAATGCGCTGCCCTCGGGCTACCGGAACGCTGCTCTGGCTTGCATCGACGACGAGGTCATCGACCTGGATGGGATAGACATGTCCCCCGTGGTTGAGTTCCACGCCCGACTCGCGTGGCCGCAGGTGGGCACAAATCCGCCCGCCGATCAGCGTCGACGTTCGAACCTGGCAGTGTGTGCTGCGTCCGATCGCCAAGCCGTGGGGCTCAGTGACGGGGAGGTTGAGATCCCGAAAGGTCTCCACGTCCACGCTGGACGCATGCCAGATGAGCCGCACGACCCAGCACTTCCGTTCCGCCACCACTACTCGGCCACCCACTGGAATTCTAACACGGCGTCCTAGCAGGTCGCGCTCTCGTCAGAGCTCGCTCGCGAGCTCCCTGGGCCGTTCGCGGCTACATGTCAACCAGCGCCGCGTCGACGTCACCGGCCAGTCAGTGCTAAACACGGGTCATGCACGGCCAGCCGAGCGCCATCGGTCCGGGAGCGGTGCTCGGCGGGGACTTTCGCATCGAGCGACCGCTCGGCATGGGCGGCATGGGTTCTGTGTTCTTGGCGCAGCAGGTCTCCACGGGCAAAGCGCGCGCTGTCAAGGTCATGCATCCGGGGCTGGTCAGCTCCCCGGGCATGCGCGAGCGCTTCGTTCAGGAGGCCCGCATTGGATCGATGATTCAGAGCGACCACGTCGTTGAAGTGGTGGGCGCGGGCGTCGATGCGAACAGCGGCGTGCCGTGGCTGGCCATGGAGCTGTTGAACGGCGAAGACCTCAGCCAGCACGTGGCACGACGTGGCGCGCTGTCTGTGGATGAGCTGGTGAGGGTGATGCGGCCGGTGTTTCATGCGCTGTCCGCGGCGCACCGCCAACAGATCGTGCATCGCGACATCAAGCCCGAGAACATATTCTTGGCTACGGCGCAAAGTTCCACTGCGGCGACCGTGGTCAAGGTCTTGGACTTCGGCATCGCCAAAGTTGCGGCCCAAGCAGTCGGCTCAGCCACGACCGCCATGGGCACGCCCCTGTGGATGGCCCCAGAGCAAACGGAACAGCGCGCACACGTCTCGCCCGCCTCGGACGTGTGGGCCCTGGCGCTTCTCGTGTTCTGGGCGCTGATTGGCAAGAGCTTTTGGCGCACGGCGCAGGCGGACGGAGGATCGGTTCCTCAACTCATGCGCGAAGTGCTGTTCGAGCCCATGGTGCCGGCGTCGGAGCGCGCTCGGGAGATCTCGCCATCCGTGACGCTGCCGGCGGCTTTCGATGCCTGGTTCGCCCGCTGCACCGCCCGGGATCCCGCGCAGCGCTATCCGGACGCAAGCGCCGCGGGCGTGGACCTCTTCACGAACGTATTCGGCGTGGGCGCGAGCGTGGACGTGACAAATGCGTCGACGCTACCGTCCGCATCTTTGCCCGCGGGCGCTCCGCCCCTGGTGCATCCTTCGGCCGCGACGTCCTCGGGGATCTCGCCCGCGACGCGCGCCCCAGTCACCTCAAGCTCCAACGCCGGCAAGATCGCGCTGCTCGCCTTAGGGCTGTTTGCGGTGGTTGGCATCGGACTCGTCGCGGTGCTCGGCCTTGGGGGGTTCTTGTGGTTCAGCAGCAGCGATTCCGAGACCCTACCTCCGGAAACCGCGCGCCCAGCCGAAGTCGTCGATCCCGTGGAGCAGCCCGTTCCAACCGCGGAGCCCACCAACGAAGCTTCCGCGACCGCGCCGGCTCCGCGACCGCGCGTGGCGGGCGGAGCAACGCCGTCGGCGACCGCACCGCAAGGTGCTCCGCCCGACGACCCTACAGAAAAGCCGACCCAGCCCGCGTACTCCGCGGGGCAGAAGGTGGACGTGTTGTGGGGTGGCAGCTGGTGGCAAGGGCAGATACGCGCCGTCAAGAATGACAAGTACCTGATCCACTACATTGGCTGGGCCGCCTCTTGGGACGAGTGGGTCCCCGCCGCGCGCTTGCGGCCCTGGACCGGCACGGCGCGCGGCAAATAAAAGTGGCACTCGGCTCGTCGGTCGGAAGAGCCAGGGCTTTGGAAGCAGAACGTCGAGCGCTCTGTCGAGGAGGGGCGCCAAGTCGCACGGTGAATTGGGCGCGGCACCAGCGCAGGTTTGCGTGGACATGACGGGTGCCCTAAATTGCGCGGATGGCGAACGCACTCGGGTGGAGGGCGGCGGTCGTCGCATCTGCTCTTGCGTGCGCGGCCTGCGGCTCCGACGGGAAATCTCAAACGGCGAAGGGACCGACCGGTAGCATCGACGTCCACGAACCCGATCCGCCCGCGGCGTACGTGATCATCGATAGCCCGGGCGCCCGGTCCAGGATTACGGTGGCGGCGTCACCCATCACGTTGGGAGGAATGCTCGGCGATCTGGAACCGATGACCAACCTGACTTGGGAGTCGGATCGCGGCGACAGCGGTGTGCTGCCGTTGGAAGCGGCGTGGCAATCCCAGCCGATCGACGTGCCTGCGGGCGACACGCGAATCACGGTTCGCGGCATCTTGAAGGATGGAACGGCCGTGGGCGACGCCGTGACGGTGACCCACAATCCCGGCATCGCGTTCTCTTCCCCACTCTGGATGACGCCGACGCAGGCGTTTGCCGGGCAGGTGGTGGAAGTAAGCTTCAGCATCGGCCTCCTCGACCCGACTGCGCCGGTCGACTCCGTCAGTATCGTGCGCACGGACGAAAAGGGCGCCACGATCGCCGAGGTGACGGCGCTGGCCTTCGACGGCCAAAAGTGGACCGGCACCGCGGTGATGGGCGAGTCGCAGCCAGATCGGACGCGGCTACGCGCCAAGATCACAGCGGGTGCCCAAACAGCCCTGAGCGAGACGGTCTTGTTTCAGACCTTCGCGCTGCCCGACGATGCCGTGTTCGAGCGCGCCCGGGCTCTGCTCGACGAGGTGGTGGACCGATACCAAGGCCTCGAGTCCGCCGGCTGGGCGCCACAAGACGCACGTCAGAAGCTCGCGGGCTTTCTAGCGGAGCAGTCCGATATCGTCTGGTTCGACACCGGCACTCGCGGAGAGCTATTCTCGTGGCAGCTCGACTCAGGGATCCGGCAAGTCTTCAGCTTGAGACCTCCTGAGGCCCGCGCCAATCCAACCATCGGCACGCCCAAGGCACGGATCAACGAGTCTTTCACTTTTCAGTGGACTCCGGTCGGTGCGCAGCTCGGCGACACGGTCGGACCCAAGATCAAACTACAGCTCTGCCCGCGCTATTCAGTGGACATCGAGACCGCCGCCAAGGTTGCCGACTACGGCAAATTGGCGGGCAACGGCTTGCTCTTGTTCTCTTCGCACGGAGATGCGGGCGGCCTACGATTCAAGAGTGAGGTCTTCGACCTCGACGAGGACACGCGCTTCGAGACGATCTACACCGAGGAGATCAACGTTCCGAAGTCCTACGCGCTGGAGAAGGTTTCCGGTCAGATAGTAATGGCGGCCAGTACGGATGTGTTCGGCAAGGAGCAGGTTTACCTGGGCGTGACGGAGAGATTCATCGCGTCCGTGGCGGGAGGTCTGCCCGACAGCATCGTGTTTGCCGCGACCTGTAATTCGGCGCACCACGGCAAGCTGGCGGAGGCCTTTCTAGGGGCCGGCGCCAAGACCTACGTCGGCGCCACCGGCCTGGTGAGCTTCGACTGGGGCGCCGGCTACACGCGGGCCTTTTTCGAATCGCTGGTAGATGGTGACACCCCGGAGGAGGCGCAAGCCTTCCTAAAAGGATTGATTGGCGAGTTCGATCCACAATGGACCAAGACTCGCTTTCGAGTACTTGGCAGCAGTAAGATCGCTGCCACGGGTCTGTGCGAGGGTAAGACGACCTACACGTACAAATTTGATGGACCCAATGGAAGCACAGACATCGACGCGAGCTCCGTAGACAAGATGTCCCACGTGCCGTCCCTATCCTCGCTCTTGATGCGCAGCCGCCAGGAGACCTGCAGCCACCACCAGCTTTCATCTGACGGATCGGCAGGGCTCGACGGGACTGGGCAGACTTCTGA
>CALMUT010000279.1 GCA_937872925.1 uncultured Myxococcales bacterium | reverse complement strand
CGGAGCGAGGGGTCCGGCGGGGAAACTTCCCCGCTTCTGCGCCAAACAAATCCACGATCAGGCGCGATGCGACGACGACGCGTGACCCGCGCCGACCCAAAGACTCTTGGCCCCATGCCGGCCCGCGTGACCGCGCAAGAATAATCACGCGTGCACCCGCGCCGTCACGACGCGTCAGCCCTTTTGCAGCCACCTTCCCGAGCAGAAGCGAGCGGGCCGGGCCCCCGGAGCGAGGGGTCCGGCGGGGAAACTTCCCCGCTTCTGCGCCAAACAAATCCGCGATCAGGCGCGACTCGTCGTTCACGCGTGACCCGCGCCGACCCAAAGACTCTTGGCCCCATGCCGACCCCCGTGACCGCGCAAGAATAATCCCGCGTGCCCCAGTCCCCACAAAAAGCGAACCGCCCGCGCGAACCAGTCGCGCAGGCGGTAAGCCGACTCAATGGGGTGCGTCCGTTACGGGATGCACTCGGTGAGGCAGTTTGTGTCCAAGCAGCTGTAGATGTCGTTTGTCTTGGTCGAGATGGTGCCGGCACCGGGGGTGGTGCATGCCGCTGCGGCGCCCGATACGTCGCCGGGGTTGGCGTTGAGGTGTTCGAACATGCAGTTGATCTCGCCCTCGCCTTTGGGGCCGCCGGAGCCGCAGGCGTCGCCGCCGGCGTAGCAAGCCTCAAATTCCACGCAGCACTTCTGCTCCGTGCAGGTCTGGCAGGTGTTGGTGGGGTCGTCGGCTTTGCAGCTCACGGTGCCAGCGTCGGCACCTGCCGCGCCTCCCGTTGCGCCGCCTGTGCCAGCGTCGGTGCCGCCAGTCGCGCCACCTGCGCCGCCAGTGGAGCCGCCGCTACCGCCCGAGCCGCCGCTCGCGCCCGCGGAGCCGCCCGTTGCGGGATCGTCGTCGCTCGTGACCACGCAGCCGCCCATAAACGCTAGGCCTGCCACAGAAGTTCCAACCGCTAGCCAAGTCCACAAAGCCTTTTTCATTTTCAGCCTCTCCGTATGTTGCTGTAATCAAGCCGCGAGCAAGCCCGCTTCAATAAGATTCTGGACGCGAGCCCGAGCTGGGCGCAAGGCCCATCCGATACCAAAGCATACGCTGCTTGGTCGTCCAAATTCCTGCTTGCGGTAGAAATGCATCGCCCGAAGCGGTTTGACGGAGGCGAGCTGCGCTCTATTCGTCCTCGGGGGACTTTGTTTCTTCAGGCGCAGCATCCGACGATTTAGCTGGCTTTTTGGTCTTCTTTTCGGCTTCCGGAGCGGTTCGGCCTCCTGGCCGGCGTCGAAACGCTACGGCCGCGCTGAGCAACGCAAGCAGCCACCACGGAGCGTTGCCCACAATGCCGTACACAGTACTACCGCGGAGCCACGCAACGGTCTCGCGGGCGGCCTCTTCCCGAAACGTGCCGGTGTGTTTCAACACGCGACCCACAGGATCGATGAAGGCGCTGACACCGCTGTTGGTCGACCGCACGAAGAAGCGCCGATGTTCGATGGCACGCAGCTTGGATAACGCCAGGTGGATCCAGGGTTCGGTGGTGTCGCCGAACCAGGCGTCGTTGGTGATGTTGACGAGCAGATCGGTCTCTCCGCTATTGACGATCGATCGCACGAAGCCTGCGTCGATGTCCTCGTAGCAAATGAACGTTGCCAGCCCGCGTTCGCCGAGGCGCAAGGGCTCTAGGGTCGTGCCTTTTGAGAAACGTCCGGAGTTTCTGCTGATTTCATACAGTTTCGGAAACGTGTCGCCGAAGGGCAGGTACTCGCCGAAGGCCAGCAGATACTGCTTGTCGTAGCGGCCGACGACTTCGCCGCGGCGGTCACTCAGCAGCGCGGAATTGAACAGCACGTAGCCGCGACCGTCCTGGACGTTGCGCACCAGCACCGCGCCAAAGATCGCTGGGACTCCCAGACTTCCGGCAAACTGCAGTCGATAGGTGAGGGGAGCGTATTCCTCCTGTTGCGGCGCCATCACGCTGGTTTCGCTCCAGACCACTAGGTCCAGAGGACCCTGGCTGAGCAGCTCACGCGTCTTGCCAACATGGCGGCGTAGGCCTTCGTCCTTGTTTCGGCGTTTGCCCATCAAGCTCATATTGGCCTGAACCAAACCGACTTCGGCTTTATCTGCCGCGGCAACCCGCGCATCGACCATGGAGATCCGGATCCCGCCGTACGCGGCCGCGACCAGCAGTGTCGAACCGAGCCCCATCACCAGGCGGATCCGGGCTGGCCGCTGCTGCATGCGCGCGAAGACGAACTCGGCGACGGCGAGATTCACCGCGACGAGCACCAGCGTCGGCAAGAAGGGCCCACCGATCTCCGCGAGCTGGAGCAGGATGGGGAGCTGGTGCACCGTGGCCGCGTAGGTCCAGGGAAAGAGCAAGGGGAACACCAGTTCGCTCGTCACCATGGCCGCTGCGAATACTGGAAAAAATGGATAGCCCCGGGCCTCCGCGCGGGCGGTGAGCCAGCCGCAGAGGGCGATGCGCCCTGCCTGATACCCGCAAAGAATGCTCATGAACAAAAGACACAGGGGCGTGGAAAACCCGCTGAAGGTCTTGAGCATGTCGAGCAGCCAATAGAAGCCGCACATGGTCATCACGAAGCCCGCGACCCAGCCCAGCCAAGTGGCTCGGCGCGCGGTCTGTCCTCGCAACGCCACGATCAACGGCACCAGCGCAACAAACGCCAAAGGCCAAATATCGATGCCGGGGAAGGCGAGGAAATACAAAAAACCAGATAGCGCTGCGAGGGCGGTTGCAGGCCACTTGGCGATGGGGGTGAACGCCGCTGCCGATTCGGACTTCTTGGCGGACTCGTTCATGACTCAGCCAAGTATCTTGGCAATCTTAGCCATCAGGTCTTTGAGCACGAAGGGCTTCGTCACGTAATGACGAGCGCCCGCTTGGATGCCGTGGATGTGATCCATCGCCGTATCCCGAGCCGTCAAGAAGATGATGGGGATGCGTTTTGCTTTGGGCAGTAGCTTGAGGCGCTCCGCGACTTTGAAACCGTCCAAGCCTGGCATCATCACATCCAAGATCGCCAAATCCGGCGGGGGATCCTTGCTCAGTTCCGCCAGCGCGGCACCGCCGTCTTCGGCCAGAATGACTTGGTATTGGGCATGGAGGGCCCGGGCCACCATGGTGCGAATGCTCTGGTCATCGTCGGCGACCAGCACCCGTTTGCGCGCTGCGTTCATTCGCTCCGCCGGATGACGTGGAAGCCGAACTCGGTTTCGACCACGTCGCTGACTTCCCCCGGCTTCAGGGAAAACGCGGCATCCGAAAATGGCTTGACCATCATGTCGCGGCTGAAGGCGCCCAAATCGCCTCCACGCGTCTTGGCGCTGGGGTCGTCGGAGTGTTTGCGAGCGAGGTCGGCGAAGTCTTCGCCGGCCTTGGCGCGGGCAAGCACCGCGGCCGCGAGCGTCTTGGCTTCGTCTTTGCTGCGCGTCGCACTCGAGCGTGTGGAGCCCTGGTAGGCGATCAAGACGTGCGCGGCAGTGATGCGGTCCGGAACACCTGGCGCGGGCGCAGCGGGTGGCGCGGCCGGCGAGGGCACCGCGACGGCTTGGCTGCCTGGGGCCTCCCCGGCGCTCGGCCCGGGTTCGGTCAGCTCCGCGCATGCAGAGGTCAGCGACAGAACGATGGCCAAGGCGGTCAGTCTGGAGAATCGACGGGTCATTGCCTTGCTACCTACGAGAGATCCCACCGCGCTGGCAAGGGGGAGCGCGCAGCCTTGCGATCCGGGCGCAGCAGAGGGAAAACGGTCACACGTGCCTAAAGTGCTGCACATCGAGGACGACCCGGCCAACCGGCTGCTGGTGCGCAAGTTGCTGACGCCGGCGGGCTTCGAGGTCATCGACGCCGTGGATGGGCCGGGCGGGATCCCGAAAGCTTGCCCGCACCCGCCGGATCTCGTGTTGGTGGACATCGCCATTCCGGGTTTGGACGGTTACGAAGTGACGCTCCGCCTGCGCTCGGAGGCCTCCCTCGACGGCGTCCCGATTGTGGCCATTACGGCCGAAGGCAACCGTGACACGAGTTTGGCGGTGGGCTGTGACGGTTTCCTGCAGAAACCCATCGACGCGCGCTCCTTCGTCGCCACGCTCCGCACTTACCTCGATGGCCGCAAGGAGCAGGCTCCGCCAGACCGGACCGGCAAACATCTGCGGCTCCAGAGCCAGAAGATTGCCGCGCACCTCGAGGAAAAGCTCGCGGAGCTTTCTTTGGCGAACGAGCGCTTGGTTGAACTCGATCAAGCGCGCAAGGAGTTCTACCGCAACGTGTCCCACGAGCTGTCGACGCCCATGACCCCGATCGTGGGGTACGTGCGCTTGCTCTTGGACGACGAGTTGGGACCGCTCAATGTGGCTCAAAAAAAGGCGCTGAACTCCGTCGACGAATGCGTGCAGCGCCTGCGTGGGTTGATCGACGGACTGCTCGACGTCACTGGGATTGAGAGCGGGAAGCTGCGGTTTTCTCCCAGTGATTACGACCTAGTGGCCGTTGTGAGTTCCGCGATCGGTGAGTATCGAAAGCGGGCGGAAAGCGCCGGACTCGATCTATATGCAGATGTGCCGGCGGAAGCACTGAAAGGCTACGGAGATCGAGCGCGGCTGCAGCAAGCGGTGTGGGCGCTGCTCGACAACGCGATCAAATTCACTCCGACCGGAGGCGCCGTCGGGGTGCGCGTTCGATCGGCGACCGCCGACCAGTTCGAGATTTGCGTTGCTGACAGCGGGCCGGGGGTGTCAGCGGAGAAAGTGGGGCGCTTGTTCGAGCCGTTTTATCAGGTGGACGGCTCCCCGACTCGGGAGCACGGTGGCGCGGGCATTGGCCTGGCCGTCGTGCGGGGCGTGGCGCGCGGTCATGGCGGAGATGTGCACGTGCAGTCGCCTTCGGGGGAACGCTTCGCGGGGAGGAAACTGTCGGGTTGCGCTTTTTATGTCCGGATCCCCCGCCGCGCGTCGGCGCCGGCGTCGGCGCCGAGTTCTGGCGCATGACCCAGCGCGTATACCTGGACTGGAACGCCACAGCGCCGCCACATCCGACCGTGGTGGAGGCGATCGCGTCTGCCCTTCGCGAAAACTGGGGCAATCCGTCGAGCGTGCACGCGTCTGGGCGGCGCGCACGTGCGGTGGTGGATGACGTTCGCGAGCTGTTGGCACAGCTCTTCGCCGCCCACCCTCGGGACGTGATTTTCACTTCCGGGGGAACCGAAGCGAACAACCTCGCTCTCGCCGGCGCTCCGGGAGTTGCGTTGAGCCGCATGGAACATCCCTCCGTGGTGCGCGCCGCGGAACGCGTCCGGGACCTTGGGGGGCGGGTGGAGTGGATCGCCGTCAGCGCCGACGGCGTGGTGGATCTGGACTCCGCGCGCCGCGGGCTCAAGGCTCTTCCGGAGGGATCCGTGCTCGCGGTGATGGCGGCGAACCACGAGACCGGTGTGATCCAGCCGATCGCCCAGGCCGTCGAAGTCGCCGGAGCCTGTGGCGCCCGGCTGCACGTGGACGCCGTGCAGGTCCTGGGCAAGATGGACTTGGCGGCTCTGGCCGCGTGCGACAGCGTGGCGCTTTCGGCCCACAAGATCCGCGGGCCGAAGGGGCTAGGCGCGCTGATTTGGCGCCGCAGCCCTGGGCAGCTGCGGCCTGTGTTGGTGGGCGGTAGTCAGGAGCGGGGGCTTCGGGCGGGCACCTTGGACCCCGCAGCCGCTGCAGGATTCGCTGCGGCGCTCGCGGGGGTTTCGGGCAGCGTGGCCCGGTACGCGGCGGTTGCGCAGTTGCGGGACGATTTGGAGCGCGCGCTGGGGCGCTTCGGAGCGGTCAATGGCCAGGGCGCTCCTCGCTTGCCCCACGTGAGCAACATCTCGTTTTTTGGTCAGAGGAGCGACGAGCTCGTCGCCGCCCTGGACCTCATGGGCGTGGCGGTGTCGGCGGGGAGCGCGTGCAGTGCGGGCAGCCAAGAAGCCTCGCCCGTCATCACCGCAATGGTCGGGCAAGAGCGCGCGGAGCAGGCGGTGCGCGTCAGCATGGGAGACGTGACCACACGTACAGAAGTGCAGCAGGGGATTTCTGCATTCGAACGCGCACTTGCGCGTAGGTAGTTCGAGTGGATGAAGGATCGGATCAACTCTGGACCCGCAGCTCGATCCCGGCCTGAGACACCCACAGCTAAGTGCCTGAAATAGATCAGCATTGTGTGGGCACGGCGCGCGGCGGGAGCCGTTCCATTCAATGGAGTTCCGATCTCCGAACGCGTGACGGGTGTTCAGGCTCTCAAACAAGCTCAGAGGTGACCCGAAGGAATTGTCCGTAAGTGCCTAATTGATCAGGATTTATTCGCGAGATACAGCGCGATGGCAGCTGCGACACTGGCGTTGAGGGAATCCACATGATGCGTGCGAACGAGTCGCGCCAACTGAGAAACGGACCGCCGCACGTTGCGCGCGAGCCCGCTGTGCTCACTGCCCACCACAAGCACGAGGGGCCGCGTAAGCTCAAGTTCAGACAGCGTAGCATCGGCGCCGACGTCTAGCCCAATGACTGTCACTCCGCGCGCCACGGCGTCCCGGACGAAGCCGTGCAGCGCCGGCACGCGGCAGAGGGTGGCGTGTTCGATAGCACCCGCCGAGGCCCGAAAGGTGGCGGGGGTCAGGGGGGCGGCGCCGTGCTCAGCCCACACTACCGCCGCATCGGCGACGGCGACGGCGCTGCGAATGATTGCGCCGAAGTTTTGTGGGTCTTGGATGCCGTCCAGCGCCAAGGCAAGCAGGTCTGGCTTGCTCAAGAGCTGCTCTGCCGTGTGAAGGACGAGCTGCGGCGCCCAGGCCGCAACGCCTTGGTGGCTGGTGCCCCGGCTCACTTTGTCGAGCTTTGCGCGGGCAACGCGCTCCACGACCGCGACCCCCTGGTCCGTGGCAAAGCGCGCGAGGGCGATCAGACGGGGCTCGTCGCGGTCTTCCAGCCAGATGCGTTCGACGCGGGAGCCATGGGCACGCACGGCCTCGCGTACCGGCTGCAACCCGAGAACCAGGCGCGGCTCGGCAGCGCTCACGCGCTGGCCTCAGCGATTTCCTGCACAAGCGCTGCAGCCGCTGCGGCCGGATCGGCGGCGTCCCGGATCGGTCGTCCCACCACCAGGATGTCCGAGCCGGCCCTGATGGCATCCCGGGGGGAGCCGACGCGCTTCTGGTCCCCCGCGGCCGCGGCGGCGGGGCGGATCCCTGGAGTGACGAGCAGGGCCTCCGGTCCGAGGGTTTGACGCACGCTGGCGACTTCCGCGGCGGAACAGACGAATCCGCGGATCCCGGAGTCGAAGGCCATCTTTGCCAGCTGCTGAGCGTGCTCTTGGGTGGAGCTGCGCACGCCGATGGCCTCGAGGTCTGCGGCGTCCAGCGAGGTGAGCACCGTCACGGCCAGCAGCACGAGATCAGTCCCCTCGGTGCGTCGCGCGGCTTGCGCGAGCATGGTCGGGCCCCCCTGGGCATGTAGCGTGAGGTAGCTCGCGCCGAGCTCCAGCGCTGAGTCCACCGCCCGCGCCACGGTTTCAGGGATGTCGTGCAGCTTCAGATCGAGAAACACCCGCGCGCCGAGCTCGCGCCCCATCCGGATCGCTGGGGCGCCCGCTCGAACGAATAGCTCGAGTCCGACCTTGAGCACGCCAGCGTGGGCTGCCACGAGCGCTGCGCCGCGCGCAGCTTCGTCTAGCCCGGGATAGTCCAGTGCAAATGCGAGACGCTCCCGCGGACGCAGCGCGTGGGCGTTCACGTTAGAGACAGGAGCAGAGCGGGTCGCCTGGCGGGCAGTTGCAAGGCGCTTTTGCACCACCGCCGCTGCTCGGTTTGCCCGATCCGCCACCGCCGCGTGCAGCGCCCATGGCGCCGGCAGCCTTCTCTTTCTCTTTCTTGGCCGCGGCGAGCTGCGCTTCGATCTTGGCGCGCTCAGCCTCGTCCTTGGCGCTGGCCAGATTCTTCCGCAGTTCTTCCTCTTTTTTCGCGGCGTCCTCGAACTGGCGCTTGAGACCTGCCAGCTCTTCTTCGGTGCGCTTTCGCTCTGCTTCCAGAGCTGCGGCCCGCCGGTCTTGAGCATCCGAGGAACGTTTCCACAGGACGCCAGTGGTCACTCCGCCGATGACGAGCACCGCCGTCACGATCCCGACGATGAGCTGCAGGCGCTTCTTGCCCTTGTCCTGCCGCATCGCGGTCAGCTGCGTTTCATGGGACTGCTGAGCCGCCATGGCTTCCATGCGGCTGCGATGCTCGGCGTCCATGCGGGCACGTTCGACTTCGGCTTGCTGGATCGCTGCGACCCGAGCCTCTTCCTCGCGTCGGCGCTGCTCTTCAGTACGTCGCGCGTCCTCTTCCGCACGGATGCGAGCCTCTTCGGCTTCACGTTGCGCGCGTTCGGCGGCGAGTTTCGCCTCATTCTCCGCTCGGAGCCGCGCTTCGCGGTCCGCCTCCTCTTCCTTGATGCGATCTTCCTCAAGGTTCATCAACTCTTTGAGGGAGAAGAGGACTGAGCTTTCCTTCTGTTCGGCCATCGTGTTTTCTGTTCTCCGGAATGACAGAGCTAGGCTGGGGCGCTTACCATTTCCGACCCCGGAAGGTCACCGGTGCTGTCGGGTCGGAAATGTACCCTATGTCTTTGAAATGGCCCAGCCAACATATGCTTCCGACACGAGGTCTCGCTCCGGCTTTGGGTTCCCCGCGGGCATTCCTGCGCGCGCGCCGGAGCCGCGGCCGGCCCGCGGGTCCGGGCGGACGCCAAATCTGCGTGGAAAGCGCCTAAGTGGGGGCGGTCTGGGCTTGACCTCTGGGCGCGATGGCGTAGCGTTTCAGCTTGAGCATGCAGAGTCGCCGACGCGCGAAGCTTTGGGTGGGCGCATTTGCGTCCTTGGGTCTTTGGGTCCTCTCGGGGGTTTCTTGCGGGGGACCGCAGGAACAGGGGGCCGCGGGCGAGGAGTGTTTCCGTGCGGACGACTGCGGCCCCGGGCTGGTGTGTCTGCTGGACGGGCGCTGCGGAAACGACTTGAGCGGCATTGTGTCGACGGTAGACGGACCCAGCGGGGCGCCTCCCGACGCGACGGCGATTGACGGCGGAGCCGGCGCGGGCGGAGTCGCAACCGGCGGCGCGTCTGGGGCCGGGGGAGCGCCCACAGGCGGCACCGGCGGCACTCCCACGGGCGGCACGGGCGGCGGTGGCACCGGCGGGACCCCAACGGGAGGCACCGGCGGCGGGGGCACCGGCGGAACTCCAACGGGTGGTACCGGCGGCGGCACGGGCGGCGGCGGCACGGGCGGCACCAGTGGAACAGGCGGTGGCGGCACCGGCGGTGGCGGCACGGGCGGCACCAGTGGCACGGGCGGCACCAGCGGAACGGGCGGCTCGACCGGCG
>CALMUT010000278.1 GCA_937872925.1 uncultured Myxococcales bacterium | reverse complement strand
CCGCCGGGTGCGCGTGCGGCCCGCATCGCTCCCGCCGGCACCGGCCCGGCCGCCGCTCCCCGCCCTGCCCCCGGAACCGGAGCTGCCTGCCGCACCGCCCGAAGCAGTGCCGGCGCTCCCTCCTGTCGCGGTGCCCGCACTGCCGCCGCTAGCACTGCCGGAACTGCCGCCGGTGTTGGCACCGCCGCTGCCACCGCCGGTCCCCGCGTTTCCTCCAGTCGCGCTACTGCCGCCTGTGCCCAGCCCGCTACTATCATCTCCGCCACAACCCGGAGTGAACGCCAGCATCAAGATCGAAAGTCCACCAAATGTGAGTCGCGTTTTCACGAAGCCCTCCTCGTGCCCGTAGGCAAGCTTTAAGTTGCTTCGCAGTATAGCGCGAAGCGCATCCAGATCAGATCGGCGCCGTCGTCACTGCAATTTGATGCTACAGGCGGAGCAAGATGGCTGGCATTTGGAAGTTCATAGACAGCATGTCGACTCCCCTGCTGGCGATTGGTGCGGTCCTGCTGCTGCTTGCGCCGTTCTTCCCAGAGCCGCATCTGCTGGAGAAGCTCCGAATGCTCCAAGCCGGCACACTCACCAAGCCCTTGGACGTGGCCGACATTTTTGTGCACTTGAGCGGAGCCGTCGTCTTGGCTCTGCACCTGTGGCGCCGCTTCCGGAAAACGCGCAGCGGCTAGGATAGGCCGCGCACCGCCGGAGGCAGATGCTCCATGCGCAGACGCCCGCTGCCCGCCATGCGCCGCGCCACGCCCAGGCAGGCGCGCAGCTCCGAGATGTTGCCGGGCCAGTCGTGGCGGCAGAGCGCAAACGCCGTCACTGCGTCCAGTTCGACGGGTTCGGCTCCGGAGTCCAAACAGCTCACAAGTGCCCCCAAATCCGCGATGCGCCTGCGCAACGGAGGTAGCGTGGCGCGGTACCCCGAGAAACGGCTCAGCAGTTCAGGTGCGCCGCCGTTGCCAAGCAGTTCCGCGTAACTGGTGCGCGACGTGGCCAGGAGTCGCACTTCCGCAGCTGCCGGTGCGTCCAGGGCGGCCGCGAGAGAGAGCGCGGTCGCGCGGGGGAGCGCGTCAGCGTTCTCAAGCAGGAGTGAACCCGTGCGCGCCTCTTGGAGCAATGCCGGCCAATGTGCCCCCGTCGTGGACGCTTGCACACAGTCGACCCGCACAAGCGTTCCTGGACGCCCCGACACTCCATGCACTGCTGCTGCGAGGGTCGACTTGCCGACACCATGCTCGCCTTCGAGCCACAGCGCCGAGGGCGTCGCCGCCATCCGAGTCAGATCCCGCGACAGTGCGCGTAGGGATGGCAAGACGGACGGTAGCAATTGCCCCGGAAGCGGTCCGTTCAGGAGGTCTACCTCGATGCCACGCTCCAACGCACTGCTCCCCATTTGCAAGAGGGTGTGCCCGCATTCGAAAAGCGTTCCCGGAGCAAGGGGTGCGCTCTCTACGCGCTTGCCGCCGAGCCAGGTGCCATTGCTGGAACCCAGATCACGCAGCACCATCTGCCCGCCTTCCCGCGCCAACCGGGCGTGCTTGCGACTAACCGCCTCGCCCACCAAAGTCAGGCGCAGCAAGCGTTTGCCGCCATCTTCGTAGCGGCGCACTTGACGACTGTCACCTCGTTCCACGGTGAGTTCGTCTACCCCCGTCAAACAAATCGCAGCCCCGCCCTCGGCTGGGGCCGCCGCACGCATGATCACGAACAGGAACTCTTCGGGTGCCGCGCCGCCGTGCGCCTGAGACGACTCGACGGCCGTGCTCGGGATTGCCGAATCGACCACAGAGCTTCGTACCCCTTCGCTCGGGCGAACACTGGCGAACAGCGGCGAGCGTCCGTCCTGATGGGTAGCACCGAGCGCAGAGAGCGTGCTGGCCTCCGCCACAAAACGAAAGCCGCGACCACGCACCGTCGCGATCATCCGAGGCTCCGCAGAAGAGTCGCCAAGTGCGCGACGCGCGGCACTCACCGCTTGGCTCAAAGACGCCTCACTGACGGCAGCGTCGGCCCATACTTGTTCGAGCAGCTCTTCTTTCGTGACTACACGCTCCCGATGGCGCGCCAAGTAGATCAGCAGGTCCAGCACCTTGGGTTGCACGGCAACGACCTGGCCGCGGTGGCGCAACTCGAAGGTCTTTTCAACGAGCTCGAACTCGTCGAAGCAGAGGTGCAGCGGCGCGGCCTCTGGGTCCGTCACCTGAAACGCCCTCGAATCCAGCGACGTGATCGCCCTCTCACAACGCTTCCACTAGCACAGCCGGGGCAGTTTTTGCCTCCGTAGCCTACCCGCGTTCCGGATATTTCCATGGCTTTACGCGCACTTACATCGCGCCACGCTGCGGCTTCAGGATTCAGACGGCGCTCAGAAAACCCTCAACCAGCGCTCAAGCAGACGCCAGCGGCCGTGACGACACTGACTTTTGACGCTCGGTCATCGGGCGCAGAGGAGAACCTTTAATGCGACGAACTACCCTTGGCATTTTCGCTCTCAGCCTTTCACTCGCGTTTGCCGGTTGCAGCAGCGATTCGAGCACAGACACGCAGCAGCCGAAGGATCCCGGCCCGAGTACGGCGGTGACCATCGACGAAAGCGTGCTGGTGGATTCTGCGGTGATCCCACCCTTCGAAGACGGCGGTCCCGAAAGACACGTCGCGACCATGACCAGCCCGGGCGGCAACGTCATGCAGTTCTACGAAAACGAGCTGGTCGTCGCCGCCAAGAGCAAGGCTGACGTCGACGCTCTCGTCGCGCGCTACGCAGGAAAGATCTTGGAGACCCTGGATCTATCCGATGCGGGTGACGACTCTGGCTTCACGTTCTACGCAGTACAGATCAAGTCGGAGAACGCAGACATTGCCGCCATGGACAGCGCGCTTCAAGAAGCCGGCTCGACGCCCCAGGGACTCAAGATATCCAGTGCGGCTGCCCTTGGCACCTTGGCCGCGTTTGTCACGGAGTCGAAGAGAGGCCTCTCGGTGTTTCCGAACTTCGTGATGCAGCACGACTCCATACCGGATCGCGAAACATCCGAAGCCCCGGCGGCGGGCGCCGACGCTAAACACCACCCTGGGGACTACTCCCCCAACCCCTTCGCATGGCCCTATATGAAGCGCGGCGGCGCCCTGGATATCGGCGTGGCCGAAGCCTGGCGCGTGCTGGAGGCCAACGGCAAGCTCGGCAACGAGGTGCGGGTGCTGGTCATGGACGCCGGCTTCAAGAACGACGACTTGCCGGAGAGCGTGGAGCTCGTTGGTTCGACGCGCTTCGACGTGCCGAACGAAGGCAAGTGCGGCAACGGCACCTCGGCCTGTCCCTGGCACGGCACCGGGTCGGCGCGCACAGTCGCCGGACGCGTGGACAATAGCCGGGGAGCCGCGGGCTCTGGCGGTCCGGTCGTCAAGCCGCTGCTGCTGCAGTCACCGCGCGAAGACTTCTTCGACATCATTCGCTACATCGGTGGCCTCGTATCCGGCGTCGGTCGGGCGCAGATCATCAGCATGAGCGCCAGCACCACCGTGGATCAGTGGGTCTGCGACACTTCTGGATTTTTCTTGGGCGAGGCCGGCGTTTGCTCCTTCCCGCATCGTATCGGGGCCGCTATCCGCGCCGCGAACATCCTGTGGGTTTCCAGCGCTGGCAACGACAACGCTCGCGACCTCGACTCCGGGGATTTCACGATCCCTTGCGAGATGGCCGGCACGGTCTGCGTTGGCGGCCTGCAATGGGACCAGCCCCGCGTCCACTCTGGGTCGACCCGCGCCTCGCGACGGGGAGACGGCGCCATCGACATCTATGCGCCCTTCGAGATCTGGGTCGGCTCGGATCCGGAGAATCTGGCCAGCAATGAAGCCACCATCTTCCGCGGCACCAGCGCTTCGGCGCCTTTCGTTGCGGGTGTGGCCGCGCTGATCAAGGCAGCGGACCCCAGCCTGAACGCAACCGCGGTCGAGTCCATCCTGAAGAGCACCGCAAATACTGGCAACTCGGCCGAAGCGTACCGCTGGGTGAATGCCTACGAAGCGGTCAAAACAGCGGTCGGCGGAGCCACGCCGGGCTTCATCACCATCACCAAGCCGGGCGAAGGCACGAGTGAGCCGCGCGTATCAGCTCCCGTGAGCTTCAAGTCCCTCGTGGAGTCTGACGGGGGCACGCCCACGGTCGCGTGGTCTAGCAGCATCGACGGCCCGCTTGGCACTGGCAAGGACATTGTCTATCCGGGCGTGCTCTCCATGGGCACTCACATCATCAGCGCCACGGTCACGGTGCACGGGCTGTCCTACACCAGCCATGTCAACTACACGCTGACCAACACCGCGCCAGTGGTCAACATCGTGTCTCCAGGCAGCGGCGCGAACTTCTACGTGGGCCAGCTGATCAGCCTGCTTGGCTCGAGCACGGACAACAACGAACCGGGCGGCACCCTCACCAACGCCCAGGTGAGCTGGCAGATCGATGGCGGCGCGGCCACGACGGGTCATACCAAAGACATCGCGCCGAACAGTCTGAGCCTGGGCGCCCACAGCATCAAGTTCACCGGCAACGATGGGGAAATCAGCGCAAGCAAGCAGATCTCCATCAACATCCTGCCCAACCCCACCAACCTGCCACCCAACATCACCAGCATGACCCCCGTTTCGGGCACGGACGTGGGCTACGCGGACGTGAATGTCGGCGGCAAATGGGTCAAGCAAGTCACGTTGACTGCCAGCGCCACGGATCCGGACGGGCCCGCATTGCCAAACTCCGCCTACACCTGGAAAACCACCTACACCAACGGCAGCCAGACACTGTCGGAGACGCTCGGTACAGGCAAGAGCATCACAGCGAACCTGGCCGGATTGTGCAACCAAGCCACCCACACCGTGACCGTCACCGTGACTGACGGCACGAACAGCGTCAGCAAGAGCGCCACCTATTACGTTAGCTTGCTCTGCTAACCAGAGGAGTGCTCACCGACGCAAGAAGAACCGTGAGCGCCGCTCGGACACATTCCGGGCGGCGCTTTCCATTTTTTGTTGGGTCGCGGCGTGGCCCGATGCGGGCGCCTCTTCCCCGCGGGGAAACCGACTCACTCCGCCAGCCGTGACGTCACTTTCACTTCCGAGTGCAGCGTGCGGTGCACGGGGCACTTGTCTGCGATCTCGAGCAATCGCTTGCGCTGCTCCGCACTCAGTTCGCCTTCGACCTCGACGACGCGATCGATTTGGTCGATCTTGCCCGCCTTGGTCTCACAATCCGAACAGTCCTTGGCGTAGATCTTCTTGTGGCTGAGCGTTACGCGCACGCCGTCTAGGGGTAGCTTCTTGTGCTCGGCATACATGCGCAGGGTCATGGAGGTGCAGGCACCGAGCGCGGCCAGCAAGAGATCGTAGGGCGACGGTCCGCTGCCCAAACCGCCCATGGCCACAGGTTCATCTGCCCGCAAACGGTGGCTGCCAAAAGCAACGCTTTGAGTGAAGCGTCCTTCGTGGGTTTCGGCCACCACAACGGCGTGGTGGTCGTCGGCTGGGGGCGGGGGGGCAACGCCTGTATTGACGTAGCGCGCCGCCCACGCCGATATCACACGAGCAGCGAAACTTGCGTCGGTGCGATTGCTGAGCAGGTGATTGGCGCCGTCCAACGAGATGAAGCTCTTCGGGTGCCGTGCTGCCTCGAAGATGCGACGCGCGTTGTCGATACCCACCACGTTGTCCGCAGGAGCGTGCATCACCAACAGCGCGGCCTTGAGGGAGCCAATCGCCTCCTGCATGGGCTGATCGGCGAGATCCAAGAGCAGCGCCTTCTTGATACGGAATGGGCGCCCCCCGATGGATACTTCCGCCTCACCTTTGGCTTCAAGCTCCGGGCGCGCCGCGGAAAAAAGGTGCGTTGCATGCGCCGGATCGCAGGGTGCGTTCAAGGTGACCACCGCGCGGACTTCAGCAATGCGTGCCCGCGCACCCAACACCGCGGCGCCTCCGAGGCTGTGTCCGACCAGCAAGGCCGGCGCACGGTGCTCCTGGCGCAGATAGTCTGCGGCAGCGACTAGATCATCCAAGTTCGAAGAGAAGTCCGTGTTCGCGAAGTCGCCGCTGCTGCCACCGAGACCCGTAAAGTCAAAGCGCAGTACGGCAAAGCCCTCATCGGCAAGGGCGCGACTGATGCGCGCGGCAGCGGCGCTCTCCTTGCTGCAGGTGAAGCAGTGGGCGAAGAGCGCAAAGGCCAGGGGCTCGCCCTCGGGCAATTCCAGACGAGCATCGAGGTCAACCCCCTGGGATCCAGCAAAACGTACTTTTTGACTCGCAATGGGCATGGGCTTCTCCGCGCCAAGTTGGCCGCGAATCCATAGCGACCGCCCGCATCAATGACAAGCACTCAAGGTTGACGTAGGAAGCGGATATGCAGCGGCTTGCCAAGGGTATCCACTCGTTTCAGCGCGGCTACTTTGCGTCGCACCGGCAGCTTTTTGAGCAACTGGCGACGGCCGGGCAACGCCCGGAAACGCTGTTTGTCACCTGTTCGGATTCGCGAGTTGTGCCCAACTTGATCACAAACGCTCCGCCCGGGGAATTGTTCGTGATCCGCAATGCCGGGAACTTGATCCCCCACCCCAGTCTCCCCGGCGGAACGGCCGCCTCGCTCGAATACGCGGTCGAAGTTCTGGAGGTGGAAAACATCATCGTGTGCGGACACACGCAGTGCGGAGCGATCGGCGCGATTCTGGACCCGCAAAGCGCCGCACATCTGCCATTCGTCAAGCGCTGGATCGAGCAAGCTGCACACCTGCCAGAACTCATGAAGGAACGATATGCGCATCTCACTGGCGAGGCGCTCATCACCGCTGCCGTGCAAGAGAACGTGCTGTCTCAGGTCGAGCATCTGCGTGAGTTCGAATTCGTGCGCAAGCGCCTGGACGCCGGCAAGATCCACCTGAGCGCTTGGGTGTTTAAGATCGCTACGGGGCAGGTCTTCGACTTCAACCCGGAAAGCGCGGAGTTCGAGCCGCTCTCGCCGGAAGCATCGGCCGCTCCATCGGCACCAGACGCTGGCCCGTGACCCAAGCGCTGCAACGCACCTCGGGGCCCGCCGCCGAGCCCGGGGCTCGTCATTTGATGATCGTGTGCGCGATCCTGGCGGCGGCGGCGCGTTTCATTCCTGTGCCACTGTTGGACGACGTGGTGCGGGAACGCATTCGTCAAATCTGGGTGAGCCGCACGCTCAAATCCCATGGGCGCAGCTACAGCAGCAAGCAAGTGCCTGCACTCTGGCAAGACCCGTCCGGGTGCGCTGGAGGTTGCCTGGCACTGTGGTGGAAGCTGCCCCTCAAGCTGCTGCTGTTTCCCATCCGCAAGCTCATCGCCATCTTCACCGCGTTGTCGGGACTTTCCAAGGACGTCACGGAGATGGTACTGTTTGGACGCTGTACTCAGCGCGTGCTCGAGAGCGGCATGTTGCCAGAAGGTGGCGACCAGGTCGTGCTCGCGGCTGATGCCCGCCGGATCCGAAGCGCCTTCGACGTCGCCTTCAAACAAACGGACACCTCAGTCCTAGTGGCAACCCTCAGGGACGTACTTCAGGGAGTGCGCGGGCTTTCTCGAGCTGCAGTGAAGGGCGCGCGCGCTGCGTTTCGTGCCCAGGCGGTCGCAGCCCACAGCGACGGCGGCGTCGTCGATCAAGGAGCCCGAGACGTGCAACGCGCTCTGGACAGCCAGGCACTTCAAAGCATTTTCCGTGATTTTGACGCGCGATTCGATACGGCACTCGCGGCGTCTACGGCTCAGAGCTGAGCGTCCTTAGGCGGCTCCGCTCTGCACGACGTCACCACCGTCGTCGCAGCAACGGTCACGAGCAACAGCGAGAGCACTGAAACCGCGATCAGCCCGAGCCATCCATGGGGGGGCGCGACCGCGGGCGCACCTGCACGCGCCAGCTCTACTTCGAATCCCGCAAGGCGCTCGCGGTTCTTGGGCAGCTGAGCGCGCAAGCGCTTTCGGCGGGAATACGCAAAGGGCAGTCCCGCAACGAGCCCAAGGGGGAAGAGCAGCACGTAGCTCGCAGCAAACATGGTTGCCGCACCGCCCGGGACCTCTAGATGCGGAAACACGGAGCTGTATTGCGATAGCTCCGCGCTGTCCATCTGACTCGGGCGCAGATCTGCGCTGTCACAGAGTACTGCATGGTGCCCGCTGTGGTTGGCGCTGTAGTAGTAATAGCTGGCAGGCGCTGTGCAGCGCTCACACAGCGCATTGCACACCACTGCCGCAGTGGCCCCCAGCAGCGGCCCGCGCTTCGTCGCGCAGCCCTCCACGGAAACGAGACACGCCAGGGCGAAGGCCAACAGCGGTGCAAGCCGTAGGGCAAACGCAGGCAGGAAGCTCAGGCGGTCGGAGTTGGCGATATCCGCCGCCAGCGCAGCCCCATGGCGGGCCATGGGTTCCAGTCGGGTGTGCGCTGCAAGTCCATGCGCCTGAGCGGTCGCGATCAACTGCGCTTCGTCGGCGTTTCGCAGATACTTCTGCCACTTGGATTTGGCATCAGCGAAGTTGCGACTGAGTTCCAGCGCCTGGATCCGGACCAACAAGAAGAGCGCCGCCATGTGTTTGTCCACTGGCAGCGCGCCAGCTTCGCTGCCCACCAGCGCGAGAGCGCGCGTCGGGTCGTTCTCTGCCAAGCACACCCGCGCGGATGCGTAGCGCAATGCAGAGTCCAGCTCCAGAACCTCCGGTGCCGGATCGCATTCCGAAAGCCAACCTCTCGCGGCCGCGAGCTCCCCAGATGCCACTGCCTCCACGCAAAGCTCCGCGCGCACCAAAGAGCGATGTCCCGGGTCGGTCAGATGATTGAGCGCCGTCTCCAACTTGGCGCGCGCGCCCTCGCGCTGCTCGGAAGCTGATAGAAGCCGCGCGGCATGCACAGCCACCCAGCACAACGCTCGCTGCGCCTCGAGGCCCTCGCTCGCAACCGCCCGCGCGTGGTTCCAGAGTCGATGCAAAACCACCAAGTCCGTGCGCGCTTCAGCGGTGGCGCCCGCAAACATCAATGCGGGGGGCAGACCGGATAGATCGTAGATGTGACCCGGGATGGTGTGGCTCTGCTGCGCCTTCAGCTGGGCGAGCCGGGCAACTTCTTGCGCCGGCGAGAGGGGCTGGCGTCTGTCGTTGGGGCGCGGACCCACGCGACATTCCACGGCGCAGTAGGCGCAGGTCGCGGCATCGGCGTTTTGGACCGTGAGGGGCGCGCCGCAATTGGCGCACTCGACGACCCGCGCAGCGACGTCGTAGGCCGCAGTCACGACAACGCCCGGGGACGCTTCCCGCCAACCCGTGCCGGGCCCTCGACGGCGCACGTTCCACTCGGCGGGGGCCGCAGCGTAGGGCGGAGCATGGGCGGAGCATGCCAAACGCGGCGCAACGCAGCCACTGTGCTAAGAGCGGGCTGATGCGTTTCGGGGTCCGCGTAGCCTTCGTGCTGCTCACTCTCGTCGGCTGCGGCTCAAAAAGTGGCCTCTCACAGCTGACGGGAGGCGCCGCCGCCGGCACGGGCGCCAGCGGGGGGCTGGGCGGGACAAGTGGGATCGGCGGAGCGTCAACGGGCGGCGCGGGCAGCGGAGGAGGCGGCGCGGGCAGCGGAGGAAGCGGCGGCACTCCGGTCCCGGACTGCATCTACGCAGAGAGCGGTCCGCCGCAACTCGTTTTCACGTGGGTCGATGGTGTGCGTTCGCCCTTGCTTGCGACCCTCGCCAAAGGCTCCGCCGGCAAACGAGCAGAAGTCGCCATCGCGGCAACCCACGAGCACTTCTGGCACCCCGACATCCGGGTCGCAAAGGTCAGCATGGGCGCGGATGGCCTTGCATCACTGACCACGGACCAGAAGATGACCGGCTATGGCGTCGACTCGCACGCCACCGGACACTTGGTCCGCGCGGAAAACGGCGCTCTTGATCTGCTCTACTACCACGGGGATGAGGCGAATGCGTCCGTGGTTCCGGGCATCAAGTTCCGAACCTTCAACACAAGCACGTGGACGCCGTTGCCGGAAGTGACCATCGAAGACAAGGCCGGATTCGCATACGACATTGCAGTCGGGCCAAGCGTTGGACCGAGCGGAAGCTACACGGGAGCAGGTCGCTTCATCGCGTGGCGCAGTGCGCCCATCGCCGACAGCGTCGTAGAAACGCGGGTCGCCGTCATCGATGCGAGCGGCAAGATGATCCGTGGGCCGGTCGTGGCGGCGGGGCCGGGCAGCAGTAATCAGTTTGGGGCCGCCGTCGCGTGGACGGGCACGCAATACCTGGTCGCAACCAACGAGTACTTGTGTACTGACGAAATACTCTGCTCCGGGGGGATCACGGTATCGCGCTTCGCGCCGGGGGCGGGTTCCGCGGCGTCCCTTGGCCAAGGCAGCGAGTTTCCCGCCGATCCTGCGCTACGTGCTCGTACGCCCCAGCTCTCGGGACTGCCGGGCGGCGCGTTCGTCGCGTGGCGTGAACTCGGAGAAGAGGCTGGCAGCCCGCAGACACTGCGAGTCGCACGCTTGGGCAAAGAAGGAGCCGCGCTCGGCCCAGACACGACCTACTCCACGCAGGCGACGGCAGGCCCCATTTTGCACGCTTCGGACCAAGGCGCGGTGGTGCTGTACAGCGAGGCAGGCGATAGCGACGGACCAGAAGGCGCCCTCGGCCACACGGTATTGTGGCTCCAGCAGCACGGCAAGGAGGGACACGCGCTGCAAAGCCTCCAGCTGCCAACGACCGCGCTCACTTTTGGCACGCCCTACGCCGCGACCGCAATCGACGCACCCCGCGGCTTGCTCGTGGCCTGGACGGGCCAGCCCGTGCAGAGTTCCGCGGGCACGACTTCCGCACTGTATTTGTCCTTCTTGCGCTGCCAGTCCGCGGACTGAGCCGAGGCAACTGCATGAGATCCTTATTCGCACTTTCTAGCATCACCGCCGCGCTCGTTCTGGCAATGCCGCGTAGCGCATGCGCTCACGAAGTGTTCTTGGGCGTCGGCCCCGCAGTCGGCTTTTCCACCGGCAACGATTGGGAAGGCGATGGCGCGATCTTCTATGGGCAGTCGCGCTTCGGCTATCGTTCCAATATTCCCATCGGCGTCGTGGGGCACTTGCGCGAAGGCTATGCCAAAGTGGACGAGCGCCTGCTGACGAATCTGGCGCTTGGGGTGGAAGGGCGACTGCCGCTGGAAAGCATGACCCCCTGGCTGCGCCTGTCCTGGCTGCACCAACACGAAGAAAGCATCGACTTTGCCAAAGAAGAGCCCTTCGGCGTGCTGTTCGGCGTCGGGCGCGGCATCCGTCACCGCGGTGGCGTCGGCTTTGGCGCCGGCGTGGACGTTCCCTTTGCGAAGACGGGCGCCTTCGACTGGTTCGCCGGCGGCGAGGCGTTCCTGGACTACCTGTTCGCGAGCGAAGCACCGGGACCAAGCGTATACGCCGGCGGCGCCCTCAGCATCGGAGCCAGCCACCGGTGGTGACACGCGTTGCGGTCGCTTCGACCATGGCCATACTGGTGGCGTGTAGCTCGACGCCAAGCCTGGACGAGTACCCCTGCCCGGAGGCCGGCACCACGCTGACCTACGAAAACTTTGGCAGGCCGTTCATGGACGCTTGGTGTAACGAGTGTCATTCGGAGCCAGAGGGCGCGCGGCAGGGCGCGCCTGCAGACGTGCGATTCGACAACCTGGCTGGCGTGCGGCGCTGGGACGACCGCATCTTTGCGCGCTCGGCCCTGGATCGAGTGAGCATGCCGCCGGGCCTTGGCGATCCACCGCGAGCGGATCGCGACCGCCTCGCCGAGTGGCTGGCGTGCGGCGCTCCCGAGTAGCGCGCTAGCGCCCGCGAGCGCACTCGGCGTCTTTGGTGTTCGCCTTGCGGTCGAATCCCTGACCGGTGACAAAGCCCCCGCTGGGTCGGTAGCGGAGGCGCACCCGCTCCGCGCCACGTAGGACTTCTAACTCGACCTGCATGTCGACGTCGCCGTCCTGGTAACGGAGCCCTTGCACGCGTTCGCCAGCACGCAGCCCGGCGCGGGCAGCCGGCCCGGGCTCGCGCACGTTAGTGGCCAGGGTGACGCCCGTTTCATCCGTCGACGGTTCGAAGCCGAGCTCGTAGGTTTCGTAGCGGCGCTTCGCAGCAACGAAACACGGCCCCATGGCCTCTACGGGCACCACGATCTTGGAATCGCCGCGCAGGACGCCGGAGTCGAGAGCCAGCGCAGCCTGGCCCAGCTCCGTTTGCACAGCCGCCACGAACGCCTGAGGCGGAAGCGGGCCGCTCGCCGTGAGCGCCTGGGCGTACAGCGCGCGGACCACGTCGTCCAAGCTTCGCTTGCCACCGCTCTTTTTGCGAATGGCGCCATCGAGCACCATGGCGTACAGCGCGCCCCGCGCCACGATGACCGCCGATGCGCGCTTCGGATCGGCACGCTTCAGATCGTGCAGCGGTCGGCTCTTCAGCGGGCTCGTCACATACAGGCGCAGCATCTGCTCCACGTCGTCTCGGAACTCTTCGGGGGTCAGCAGTCCATATCGAAACAGCAGCGCCCGCGTCACGCTCCGGTTGAGGCCGTCCAAGAACCACGCGCTCTCCAAGGGAAAGTCCGCATCTGCGGGCGCGATGGCCAGCTCGGCGCCAATCCACTCGCGCATCAGCTGCTGCATCACGGCGATACGCAACGGACCGTCCCAGGCTTGCATCAGTCCGGCATGCACCAGCACGCCACCTGCACGACGATGCACGTCGAACTGACCCGGCTTGCGGGCGTCCGCAAAGAGCAGCAACGTACTCGGCGCGCTCTGCTTGGCGCCGAAGTACTGCCGCGCGCCGCTGCGAAATCCTGCAACTTCTGCTGCAACCTGTCGGGGATCGAAGTTCGAGTAGCCGAGCCAGGCCGCGCGATCGACGCCCTCGGGCGCGACAAATTCTCCAAACCCTACGGTGCCCACCAAGAACGTGCTGGCGGAAAGCGCCGCGTTGCTCAGCTGCCCGCGCACCACAGGACCCAGTCCCAGATTCGACGCCACGGTGGCGCCCGGCGCGAACGCCTTCGGGTCGACGGACAGGCGCACAGGCACAACGGCATCCGGCTCGGCCTCGGGCAGCAACAACACCAGCTCGCCGGAAAAGCGCGCTTGGTTCGGGTCCATCGCGGGCCACAGCGGCCGCTCCACGGAGAAGGGCTCCGTCGTGACGCGATAGCGCACGCTGACCTGCCCGCGGGGTTCGCGCTGCAAAGTGATATGTGTCGGAAACCCCCGCGCCGGCTCGCTTCGAAATGCGACCGCGCCGTCTTGGTCACTGAAGGTGAGATCGGCAAGCGCCTCGGCACGGCCGCGGTAACCCCAACGCCGATTGCCGACGGGCAGGCTGCTGGTCACGCGCACTTCGAGCGCGGACTCGGTCGGAAGCGGTACCATCGCAATGTCGAGCAAGGGCGAAGCTGGCGCCGCGGGCGCGACCACCACGGGCGCAGCCGCCGGGCGGGGCACGGGTCGCGCGGCACGCTGCGGCGGCCCGGCGCAGCTCCAAAGCAGGCTCGCCAAGCCTGCCACGCCGTAGCGCGACAGCCCCCAGCGAGCGCGAGCCTCCAGCGCAGGCGAAGTGCGCCGGCGGTTCAAGGCTGGCGCCCTACTGGCACACTCCGCTGACGCAACTCTTGCCCCCGGTGCAGGCGTTGCCGCAGGTCCCGCAGTTCGAGTTATCCACCTGCAAGTTCTTGCAACCTGCCGGATTGACGCAACAGGTGGAGCCCGGTGCGCAGGCGCCACCCCCATTGCAGGAGCAGAGCAAGTTCGGGCCGGTCTTCTTGCAAGCTTCGCCGGGTGCGCAGGTTGCGCCGTCGCACACGCAGCGCCCGGCGCCGTTGCAGACGCCGGTGCCCGTGCCGCCACCTTCCTTGCATTGGGAGGCCCCGGTGCATTGGCACGTAAGGCCAGCGCAAGTGAAGCCGCTCACATAGCCTTGTGCAGTGCAGTCGTTCGAGCAGCCACCGCAGTGCAGGTTGTTGGAGATCTGCAGATTGACGCAGCTGTTGCCGCACAGGGTTTCGTTCGTGCTGCAACCGCCACCGCTGCCACCCGTGCCGCCACTTGCGCCACCGCTGCCGCCGCTCGCGCCACCCGTGCCGCCGCTCGCGCCACCAGTGCCGCCACTTGCTCCCCCAGCGCCACCGCTTGCGCCGCCAGTGCCGCCCGTCGCGCCACCAGCGCCACCGCTTGCGCCCCCAGTGCCGCCGGTCGCACCACCCGTGCCGCCGGACGCTCCACTCGCGCCACCGCTGCCACCGGTCCCGCCACCCGTGCCGCCGGACGCTCCACTCGCGCCACCGCCGCCACCGGTCCCGCCACCAGTGCCGCCGCTTGCTCCCCCAGTGCCGCCCGTCGCGCCACCAGTGCCACCACTTGCGCCCCCAGTGCCGCCCGTCACGCCGCCTGTACCGGCGAGCCCGCCGCCCGTGCCCGCGTTTCCGGCTCCGCCGCCCGTCGCGCCGGCATCGGAGCCGCCACCGACGTTGAACTGGTCGTAGTCGTTGGTACACGCGACCACGACCAAGGCCGCCACCAGCCAGCCAGACCGTCGCATCAGAATCGCCCACTCACGGTCACGGATCCCGGTCCGACGCCCACCTTGGTCGGACGTTCTCCTCCGCTATCGAGCAAGAACAACGCTGCGCCAGTTCCCACTCCGACGATCCCGACCACCAGTCCCACGTTTGCGAAGGTTTGCAGCTGTCTCCCGGAATCGATGTCCGACTGGCTATCCGCCGGGCAGTTGCCCGCTTGGCACTTGTCCTCCAGATCGTTGAACTTCGAGTTGTTCATCGTCCCCAGCACGGCGAAGCTCGCTAGCCCCAGCACACCCACCCCACCTGCGATGAACGCATAAGGTCGCAGCGAAGTCGATTTTTGCGCAGAACTGTCGCTGGCAGCCGGCGTCGGCGCAGAAGGCGCCGAAGCCGCCGCGGCGGACGGCTGTAACGCAGGGGCCGACTCGTCAAAGTCGAACGCCACTTCGCCTTCGGCGCCAGGCGCAAGCGTGATGGTCTTCACCACGGCTCCCCGCCCAGGGACGCGGGCCACGACTTGGATCTTTCCGGCCGCGACGGCGATCGGTCGTGCAAAATCGGCGATCTCCACCTGCCGAGCGCCCACTCTGAACGACGTGCTATCAGGCACGCGTTCAACGCGCACCGTGACGAATGCGATCTGCGCTTGCAGAGCTTTCAACTCCACGCGCGCCGCGTCGGCAGCGCGGGCGTACTTTGGGTCTTTGCTCGCCGCGCGCTCTCCGTCGGCGACGGCGCCCATCAGCTCGTCGTATGCCTCCCCCACCCGCCCCAGCTCGCGCAAGCAGCGCGCGACCTGCAGGCGAGTATTCGGGCTCGCCACGATTTCCCAAGAGGCACGGTACGCGGAGATCGCCTCTTCGTAGCGCTTTGCATCGAACAGTTCGTCCGCCGCTAGGAACGTCTTCTGGGCCCCACGCCACTGCTCTTCGGTCGCGTCCTCCACCGGCACGCCTTTGGACCAAGCCATGCTCGCCACGCTCGTCGCGCAGACAAAGGCTGCGGCGCGCAGTATCCCAAACCCAGCCATTGCGCGGAACATAGCACGGGCAACGGCCCCTCAAATACCCTCGGGGCGATAGGGACCCGTGTGCCCCGAGGGCAGCGGCGGGGCTTGTGCGTCGGGAGCACCGTTCGGGGAGGGCGGCGCTGATGCCGCCGTCGTCGGCGTCGTCGTTGTCGCCGGCGCGGACGGCGCTTTCGCAGCATGCGGTCGCCCGGACACCGGCGGTTTCGCCGTCCGTTCCGGATCCGGCACAGGCGTCTGGGCCTCCGCGCTGGGCTCGGTGGCGGTCGCGGTCGGGGCAGCGGTCTCCACAGGCGGCGGCTGCGGTGTGGCCGCCTTCGGCGCTTCTTGCGGCGCGCGCCCGGCACCCGCGCCAAAGGCTACGGCGATCAGGATAGTGACCAACCCCACGCCGAGCGCAACCCAAAGCCCGCGACCCGCGCGCGACCGCGGCGGGCCACTCGGCACGGCCGCTTCGACCGTAGGCCGCGTCCTTTCCGCAGCCTCCTCCACCATCGCGACTGATGCCGTGCCCGCGTCCGTGTTCGTATCCCGGGCCTGCACGGACGCCGAAACGGGAGCCACCGAGGGCGCGGACGCCGTCTGCGATTGCGGCGCGTCCGACCGAATTGTTCGAGACGCGGCGGCCTCGGCTTCTTGCTCCGGCATGACCAGCGTCATGCGGTCGTGCACATCCCCTTCACGCGCTGGCGCCACGGGGGTCTGCACACTACCCGGCGCCATTTTCGCAAAGGATGGCGGCGCACTGTCGAACACCACGTCGTCGTCGACCTTGGTCGCGTCGGGCGCGGTGGACTGCAACGCCGACGGGGTCGCGGCCGGCGCGGATTTCGCCGCCACGGGTGCGAGAGGCTTTTCTGTCACTGGTTGCGGCGCCGCGTCCGTTGCCTGCCCCAGGGGGGCGGTCGCGCCGCGAGGCCGGGGCGCGCTCACCGGTGTGGGTGGCGGCTTGCTTCGCCGCGCCGCCCGCTCCGACGCGGGGCGCAGCGCGGCTCGCTGCGACGGACGGTCGCGAACCGGCGGTTGCTCGTCGATGGCGGGGAATCTGAGCGTCGCGCTGCGCGACACGCCCCCCGGAGCCAGTTGCTCCGCAGGAGGAGCGCTGGGGCCCGGAACGCTGACGGCGACGCGCGGCGCTGCGTCCGCCGCGCTCCGTGCTTCTTCCGCATCGGGCTCGCTACCCGCCCGCGTGAAATCGACTAGTTCGCGCCGGATCCGCAAGCCGGCCCCCGCCAGTCGCTGCAGCGTCGTCGCCACGTCCGCGGAATTTGCGAACAAGCCTCGACCCAGGCCAGCGATCGTTGCCGATAGCTTGTCCAGGTTGGCGTAGCGCTTGAGGGGATCCCGCAGCAGCATGTTCCGCAGCAGGTCCACGATCATGAACGGAGTGGATGCCCCGGGACCGGGCAACCGGTCGAGCGGGGTAATGGGCCCGTGCAGTAGCGACTTCACCAGCTCGTCAGGCTCCTGCGGCAACTCTTGCTGCAGCCGCAGGGGATCGCCAAAGAGCGCGCGACCAGCCATGATCTCCCACGCCAGCACGCCCGCCGAAAACACGTCACAGCGACCGGTGCTGCCGTGCCCCCGCGTCAGCTGCTCCGGCGCGCGGTAGGGAATGACCGCCGGGTCGCGCAGAAATCTAGAATGTCGAAGTAACGCGCCCACAATCCCCACGTCCGTGACGAGCACTTCACCGCCCGTGGTGAGCAGCACGCCATCTGGCATCAGCCCGCCGTGGGTCGCGCCCTGAAGTGCCGCATCCCCCGAGGGCACCATTTGCCCCCATTGTTTTTCCGCCGCCCGCTGCGCCTCGACGATGTCCGCCAGCAGCGTCAACCCGACCGCGGACGACATGGGGCTCGTGCTCTGTGCGGACAGGCGCAATAGCGTCGCGAGGGATTCGCCCTCGCGGTACTCGCTCACGACTGTCAAGCGACCCGCATCGTCGACTACGTCCACGACCGCCGCGACGTTGGGGTGCCGGATCACCATCGCTGTCACTGCCGCACGGTTGAGCAACTGCAACTCCGGCAGGCTCAGGCTGTCGGTGGGGAACTGGCGCAGGTACACCGCACAGCCTCGATCGTCGCCTTCGGTTGCGGCCCCAACCCAACGCTTTCCGAAGTCGCAGGTCAGCTCCGCAATCAGGTCGTAGCGCCCAATGCGTTGCTTGCCGCCGAAGGGCAACGTCGACTTCTTCGGTGTCGTCATGGCCTCACGTGTCACGCGCCTCCACGGCAAGATCCGTCACCAGACCAAAATGATCCGACGGGTACACACCGTCCGCTTCCTCACAGAACGCCAACCGGGTCCGCAGCGGCTCGCCGCGGAACTTGCGGTCCGGCCCGCGAGTGAAGATGTAGTCGATGCGGCGGGGCGGCTCGTGCGCCAGCGCGGCAAATGGATTTTTTCGATCGAAGGTGTAGCCGGGCGTGCCATCGCCGGCGTACCGCCAAGCGTCGGCAAAATAGGCGCTCTTGCCCTCCACCGTCGCCAGCCCGCGCAGATAGCGGATTTCGTCGGAGTCCGGCTCCGCATTGAAGTCCCCCATCAAAATGGGCGGGAGCTTCGACTCGTCTACGGGGCACAGCTCAAATATGGTGTCGACGATGAAGCGTACTTGGGCGAGGCGCACGCTGCCGTGGTGCAGCTTCCAGTTCAAGTGCGTGACGAAAACAGGCAACTCGCCATGGGGAGTCGAAAGCGCGGCGTAGAGAAGCGATCGCGTTTCTCCGCTCTCCTTGCCCGGCAGCTGGAATCGCCGCTCGCTTAGGATTTCGAAGCGCGACAGCAGCGCATTGCCGAACATCAAACCGCCGCCGTAGTCTGCCGCTGCCGCGAACGCCGTATGGTAACCGTGTCCCGCAGCGATTTCCGTTGCCTGACAGCGGTCGGCGGTGATCGCGGCTTCCCCCTCTTGCAGACGCAGCACCTCTTGCAAGCCCAAGATGTCCGGCGTAAGCGCCGCGACGTCTGCGCGAATGCGTTGCAAGCGCGCCGGCCAAGGGCCGGACTTGTTCCAGATGTTCAGACACGCGACTCGCAAGCATGCGGTCATGGCGCCAGACCTTCCGCCCAGGGAGCGCGCCGACCTGCGCGTGCGCAGATGGCTTCGTACACGCGGCGTGCCATCGGCAGGTCCATGTGCCGGAAGTTCTTGGGGTTCTCCCAAAACTCGTGCAAGTCGCCGCGATTGGCGTTTTCGTATACGAGCACCTTGATCATCATCTGGATCTTGTCCGCTGCCCGTACGATGCGCGCCTCCAGGCTCTGGCCGGCTTCGGCTTCGCGGAAGTAGCCGAACAAATCCTCCGGCAACAGCTCGCGCGCAATGCGCGTCTCCAGCGCATCCAGCGCTTCCGCCACCTCCCGCGTCTTGCTGGGCATCGGCACGTCCCCGGTGCGGGCCTCGGGCGTGTCGTGCAGCACCGCCATGCGCAGGACCCGCTCCACGTCGACGGGCTGGCCCTCCCCCCGAATAGCGTCTGCTAACATCATGGCCACTAGCGCCACTCCCAGACTGTGATCGGCGATGCTTTCGCAGGGGCGCACGCCACGCAGCAGCCAGCCCGTACGGGGCAACTCGCTCAAAGTATCGAGGTTTATGGCCGTATCGATGATCCGGTCCTCGGGGGCAGCCATGGCCGGATTATAGTGACGACCGAATAGCGCACGCGTCAATGTGCCTAACGAACCCGCATGGAACCCCTGCACCGAAGAACTCCGTTGATTCTGAGTCGGTTCGGACGCACCTCCGCTCGACGGCTGACTCTTAAGTTGGAGAACCTCCAACCGGTCGGCTCTTTCAAGATCCGCGGCATCGCTGCGCTCTGCCTGCAGCTGTACGCGGAGGGGCTGCGACACTTCGTACGTGCTTCCGGTGGCAACGCGGGACTCATGCGCCGACTTGGCTTCGCCTCCTGCTGCTTGTGCCTGGCTTGTTCGGGGCCCGACGCTGCGGCCCCAAGCGGCGCAAAGGACGCGGGCGGCGCAGCCAGCGGCGACGTCGAAACGTCCATCACCGACGCCGGCTGGCCGGATGCGTCCGCGCCGAACCTCCGTGACGACGGCCTGCCTCCCCCGTGGCGCTGGGACGAAATGGCGGCGCGGGTGCTGGACAGCGCAACGCTGGCGCAGGCGTTTGCGGCCGCCGGTGTGAACCCGCCCTCCGGCACGGAGATCTACGCCGCCACGGTGGACCACAACGCCCTAGGGCTCGGCTTTGCGTACTTCGAGTATGGTGGCGGAGCATTCAGCCAGTCCTTCTGGCCCGCGTCGACAGTCAAGCTGCTCAGCTCCCTGGCAGCCCTCGACTACATCCAGAGCCAGGGATTCACCGGCGCGGCAACCGTCACCTGGGCCAGCGGCTTCTCGGACGTCGCCAACGCGATCGTCAGGCGCGCCATCCAAACCAGCAGCAACGAGGACTACGATCGCACCATTCGCATCGCAGGCTTCGACCAGTTGAACGCAAACTGGCTCAGCCCCGAGCGCGGCTTCCCCACTGCCGTGATCAAAGCAAGCTACGCAGGCTTCGAGGTCAAGAACCCGCCGGGCTACACGCTGACTGAGGGCACCAAGAGCAAAGTCATTCCAGCCCGAAGCGCCACCGGCACCTACAGCTGCAAGAGCGGCGGGAACAACTGCGCCAATCTATTCGAACTGACCGAAGCCGTGCGCCGCGTCGTCTGGCACGCCGACAGCGACCCGGCGGATCGCTTCTCTCTGTCCGAAGCCGATCGCGCTGGGCTGGAGGACGCACTGTGCACAGCCACGCCGTCCTTCTTCGAAAAAGGGGTCGAGGCGGCCCTGGGGAGCGGCGCGCGGATTTGTCACAAACCCGGCTGGGTGCCCGGCTCGGATTCTCTGGACCACGGAGTGCTCGAAGCGGCGGATGGTCGAAGGTACATGCTCGGCGCGGCCATCCCGGATCCCGGCGACTCGTCGTCCCAGGCAAAGCTCGCGCAAGTCGCAGAGCACAGCTTGAATGCGCTTTCGACGCTGCCAAAGGCGCCGTTCTACCTGCAGCGTGACGCGGGCAAGAAGATCGTGATCGAAGCCTCCCCAGGAACACTGCGCATTTTCTCGTCAGGAGCGGACGCGCTAGAGCTCTATATCGATGGCAGCGCGGTTCCGCTGGCTCCAGCAGATGCGGATGGCATATTTGTGGCCCTCGCCACTGCGGCTGACTACGCCGACAAGCTGATCAGCATGCGTGCCTTCAGCGCTGGAAGCTTGTCCGCAGTGCGCAACGTAGTACTCTCCGCCCCCAAATAGCGCCGGCGCGGTTTCGAGCCGCCGTCACGCCATGACAAGGGGCGCCCAGAGTTGCTAGCCTGCCCCCGGCGTGGGGCCGAGCCTCGCGCCGGCGAAAGCAGGAGGCTCCGTGAAGCAAGCGAAAATGCTGTGGCTCGTCGTCGCGTCGGCGCTGGTGGTTGCGTGCCCAGGTTCGCCACCGCCGAAGCACCCCACGCCCACGAAGCGCACTACAGTGGGAAAGAAGGAAAGCATCGCTTTCCAGCTAAGCAAGTCCGGACTGGGCTTCCGCCTCAGCAATGCAGATCCCGAACCCGCGCAGCGATCGCGCTTGGTCGAAGGCCAACCCCTGAATCGCCTGGAACGGGCGCGGGTAGAAAAGCGCATGCCGCGATTGGTCGGCGCGAAGAAAAAGAGCTTCGCGTTGCGCGACAAATCCCTACCCGCACCGCGCCCGGGCAAGACCGTCAAGACCGCGTTTCCCCCGAAGGTAACGGCGCCCGTCGCGCCAGTCGGGTCCAAAGAACTCACGGTGCTGCGTCATGCGCCGGAGGGTGACGTGTCCTTGGCCAAGAACGTCAGCGTCACGTTCTCTGAGGCCATGGTGCCATTGTCCTCTCACGACGACATTGCCGAGCTGCCCGTGCCGGTGACCCTCGATCCAAAACCGCCAGGCAAGTTTCGCTGGATCGGAACGCAGACGGTCCTCTTCGAATCCGAGGGCGAGCGCATGCCGATGTCCTCCGACTTCCGCGTGCACATTCCCGCCGGCACGCGCGCCCAAAGCGGTCACACCCTGGCCAAATCCCACGACTTCTCCTTTTCGACTCCGACGCTGAAGATCGCCGACCGCTATCCCGAACGCTGGGGCGGCCCGCAAGACCTAACGCCGCTGGTGTTTGCGGAGTTCAACCAGCGCATCGACAAACAGGTGTTGCTCAAGAGCTTCGCGGCCAAAGTCGAAGGGCGCAGCCATGCCGTCCGCCTAGCCACCGCAGACGAAATCGAGAAGGACGACGCAGTTCGCGGGCTTTCGCAGCGTGCGGAGCCGGATCGCTTCATCGTGCTCATCCCAGAAAACCCGCTGCCCAAGAACGCGCGCATCAACGTCGAGCTGGCCGCTGGCGCACGGTCCGCCGAGGGGCCCGTACCGACCGAGAAGCCTCTAGAGATCGACTTCCGCACCTACGGTCCACTGACCATCCAGGAAGTGCGCTGCGGTTGGTACGAAGGATGCCCCCCGCTGGCACCGTGGACGATCCGCTTCACCAACCCCATCGAAGCCGACAAGTTCGAGGACTCCATGGTCCGCGTGGATCCGCCTCTCGAAGGCATGAAGCTGGACGTGAGCGGCAACCGCATCAGCATTCGCGGCCGTAGCAAAGGGCGCACCACCTACCGGGTGACTGTCGACGCACGCGTCAGCGACAGCTTCGAGCAGACTCTGGAAGGCAAGCTCGTGCATGAGATCCGAGTCGACTCAGCCGAGCCCATGTTGTTCTCGGAGCAGGAATCCATGGTCGTGCTCGACCCATTCTACGAACGGCAGCTACGCGTCTTTTCGGTCAATCGACCTAGCCTGCGCGTCAAGCTATACGCGGTCGGTCCCGAGCACTGGCGCAAGTACGAGCAATTCCGTCGTGACTGGGACTGGGATGGGCGCCTGACGCAGCCGCCGGGTCGCCTGGTGCAGAGCGTCATGGTTCAGCCGCGCAAAGCCGCGGACGAATTGGTGGAAACTCGCATCGATCTGAGTAAAGCGCTGCAAGACAACTTCGGCCAGATCCTGGCGATCGTTGAGCCGCCCAACCAACCCCGGCCGACTCAGGCGCGGCGCTGGCGTGAGCGGGAGTGGGTGCGCGTCTGGATCCAGTCCACAGATCTCGGCCTGTCCGCGTTTCGGGATCGCGACAGCTTGGCGGCCTTCGTCACAGATCTAAAGACGGGCGCGCCGCGCAAGAGCGTCCAGCTGTCGGTCTTTCCTCCGGGAGCGACGACGCAGTCCGACGCCACCGGCATGGCCAGTCTCGCCCTGGGAAACCACGGGGATATGCTGGTTGCGAAGAGTGGCAAAGACCGCGTGTTCGTAGCCGGCGGCGAACGAGAACTCGTCGCTCGAGGCGGATACGAGCCCGTGCGCTGGATGGTGTTCGACGATCGCGGTCTGTACAAACCCAAGGAACGCGTGCACGTCAAAGGCTGGGTGCGCCTCTCGACTGCCGGCCCCAAGGGAGATCTGTCGCTCCTGCCGCGCACTGGCAGCCGAACCGTCAAGTGGGAAGCTTTGGAACCCCGCGGCAATTCCGTAGCTGAGGGGAGCGCGCCTGTGGATGCCGACGGCGCTTTCCACCTGAGCTTCGACCTACCCGACGCTGCGAATCTTGGACGCGCACGCGTTAAGCTTTCCCTATCCGATCGGAGCGCGCACCATTCACACTACTTCAAGCTCGAGGAGTTCAAGCGCCCGGAGTTCGAGGTCAGCGCCCAGACCACCGAGGGCCCTTACTTCGTCGGCAAGCACGCCATCGCGACCGTCAGTGCCGAGTACTACGCCGGCGGTGGCCTGCCCGAAAGCGACGTGAACTGGCGCGTACGCGGCGAAGATGCGCACTTTTCCCCGCCAAAGCGCGATGGCTATCACTTCGGCAAGCGCCCCAGTTACTTCTGGTGGAGCCGCGGCGACGACGAAAAGGAGCGCAAGGCGAACGAAACCTGGCGTTCGACCACCAACGCCGAAGGCCGCCATCGCCTGCGAGTGGACTTCGACGCGTTGGATCCAGCCTACCCGCGCTTGCTCAACTTCGAAGCCACGGTGACCGACGTCAGTAGGCAGGCCTGGTCCGCCCGCACCACGATGCTCGTGCATCCCGCCGGTGTGACCATCGGATTGCGACAAGAGAGCCGCATGGTCACCGCAGGCAAACCCGTCGTGCTCGATGCATTGGTCACGGACATCGACGGCAAAGCCGTCGCGGGCAGAAACGTGAGCATCAAGAGCGAGCGTCTCGAGTTTTCCTGGCGCGGGCGTAAACGCGTGGAAAAACGCGAGCCCGGGCCGGGCTGCGAGTTCGTGAGCAAAGACGCGGCAGAGCGCTGCGTGATCGACACCAAGCGCGGCGGTCAGTATCGCATCACAGCCGTCGTCACGGACGAACACGGCCGGAAGAGCAACACGGAGTTCGACACTTGGGTGCTTTCTGACGACCCCGCACTGGTGCCCCAGCTCGAAGGCGATCGCGTGGAGCTCACCACGGACAAGGAGGAATACGCGGGGGGAGAGACCGCAAAGGTACTGATCACGGCGCCCTTCGCACCGGCGGAGGGTGTGCTCGTGCTGGACCGGGACGGCATCGTTTCCTCGCGGCGATTCAGTCTGAAGACGCGGGTGCAGCCTCTGGAGATCCCCCTCGACCGCGCTTGGGTGCCCGGTCTATCCGCACGCGTGCATCTGGTGGGCAGCCGGCCGCGCGAAGACGAACGCGGCAACCCCGACAAGTCGCTGCCGCCCCGCCCGGCGGTAGCCTCAGGTCAGATCTCCATCAAGATCCCGCCCAAGGATCGAACCCTGGGCGTGGTGGTGAAGCCCCAAGCCGAGGCGGTGTCTCCCGGTGCAAAGACGGCCGCCACGATCACCGTGACGGATCCCAACGGGCGTCCCGCGCGTGGCGCGCACGTGGCCCTGGTCGTCGTGGACGAGTCCGTGTTGGCTTTGGCGGGATACGAAACGCCGGATCCGATCAGCGTGTTGTATCCGAGCCGCGGCGGCGCCGTGAGTGACTATGAAGCACGTTTGCGCGTCGCACTCGGCGAGCCAGACACATCGCAGTTCGAGCTCAAGGCCAAGGAAGACAAGAAAGCCGAGTCAACGAAGGAGCTGCGCAAGCTCGGGATGTCCGGCGTCGGCTATGGCGGCGGCGGTCTCGGTCTTGCGAGCAAGGCGAAGGCGCCCTCGGTGCGCATGGGCGCGGTCAACAAGCCGACCCCCAAGCCCGTCGCAGCGCCATCGGCCGCGGCGGGGCCATCGCCACCACCCGAAGCGGAAAAGAGCAGCGGAAAGGATAGTGACGAACGCGACGCCTCATCCCCACTTTCCGTGCGCAGCAACTTCAATCCCCTAGCGGCATTCGTGCCGCGCTTGACGACGGACGCGGCCGGAAAGGCGCAGGCCCAGTTCAAACTCCCCGACAGCCTGACGCGCTACCGCATCTTTGCGGTGAGCTCGCTGGGCGAGCGCTCCTTCGGAGTCGGCGAAAGCGCGGTGACCGCGCGCTTGCCCCTCATGGCCCGGCCCCAGGCGCCGCGCTTCTTGAACTACGGCGACCGCTTCCACCTGCCCATCGTGCTGCAGAATCAAACCACTGAAGCGATGACCGTGGACCTGATCGCCCGGGCGGACAACGCGCAGCTGATCGGCCCGCGCGGCGTACGCGTCACCGTGCCCCCGGCAGATCGCATCGAGACGCGCTTCACGGTCACCACCGAGTCCGCCGGCACCGCAAAGTTCCAAGTGGGCGCCGTAGGCACCCGCGGCAGCGATGCCGCGACCGTCGAGTTGCCAGTGTGGACGCCAGCGACGACGGAAGCGTTTGCCACCTACGGCGAGATCGACCAAGGCAGCATTGCTCAAGTAGTGCAGGTGCCCAAGAACGTGGTGCGGGAGTTCGGCGCGCTCGAGGTCACGACGTCCTCGACCGCGCTGCAGGGCCTGACCGACGCCGTGCTGTATCTGCAGCGCTATCCTTTCGAGTGCAACGAACAGATCGCCAGCCGCATGATCAGCATCGCGGCCCTCGAACCGGTCCTGGAAGCCTTCGAGGCCGGCGGTCTGCCGCCGAAATCGGAACTGAAGAAGAGCATGGCGCGGGACGTCGAGCGCCTGGCGGCCCGTCAGCATTATTCCGGCGGCTGGGACTACTGGCGGCGGGATCGCCCGCCCAGCCCCTTCGTTAGCATCCACGTCACCCACGCGCTCTTGCGAGCCAAAGACCGCCGCTTCCATGTCGACAAGCAGTTGCTCGCCGGAGGCCTGCGCTTCCTGGCCAACATCAGAAACCACATTCCGCACATCTGGCACCCCGAGGCGCGTCGCACCGTCGAAGCCTACGCACTGTACGTGCGGCACCGCGCCGGGCAAGGCGATCCAACCCGCGCGCGCGCGCTGTTGAAAGAAGACGGCGGCGTTAAAGCGCGCACTCTGGACGCGCTGGGCTGGCTCTTGCCGATCTTGAGCAAAGACGCTGCAGCGCAGAACGACGTGGTCGAAATCCGGCGCCACCTCGACAACCGCATCACCGAAACCGCCGGGCGCGCCCACTGGGCCACCAGCTTCGACGACAGCCGGCACGTCACTCTGGGCTCCAGTCGGCGCACGGACGGGATCCTGCTCGAGGCCACCATCGATGACCGCCTGGAATTCGACGCTCTGCCCAAGCTCGCCCGCGGCCTGCTCGGCCACCGCAAACGCGGCCACTGGGGCAGCACCCAAGAAAACGTATTTGTGCTGCTGGGGCTCAGCCGCTACTTCGAAGCCTTCGAAAAGGTCACGCCGAATTTCATCGCACGCGCCTGGCTGGGCGACCGCCTCGCGCTCGATCACGCGTTCAAAGGCCGCAGCACGGATCGCCAGCACACGGAAATCCCGCTCTCGCTCTTGGGTGGGCCCGGCGCGCGCAGCCAGATCGTGATGAACAAGGATGGCGACGGCCGGCTGTACTACCGCATGGGCATGCAATACGCGCCGGCGGACTTGCGCCCACCACCCGCCGAACACGGCTTCTCCGTCAGCCGCAGCTACGAGGCGGCAGACAAGGCCGCCAGCGTGCGTAAAGACAAGGACGGCACCTGGCGCGTCAGAGCGGGGTCCCTGGTGCGCATCCGAGTCTCGATGGTGGCACCCGCCCGCCGTTACCACGTTGCCCTCGTCGACTGGATGCCAGCGGGCTTCGAGCCCCTGAATCCGGCGCTGGCCACTTCGGAAAGCGTTCCTCAAGACCAGAAAAAAGATCCCAAGGTGCCCTGGTGGTGGTCTCGGGCTTGGTACGAGCACCAGAACCTGCGCGACGAACGCGCCGAGGCCTTCGCTTCCATCGTCTACGGTGGCACCTACGAATACACCTACGTTGCCCGAGCCACCACACCGGGCACCTTTGTCGTGCCGCCGCCCAAAGCCGAAGAAATGTACGAACCCGAGACTTTCGGCCGCGGCGCGGGAGACCGCGTCATCGTGCAGTGAGCCACGCGCTCGCGCGTCGCGCTCAAGGCCCCGCGTCGGGCGCCGGCTCTTTGCGCGTCGCTGCATGCACGTCCATGGCCAGGGCGCAGCTGTCGATGCCGACGGCAAACTCCGCGCGGCCTGCAGCGGAAATCCACGACGGGTCGACCTGGCGGCGTAGCCTGAGCAAGAGCTTCTGCGTCGACAGGTCGACGAGGCCCACGCGCACTGCGTGTGGGCGCTCACCATCGAGTTCGGCCGGTGCGGATTTGTCTCCCGGTTCGTCCATGACCACCAATAGCAGTTTCGCGCGTAAGGCGCGCTTGGCAGCGTCAAGGGGAGCGCGGTCGAAACGCTTCTTCAGCTTCGCGATCTCTTCTTGGGAGCTGGCCTGAGCCACACGGTCTTGCCAATCCGGCGCTAGGAATGGCAGCCCCAGAAACGCATCGTGAAGACGCGCCACGTGCGCCGTGCGCTTCATGTCATCACTATCCGCGAACAGCGCGGCGCGCGCCTTGGCACGCAGTAGCTTTTCTTTGCGTTCCTTCGGTGGCTTGTTCAAGCACAAGACGAAAGCATCCACGAAGGAGTTTTGCGCGCTCTCTTGCAGCGTGCTCATGCTGTCGAAATTCGCAAGCGGGCCGCGCACGTACACCGTCGGGCGTGCCAGCGTCGCCTCGAACCCGCCTGGCAGCCGCATCTCGTCGGCAACCAGGTCTTCCGGGTAGCTTCCGGAAAGGCGAAGCAGCCACGCATGCAGCGCCGTGGGCGTGCGGAGTTCTTCCGGTTGCACATCCGCGGCAACATCCTGCACCTGTGCCAGAAGCGCAGCGCGCTGACTCGCCGTGTCACGCTTGAAACGCTGGAGCGACAGCGCGAACCACGCGCCACAGGCCACGATGGTCGAAAACGCCACAATTCGAAGCAGCGAGCGGGTGCGCGGCGCAACGCGAGCGCCGGGCAGCGCGCGCTTGCCGGCAACGCTGGCTTGGACCCGCGCCGCGAGCTCCGGCGACATCTTCTTAGTGACCAGCAGCGTGGGCATGCGCGTCAGTCGTCTCCGCGCTGCCCAGGAGGGCGAAAGCGCTGGATATTTTGCTCGATCAAGGACTGGAGCTGGTCGCCGGTGACACCCAGTCGCTCCGCGGCGTGCCCTGCCAACGAGGTTTCAGCCACGCCGGGCACGAACTGGTAGGTCGCTCGACGATCGGGTCCCAGTTCCACCTGCATGAACGCCAGATCTGGGATCTTGCTCTCCCGCGACAGACGCGCGGCGAAGGCCAAGAAGTGCGTGGTGATGAACGCCTGGGGGCGGAGCTGCTGCAACATGCTGACGACCAGCTCGAAGATCTCTTCGCCCTCAGACGGGTTCGTGCCGGAGCAGAGTTCATCCAAGAGCACCATCGCGCCCGGTGGCAGACGCTCGAACAGCGCGCGGATCCGCACCAGCTCCATGCCCAAGCGCCCTTCGGCTTGGTCGGCGGTGGTCTCCTGGATCAAAGAAACCACAAGACTAGACGTCAGCGCGATCGCGCCTGAACGCGCCGGCGCAAACAGCCCTCCCTGTGCCAATAGCTGCGCCAGACCGACCGACTGCAAGAGGCGAGTCTTGCCTCCAGAGTTGGGGCCGGTGACGAGGACCGTCGTCGACAGTTTCTCGGTGCTCAGATCGCAGGGAATGGGCTGCACGCCGCTCATCAGCAAGAGTGGGTTGAAGAGCCCCGAAAGCGCACGCGGCGTCTGCGGCGACACCAATTCCGGCAAACACACCTCCAGACCTGCAGCGCGCGCTTGATCCGCAAAGCCCAGCGCTCCCAGGTACAGCTCCAGATCCCCGAACAGCTGCACGAGGGCGACCACGGAATCTTCGATGCCGGAAAAGACCGCATCCACAAGGCGCGCCATCACTTCGCCGTCGCCAAAGCGATATCCGCGCAGGAACATCTCCACCTTCGAAAGCCAGCGCCGCCACACCGGGCTCACGAAGGGGTTTTCCGATGCTTCCTTCACTGACAGCACTTCGAAGCCCCGAATGCGCCCATCCGCTCCGATGCCGATATTCAAGCTCAACGTCGCAAGACGGTCGTCGTAGCTCAGCAAGTCCGACAAAGCTTGGTAGCTCTCCGCGGTCTTCACGGAGAGGCCGAAGGTAGACAGACGTGACAAGCCCGATTGGCACCCGATAAAACCCGCGGCCATGCGTTCGAACACGTCTTTGACCACGGCCAGAATGTCCAGCTGTCGCCGGGCCGGATCCCAGTTCTGCGCACCGCTAGTGTTTTCTAGCAGCGCACGCAAGCGACACAGGTCCGTGTACAGCTTTTCGAGTTCGGCGCGGAGCTCCGGGCGCGCGTCCAATTCGGCCAGAACCTCGCGCCGGAAATGCACCACCGCAACGTCCCGCGGTGGGTGGGCCAGCAGTCGATAGACGTAGTTGGTGACCGCCAGGGGCTCCCGCGTCCCGATGCGGATCTTGAAACAGCCCCCTACGAAGCGTTGGAGAAACAAGTCATTGACGAATCCGGCGGGCTCCCAGTTCGAAGGCGCGAGCGCCGCGCGATCCAAGGCCTCCTCGAACAAACCACCCCCGGCGCCTCCAGCGAAAGCAAGGGTCAACGCCACGCGGGTCCGCTCGACGTCGATGCGCTGCTGCGCCGCCGGGTGGAGTAGATCGAGTGCGTGGGCGGGCTCAGGCATCGAGGCGCCGACCATAGTGCCCGCGGCCCTCGCCGCCAATGCCAAGGGGGCAGAACCGCACTGCTTGGGGTGTACATCTTGCATCCAAGTTTGCTGACGGGTACCGAAGTCCAAAGGTTCAAACCAACCGCGAGGCAGAACCTTTGGTACGCGCCGCCGACAATCCGCGGTCCGATAGACTCGAGACGGATCTAGCCGAGCCTGCCCCCGTGCGGTGGCGCCAGTCGCTACCGACTCGGCCCACTCGGCCTACTCGACCAGAAGTCCAGGTCCGCCACAGTGCGCCCGCTACCTGCGCCATGCGACCATTTGCCGCAGAACAAGTTCGCGCCAAATTGCTATGCTGCGCCCATGCTTCAAAGACTTGCATTCGTGGCACTCCTGACGTCGGCCTCCCTCTTTGCTTGTGGCGAGGATGACGACGGCGGCGGTAGCGGCGGCAGTTCTGGAACCGGCGCCTACGCAGGGATCTCCGACGACTGCGTGGCCATCATCGAAGCCTGCCACACCAAGGATAACGGCGACCCCGGCCCCATCAACGACTGCCACCAGGCGGCCCACGCGAATAAGAGCGCGCAATGCACTGCCGACAAGGTCAAGTGCGTGGCGCTGTGTGACGCCGCGCCCGACGTCGACGGCGGCGTGGGCGGCGCAGGCGGGCACAGCCATGGCGGCGCGGGCGGACACGCCGGCGCAGGTGGACACGCCGGCGGACACGCCGGTGCGGCTGGACACTCCCACGACGCCGGCGCGGGCGGACACGCAGGCGCGGGCGGACACTCCCACGACGCTGGCGCCCACGACTAGCCGGTTTTCCGCACCTTCGATCAGTTCTCGCGACTGCGAGTGGCCTCGTCCGACGTCGGAGTCAGCGAAAGCGTCAGAATGTCATGGGATTTCTCCTTTGTTTGCCAGTCGGCGGGTTCACCGAACCCGCCCGACGACTGGCAAACCGGAACCACCCCACACCCGCCCCCGAACTCCGCACCTGCGGGCGCAGTGCCAGCCCCCGGCTGGCACGAGCACCGCTAGCGACGTCGCCCACATGAAACGGTCGCGGCCGCCGTCGCGGCCGCCGTCGCCGTCGCCGTCGCTGTCGCTGTCACTGTCGCTGTCGCTGTCGCCGTCGCTGTCGCGCTGTCGCTGTCGCTGTCGCTGTCGCTGTCGCTGTCGC
>CALMUT010000277.1 GCA_937872925.1 uncultured Myxococcales bacterium | reverse complement strand
GAGCGACGGGCGGCGCAGCCGGAAGTGGCGGCGGAGCGACGGGCGGCGCAGCCGGAAGTGGCGGCGGAGCGACGGGCGGCGCAGCCGGCGCCGACGCGGGCACCCCGGAGTGCGTGACCCATACCGATTGTGACAACCTGGTGTACTGCGACGGCGTGGAAACATGCGCTGCGGGTAAGTGTGTTGCCGGCACGCCGATCGTCTGCCCGGGCGACGGCAAGACGTGCACCGCGGAGGTCTGCGACAACGCGACGAAGAGTTGCAAGACCGTGCTTCAAGATGGCCAGTGCTCGGATAGTCTCTTCTGCACCGGCACCGAGAAGTGTGATCCTTCTGCGGCGGGCGCCGATCCGACGACGGGTTGTGTCGCCGGCACGCCGGTCGCCTGCAGTGACGGGATCTCGTGCACGGTAGATACCTGCAGCAACTCGCTGGCGAAGTGCGTGTTCACCCCAAATAACACGCTGTGTAACAACACGATCTACTGCGACGGTGTAGAGATCTGCGAACCGCCCTCCGGCGATCCCACCACCGGGTGCAAGGCCGGCGCGGCGATCGACTGCGAAGATGGGATCGGCTGCACTCAAGATTCCTGCGACGAAACGTCGAAGGGCTGTCTGCACAACCCGAACCACGCATCCTGTTCGGATAACGTCTACTGCAACGGCGCAGAGGTGTGCAGCTTGACCCAAGATTGCATCGCTGGCACGGCCGTGAGCTGCACGCCAGACAGCGTTGCCTGCACTGTCGAGGCGTGTGACGAGACTCTCAAGACCTGCACCTCGACTCCGAGCAACGCCCTGTGCGGCACGGGTCAGATCTGTACGGGCGCGGGCTGCACCACCCTGAACTGCACGCAAAACGCGGATTGTGATGACCTCAATCCCTGCAACGGCACAGAAACCTGCGACACCAGCGTTGCCGGCGGGCAGTGCCTAAGCGGTACGGCGGTGAACTGCGATGACGGAATTCAGTGCACTCTGGATGAATGCGACCCGACCAATGGTCAGTGCAAATACACGCCCTTCAGCGGGATCTGCAGCGACGGCAACCAGTGCAACGGCATCGAGACGTGTGTGGTCGGCAGCGGCTGCGTCGCCGGCACTGCGCTGACCTGTGACGACGGCATTGCTTGCACCAGCGACACCTGCATGCCGTCTTTGGGTTGTTCCTACCAGCCCGACCCGTCGATTTGTCAGGACGCATCCATGTGCAACGGCCAAGAGGTATGCAGTGCGACCCTGGGCTGCCAGCCGAGTCCGGCGCCGCTACAGTGCGGCGACGACGGCATCGCCTGCACGACGGAAGCGTGCGTCGAGGGCGTGGGCTGCGTGTCGACTCCCGACAACACGACTTGCGCTTGCGGACAGACCTGCAATCCGAGTCAAGGTGGATGCGGGTTCTTCTGCAACGTGTCCACGTGCCAAGGCAAGACCTATCAATGCGGTGACTGTCTGGACAACGACGGCGACTGCAAGATCGACAGCGCCGACGACCACTGCATCGGTGTGTGTGACAACAACGAGCAGGGCTTCAAGGGTAACATCGCGGGGCAGAACAACGCGCCTTGCAAGGCGGACTGCTACTTTGACCAAGACACCGGGGCGGGCAACGACGAGTGCTACTGGAGTCACAAATGCGATCCCCTCGAGGTTCCACCGAACTATCCGCCAGAAGGCTCGCAGTGCGCGTACAACCCGAACGCGAACATCCCGGGCACTGGGCAATCCTGCGCGCAGCTCTCCTCTACGCAGAGCCAACAGTGTGGCGACTATTGTGGCCCGCTCGTGCCCAACGGTTGTGACTGTTTCGGTTGCTGCGCGATGCCTGGCATTGCGTACACGGTCTACCTCGGCTCCGAGGACAGCGGAGGCAACGGCACATGCAACCTGGCCAACAAGAACGACCCACTCAAGTGCAAGCCATGCACGCAGGTTCCCGCGTGTCTGAACACCTGCGCCAACTGCGAAATCTGCATCGGCAAACCCACGCTTCCGCCGGAGTGCACGGGCCAAACTTGCCCGCCGGGCAGGCAGCAATGTGGGCTCGCCGGGCAGCAACCCTGCCCCGCGGGTGAGTTCTGCGTCACCGGCTGTTGTCAGCCGGTTCCCCAGTAGCGGCGAAAGGCCGAACGGCGCGTCGCGCAACTGTCCCAGCGGTGGCCAATTGTGCTGCGCGCCGAATTTCGCCATGCTCCGGGCCATGCGAACGTTTCCCTCCTTGGTGCTGCTCAGCGCGGGCCTGCTCGCCCTGGGTTGTGAGCAGCAGCCGAAACCTGAGCCCGAAACAAAGAAGACGACCCGCCCGGTGGAAGCCCCCCCGCCGGTGGGCTCCGCGCTGAATACCGCTCTGCGCGAAAAACCCGCAAGCGTAGCCAGTGCGATGGCCACGGCCGTAGGCGTTGCGCCGAAACCCGCCGGGCTCCCCGCTCCGGACGATGTGGCCGCGCCGCCCAAGACCGCGAAGAAGACGGCGAGCGGGGTTGCCTACGTCGTGCTCGAAAAGGGCAAGGGCACCAAGAAGCCGACGCAAGAAGACCGCGTGAAGGTGCACTATTCGGGCTGGACGACCGACGGAAAGATGTTTGACAGCTCCGTGGCGCGAAACGAGCCCGCGACCTTTGGCGTCGGGCAGGTGATCCCGGGCTGGACGGAGGCCTTGAAGCTAATGGTCGAAGGTCAGAAGCTTCGCGTTTGGATCCCGTCGAATCTCGCCTACGGAGACAAACCTGGCATGGGCCCAACGGGTCAGCTGACTTTCGAGATCGAGCTGCTCGAAATAGTGAAGACGCCCAAGGCGCCCAAAGCGCCGCCGGATGTGCGGGCAGCTCCCAAGAGCGCCAAGAAGACCGAGAGCGGCTTGGCCTATCGCAGCTTGAAAAAAGGCAAGGGCACCAAACACCCGACGCGCGCAGATCGCGTCAGCGTGCACTACACAGGCTGGACGACGGACGGCAAGATGTTCGACAGCTCCATCCCGCGCGGGGAGCCAACGACGTTCCCCCTCGGCCAAGTGATCAAGGGTTGGGGCGAAGGTCTGCAGCTGATGGTCGAGGGCGAGACCATGCGCTTCTGGATCCCCGCAGACCTCGCCTACGGTGAAAAACCGACTCGGCCGGGCGCGCCGGCGGGAATGCTCGTATTCGACGTCGAGCTAATCGCCATTCAGAGCGGCATGTCGTCTGGACACGCTGGGCACTGACGGAGCGGCGCGCGCCGCAATCAGTTCGGCACACGCGCTGGCAGGCCATGGGACGGCGCGGTGGATGCGCTTGGACTGGGCGCGGCGCTTGCGCTCGGCGCGGCGGCCGCGATCGCGCTTGCCGCGCCGGCGATGGTACGGGCAACCATCGTTTGGTAGCGCGCGCGCACCCCGTAGACCATTGCGGCGGCCGCCAGCGCGAGCAGCAGATACTGAATCAGCCGGGGCCCGCGGCTTTGGCTCATGTCGCCGACTTAACAAGCGCTCCGTGCTGTCGTCCAGGTTTCCTGACCGTGTTGGGGTCGCTATTGGGGGGAAATCGGGTAGTCTCGCCGGCCGCCATGACTCGTCGCATCCTAGTTACCGCTGCCTTGCCCTACGCCAATGGGCACATCCACCTTGGCCATCTCGTGGAGTACATCCAGACCGACATTTGGGTGCGCTTTCAGCGTTCACGGGGCAATCGGGCGCTCTACATCTGTGCAGACGACACCCATGGCACGGCCATCATGATCCGCGCGCGCCAGGAGGGCCGCACCCCAGAGGCGGTCATCGACGACATGAGCGTGGCGCATCAAAATGACTTCGCCGAGTTCCAGATCCGTTTCGACAACTACGGCAGCACTCATTCCGAGGAGAACCGCAAGCTGTGCCACCAAGTGTGGGCTTCGATTCGCCAAGCCAACTTGGTGGTGGAGCGCGATGTCACGCAGCATTTCGACGTTAAGGAAGGCACCTTTCTCGCGGACCGCTTTGTCAAGGGAACCTGCCCCAAGTGCAAGAGTGAGAACCAGTACGGCGACTCCTGCGAGAAGTGCGGCGCGACCTACTCGGCGACGGACTTGATCAATCCCGTCAGCACGCTTTCCGGACAGCCACCGGAGTTGCGCACGGCCAAACACCTGTTCGTACAAGTGGAGCAGCTGCACGGATTTCTCTCGAATTGGACGGCCGCCGAAGGCAACTTGCAGCCCGAGATCGCCAATTATCTCAAGGGCCACTTTCTTTCCGAAGCCCTGCGCGACTGGGACGTGTCGCGGCCCGCGCCCTATTTTGGCTTCGAAATCCCCGATGCGCCGGGCAACTTCTGGTACGTCTGGTTCGACGCGCCGATCGGCTACATCGCGAGCACCCAGCAGTGGTGTGAGAAAAACGGCGAGAAGCTCGATGACTGGTGGCGTAGTGACGAAACGGAAGTGCGCCACTTCATCGGCAAAGACATCGTCTACTTCCACACGCTGTTTTGGCCGGCGATGCTGAAGACCGCCGGATTTTCCCTGCCGCGGCGCGTGCAGGTGCACGGCTTCTTGACCGTGAACGGCGAGAAGATGAGCAAACGCAAGGGCACGTTTGTGCTGGCGCGCACCTATCTGGATCACCTCGACCCCGCGTATCTGCGTTACTTCTACGCAGCCAAGCTCGGCACCCGTCCCGACGACATCGATCTGAACCTGGGTGAGCTCGTGGCCAAGGTGAACTCGGACATCGTCGGCAAGGTCGTCAATCTGGCCAGCCGCAGCGCGCGCTTCGTTCGCGACTCGGGGCTTTCGCAGGAATACCCCGCGGACGACGGCCTGTTCGAAGCCGCGAAAAACGCTGGGGACGAGATCGCTGACGCCTACGAAAACGCCGACTACGCCCGCGCCATGCGCGCGATCATGGCGCTTGCGGATCGCGCTAACGAATACGTCGACAAGACCGAACCGTGGAAGCTCAAGAAAGATCCGGCCCAGGCCCGCGCGTTACAAGACGTGTGCACCGTGATCCTCAACCTGTACCGTCAGCTGGTCGTGTACTTGGCCCCGGTGCTGCCGCAGCTGGCTGAAGACAGTGCGAAGCTCTTGAACACGAAGCTGGACAGTTGGTCTGCGGCGAGTACGCCTCTGGTTGGCAGCCCCGTCAGTGAGTTTTCCCATCTGATGCAGCGGGTGGATCCGAAAAAGGTTGAAGCGCTGATCGAGGCGAGCAAAGCGGGCGAAGCCCAGGACGAGACGGCGACGGATGGTGGCGAATGCCTTCAGGCGGAGCCCTTGGCGCCGGAATGCACTTTTGACGACTTCTCCAAGGTGGACTTGCGGGTGGCGCGCGTGGTCAAGGCGGAGGCCGTGCCCAAGGCGGACAAGCTCCTGCAGTTGACCTTGAGCCTGGGCGGTGGCCTCGAAAAGACCGTCTTTGCGGGGATCAAAGCCGCCTACGCGCCGGAAGACTTGGTGGGCAGGGACGTCGTGCTGGTGGCCAATCTCGCCCCGCGCAAGATGAAGTTTGGTGTCAGCGAAGGCATGGTGGTCGCCGCCGGCCCGGGCGGCAAAGAGGTGTTCTTGCTCTCGCCGGACTCTGGGGCCAAGCCCGGCCAGCGCGTGCACTGATGAGTGCGCATTCAGCCGCGTCGAACTGCGACCGCGGCTCGGCTTTGCAGGTGAGCCACCCAGCGCGGAAGTGCCGAAGCGGTTGCATCACGACGCCCGCGCCCTGTGTTTCATTGCGAACTCCGTGAAGACGGAGATTGTCGTGCTGGCGTGAGCGGTACGCGGCGCTCTGTGCGAAAGTAGTCCGCATCCGCGTAGAAGGCGGCATCTTGGTCCGGAAACCAGCCGGGCAGGCCGAGCACGGGCATGGGCGACAGGCTCGCCGTGGACAAGGTGGGGCTAGAAAGCTGGCGGCCCAAGGCGGCGTCGGAGTGCCGTCGCAACTGCGCTGCCTCCAGCTTGAGCACTGCGCTGTCGCATGGGAGCAACAGCGCCTTCGCCACCAAGCCGCGGTGGGGTGCACGGAGCAAGTCCAACAGACCGTGCCCCACCAGAAGTAGTTTGAAATGCAGATGCAGTTCAGCGCGCCGTCGCTGGAACAGCTCGGCCCAGCGCAGTGCACGCACGAGTTCCAGCAGATGCGGCGCGTCACACAGCACGACGGCGCCGCACTCGTCGAAGTGGGCGCCGGCGTTTTGGCGCCGCCCGCGCCCGTTTCTCCGATCCTTGTCCAGATCGGCGTCGAGCTGGATGCGATTCAACAGCGCCTTGCTGCGCGGGAAGTGCATCCAGACCAGTGCGTTCATGAAGTCATGCCAATTGCGCGGGCGGGTTGGGATCTTCCCGCTGTCGACGCAGCGTTCATACGCACGTGGCGCGCTCAGCGCTTGTTCCGCCCAGTCGACAAAGCGGAAGTCGTTCAAGTGCGTGATGTCGCCGGCCTCGTGGGCCCAAGCGGTGAGCGTGTCTGGGTCGGGCCACGACGCCTGGGCGCGTACACGACGGCGCACGGACTCCGAAATGAAGTCGTAGGCTGGGTGGCGCTCAAGCACCGTTGGTTCGAAGCGCGGCTCCACTCGGCAGCACCATCTTGCACCAAGGGTCAGCGTGCGATGCGCTCGATCAAGATCGGGGACGCCTTGGGCGCCTGCTTGCCGACACTGAAGGCCGCGCGGACCCGGGTGGCGTGTTTGTCGGCTCCAACCTTGCTCTGCACGTGGAGCAGCGCGAGCGTTTCGCCACGCTTCACGCGGTCCCCGGGCTTTTTTGCCAGCTCGATGCCTACTGCAGGGTCAACCTTCTGGTCGGCGCGGGTCCGCCCTGCACCCATGGCAACGCCGCACAGCCCCAGCTCCAGGCAGTCGCAGGCAGTGACGTAGCCGCTCTTCTGGCTCTCAACCGCGACGGTGCGCTTCGCTTTGGGCAGGCGGCTTGGATCGCGCACGGCCCGGGCATCTCCGCCCTGCGCGGCGACCATCTTCGCGAAACGTTCCAGGCCCTTGCCACTATCAATAGCCGCCTGTAGGCGTTTGCGCGCTTCGCCTGCTTTGCGCGTGACGCCGGCGACCATGAGCATTTCGGTGCCCAGCAAAAGCGTCAGCTCAGTCGTGTCGTCGGGGCCGCGGCCCATCAGCACCTCGATCGCCTCCCGCGTCTCTAGAGCGTTGCCGATGGTGGTGCCGATGGGCACGTTCATGTCCGTGAGGAGCGCCACCACCTTCTTCTTCGCACGCGTGCCCACGCGCACCATGGCCCGTGCCAGTTCGCGAGCGGATTCCTCGTCTTTCATGAACGCGCCGCGTCCGACCTTCACGTCAAGCACGAGTCCGTCGATACCTTCGGCCAGCTTCTTGGACAGGATGCTCGCAACAATGAACGGAATGAACTCCACCGTGCCGGTGACGTCCCGTAGGGCGTAGATGCGTCGATCCGCTGGGGCCAGTCGCGCGGTTTGTCCGATGATGGCGAGTCCAGTTTCACGTACCTGACGCTCGAAGCGCTTGGCGTCCAGATCCACCTTGTAGCCGGGGATGGCCTCGAGCTTGTCGAGGGTGCCTCCGGTGTGCCCCAAGCCGCGTCCGGAGATCATGGGCACCGCGACGCCGCATTCGGCTACGAGCGGCGCGAGGCACAGGCTGATCTTGTCGCCCACGCCTCCCGTGGAGTGCTTGTCCACCTTGGGCTTCCTCACCGAGGGCAGGGTGAGCACGTCGCCGGAATGCAGCATCGTCTCGGTGAGCGCCACGGTTTCTGCGTCGCTCATGCCGCGTAGAAAAGCAGCCATGAGGAACGCGCTCATTTGATAGTCCGCGACCTCGCCGCGTACGTAGCCATTGATCAGCTCGGAGATCTCCGCCTTCGTCAGCGCTCCTCCGTCACGTTTCTTGATGATCCAGGGTACCGGGTTCATGACGCCGGCAGCATAGCGAAAGAGCTGGCGCCCTGGCGCTGAATCAGCGGACCTTTTGCACGCGCCACAGCGAGTCCAAGAACCACTTCTTTTCGTCGAGGAACTCCGCTTCAATGGCGAAGCCGGTGTCCCTTGCTAGTGCCGTCACGTCGCTGCGCAAGTACTTGTAGGAGTACTCGGTATGGATGGGCTCCCAAGGCTCGAAGTCGAAGGCGAGCTGCATGGCGTCGATGGCCACGTTTTGCTGCTCCAAGCTCACCAAGTAGCTCTCCATGGCGCCGCTGAAGACGTCGTAGGTGCCAAAGTGCCGGAAATTGTCCGGGTTGAAGTGCCCGCCCAATTCGCGATTGATGCGCGACAAGAGGTTCAGGTTGAAACGCGCCGTGATGCCTTCGCGATCGTTGTAGGCCCGCAGCAGCACTTCAATGTCCTTCTTGAGGTCAAAGCCGATCAGCAGCAGGTCGCCCGGGTTGAGGGCGGTCCACATGCGCCGCAAGAACGCTCGGGACCGAGCACGATTGAAGTTCCCGATATTCGACCCGAGGAAGAGCACCAGATTGCGACGATCTCCGTGTGCCTGGGCCAGGTGTTCAAGCCCGTCCGTGTACTCCGCGGCGATGCCCTCGACCTCCATTTGAGGCAGGCGCTCCTTGCAGCGCGCCGCCAGCGAGGTAAGCGCACCGCCGGAGATGTCGATAGGCACGTAGCGAAAGTCCACGCTTCTCCGCTTCAAGTGTTCTAGCAGGATGAACGTCTTGCTGCCGTCCCCCGCTCCAAGGTCCACAACGTGGAGGCTCTCTGCAGCGACGGCGTCGGCGATGTCTCCTCGGTGCGCTTCCAAGATCTCGCGCTCACAGGCCGTCGGATAGTAGTCGGCGCAGCCCATGATCTTGGAGAACAGTCGGCTGCCTTCGTCGTCGTAGAAGTAACGGGACGGCAGTCGCCGCGGACGCTCGGATAGGCCCGTCAAGACTTCGTAGGCAAACTCCCGATCCGAGGAACGGACCTCTTGTGGCGCGAGCGTGCGATAGCCGCGCTCTGTGCTGAAACCGTCCGGCATCGTCACCCTCCGACTCGATATCGTTGCGAACCAAAGCCGAGATCGCAACCCCGCGAGGCCGACTTTTTCAACACAATACGAGTGCGGCGCCGACTTTTCAGCCAGCGCCGCCTCGATCTCGTTTGGTGGTTAGAGGGTCGGGTTCTGGTCGAAACAGCAGCGGAAGCCGGCGTCGTAGAGCTTGAAGTCCTTGTCCACGCTGAAGAACGTGAAGTTGCACTCCGCTCCAGATTCGGCCGCGGTGTTGAAGCCGCCGCCCATCAACTTGTACACGCAGGTGTTGGTGGGGGAACTGCAGTTGGACCCGCTCTCGCGCACGATCTCCCAGAGGTTTCCGGTGACGTCCCGGATATTGTTGTTCGCTGCGCTGTTGCCGGTGGTGCCATTCCAATCGGCCCAGCAGTTTTGAAGAGCGCCAGACGCGGTCGGCAACAGGCCGTTCGTGATGCCGTTGGCGGGGTTGCCGTCAAAGTCGAAGGGACCGATGTTGCAGCGTCGGCCGGAGCCACTGCTGTATGTACCCGGCAGGGTGCATGCGGGGGTTCCGCCGGTCCGCGGGTTGTAGCCCCACTTGCAGGTGTTCGTGGTGGTCCGGCAAGCCGTCTGCCAGTCAGTGCGATTGCATAGCCGACCGCCACGGGCCTCGCAGGTCTGTGCGGCCTCGACGGGCGTGATGTTGAACCAGGGGATCACGCCGGTTGAAGAACACGCTTGAGTACGGTCCTGCGGCGTGCCCGCGGGAGCGCTGACTTGATAGCCGTTGCCGCTGCCCGGGTTGATGTTGGTCGCGCCCGTGCGGCTGACCTCGTACTGAGTCACCCACAGGCTGGACGTGAGCTGGGTCACCGCTGGGCGCACAAACTGTGCGGTGTTGGTGCCCTTTCCACCCGGGTACACCGTGGTCGCCTTGAAGGGCTCGTCCACGCTGCCGTCGCAGTCGTTGTCTGCGTTGTCGCAGAGCTCAGGACCGGCTGCGGCATTGTTCTTGGTGGCGTTGCAGGCAGTAGCGCTGGCGCCACTGCAAACGAACTGTCCGGTGGTTCGGCATTGCCCGTGGCCCGGTGCGGGCAAACCGTCGTCGCTGGCACAGGGCTGAGTGAGGTAGCCCTGATTCAAGAGTGGGGGCTTGAAGTTCTCGTCCGTCGCGCCGTTGCAGTTGTTGTCCTTCGCGTCGCACGTATCTGTCGTGGACGCGCAATCCGGTGGGCTGCCCGAGCAGTACCCGCTGGTGAAGGCGCACTGCCAACTTCCGCTATTGCACGTGACGTCGACGCCGATGGGATTGCCGGTTGTGCGCGCCAGACACCCGCTATCCGTGGCTGCTGCGGCAACGCCGCAGACTTGGACCGGGCTCGGCTTGGAAGTGACGTTCTCGTCGACTTGGCAGTTGCAGTTGTCGTCGATGCCGTTGCACTGCTCGTTGGCGGATACGAAGGAGCAAAAGCGCTCACAGTCGTTGTTGTTGCCGTCACAGTTGATGTAGTTGGTATCGCAGCCCGTGCGCACACAGGTGCCCGTCTGGCAGGCCCAAGTGCCGTGCCCGGTGGGCGAGATGTTGTTGCAGTCGTTGCCACACGCGCCGCAGTTCTTGACGTCGTTCTGCAGGTCAGGCTGTCCGTTCAAAGTGCCGTCGCAGTTCGAGTCTTCGCCGCACTTGTCCGTGCTGGTCGTCGGCTCGATGGCGCCTTGGCATAGCTTGACGCCGCCCACGCAAGCCAGCGTGCCTTTTTGACAGGGCTGCGGCACGCCCGGGGGCGGCGTGGGGGGCACCTTGCAGTCACCCATGGCGTCGCCAGGCGGGCTGGCACACACCTTGTCTGCGGCGCTCGCGCGGATCATGCAGAGCTTGCCGCCGGTACATTGCGCGTTGGTGGTGCATGCTACCGGAGTGCCGGCGCCGATGGTGCCGTCGATCACGCCGTCGCAGTTGTCGTCCTGGCCGTTGCAGATGTCCGTGGTGGGCGTGGTGTTGCCTTGGCATACCAGAACGCCGTTCTGGCATTGTTCCGTGCCCGTCTGGCAATTGCCCACGGAGCTGCCGCAGGTGCCGCCCTGGTCGATGGGATTGTCGTCGGGCGTGCCGTCGCAGTCGTCATCCTTGTTGTTGCACGTCTCTTGCTTTTCATTGGGCTTGATGACCTGTGGGCCAGTCGGAGCGTCACAGAGACCATTGCGGAGGCCGTTGACCGGGAAATTCGGGTTCGTGCCGTTCAGCGTGTTCGAGTTCTGATCGCAACAGCTGATCACGCCGCCGATACACTTCTTGAGGCCCTGGTTAGCTGCTTCTGCGCAGATGCCTTGCGTACCGCCGAAGCAAGGCTTGCCCACCTCGGGGTCTTGCAGCTCCAAGCTGTCGTCGGCGTTGTCGATCTTGCCGTCACAGTCGTTGTCGACGCCGTCACAGACTTCGTTACCCGTGGGCGTGCAGGCGTATTCGCAGCCGTCGGTTGCCGACCCGTTCACGTCGTAGAACCCGGGGTCGCACCCGGCGACTTTGCACTGGGTGTTGTTGGTCGTGCACTGAGCGCCGCCCGTGGCGGTTGTCTCGCATTTGGCGGTGCCGTTGGCGATCACGCACTTGAGTCCGCATTTCCCGCAGTTCTCGGTGTCGGTGCAGGTATTGAGGTCCTCGTCCACCTGCCCATCGCAGTCGTCGTCTTTGCCGCAGCCGTCCGCGCCGCCGGTGTCCACTGTGTTGGTGCCGTTCGGATTCCAGGTGCACTGGTACTCGCAGCCCATGGTTTCCGGTTTGGTCGGATCGTCCTTCTGGATGTCGTAGAAGTCCTGTTCGCACTTGTCGCGCTTGCACGTGCCGGGGGTCTTGCCGTCCAAGGTCGCTGGTGGGTCGCAGCTTGGGTTGACGACGTGCGGGATGGTGGCGCAGTTCGTGTCGCAGGTGCCGCAGGTCTGTGTCTTGGTGAAGTCGATGCCGTCGTCGACAGAGCCGTTGCAGTCATTGTCCAACCCATCGCAGATTTCGACGCCGTTGTTGGATATCTGGCAGCCGTCTCCTTTGCCGGAATCGAGGTCAATGACGCTGCCGTCGTTTCCGCCCGTCCCGGTTTCGACCACAGGACCGTCCCAGCCTCCGTCCCCGGTGCCACCGCCCGCTGCGGCGGTGCCTTCGCCGTCGCAGTCATCGAAACAGTAGCTCGAGGTCGTACACCCGGTAGCTGCCACTAGGCCCAGGACAGAGGTGAGTGCCATGGCGTTGAGCCACTTCATGATCGATCTCCTTCAATCAAGCTGTCGACGGGACGTTTCCCGTTCAGTTTTTTGCGTCGCCGCGAGGCGGCGAGGGCGAAAGCTGCTCCCAGAAGCGCGATGCCGAGGGGTGGGATGCGCTCGGGGGTGCCGGTGCGGCAAGCGCAACCGCCACCGCCGGTAGCCAGGCCCCAGGCGCCCTTTTCTGGGGTGCCTGAGGTGCCGGCGCCGGTGCCGTTGTTTCCGCTGCCGCCAAGACCGGCGTCGCTGTTGCCGCCGGTAGCGCCGCTGCCACCGGTGCCCGAGCCGCCGCCAGCGCCGCCGGTGCCCGCTTCCGGGGCCCAGCTGCACTCGCCAGCGACGCACTCTTGAGCGTCGGGGCAGACGACGCCTTCGCAGGGGTCGTTGCCGCAAGCGCCCGTGGCGGGGTTACAGAAAGAGCCGTCGGCGCAGGGCAGTCCGCCCTCAGTGACGCACTTGTCTGGGCCGCAGCCAAAGCCGCCGTCGCCGTCGCCTTGGCAGACCTGACCCGAGGGGCAGTCGGTGCCGCAACCGGTGGCGGTGCACTGCCCTTCGAAGCAGACCTCGCCGGCCTGGCAGGAGACGCTGGCGCAGGAGCCGACGCAGCGTGGAGCATCAAAGGTTGTGTTGGGCTTGCAGGCTTCGCCGGCCGGGCAGGGATTGGGGCTGCACGGATCGCCGACGCAGAGCCCACCGTTGCAGAGCTGGCCGTCGGGGCAACCGAAGAAGAAGCAGTTACCCGTGGGCTGGCAGGTGCCGGCAGCGGGCCCCTGTAGCGCGCACTCTTGTCCGGTGCTGCATTGGATGCCGTCGCAGGGGTGCACACACTTATTGCCCTTGCATAGGCACTCCGGCAGCGTGCCGGCGCTGCCCTTGGGAGCGCAGAGCACGTTGCCCGTGGTCGGGTCTTTGACGGTTTTGGTGGAGCAGTCGCCGCAGTTGTCACTGACGCAGAAGTCGCCCGCGTTGGTCTGGGTGCCGCTCTTCTTGACTTGCTTGCACAGGCTGCCCGTGGGGCAGGGGAATTCACCGGAGCCGCAGGGCTCGGCGCACTGACACAGACCTGCTTGCAGCTCGACGCAAGTCTTGCCCGGGTTGCAGAGCAAGGGCCCGGGGGCAGGATTGCCGTTGTCGACTACCCCGTCGCAGTCGTTGTCGAGGCAATCGCATTGCTCCGGGCTGGGACCGATCCCGCCGCCGCAGGCAAACTTGCCCTTGTCGCAGATCCACTGTCCCTGCTTGCACTCGCCCTTGTTGACGCCGCAGGCGTCGCCGATCTTGGTGCCGGGCTGTAGCGGGTCTTCGGTGCCGTTGATGCCGTCGGGTGCGGGGCCGGGCTCGTCGATCTGTCCGTCGCAGTCGTTGTCGATGCCGTCGCAGACTTCGGGGCTGGGGCCGACGCCGCCGTTGCAGATCTGACCACCGTTGCCGTCACAGGCGGTGACGCCCGGCTTGCACTGCCCCTTGGTGCGGTCCCCGGGGTAGGCGTTGGTATCGTAGGTGGCGTTACAGGCGCCGCCGAGGGGGATGCCGTTGTCGATGGTGCCGTCGCAATCGTCGTCCTTGCCGTTGCACAGCTCGGTGACGGGCCCCTGTCCGCCATTGCATTTGATGGTGCCGTTGTCGCAGACGTTGAGGCCCTTCTTGCACTCGCCCACATCGGAGCCGCAAGCCACGCCAATGGGCGGGCCGAGGCTTTCGTCCTTCTGGCCGTTGCAGTTGTTGTCGGCGCCGTCGCAGACTTCGGTGATGGGCTTGGTGCCGCCTTGGCATTTCCACTTATTGGCGCCGTCACACACCAGGGTGCCGGTTTGGCAGGGAGAGGTGAGGGTGCCGGTGCCCTGACAGGTGCCGCCGGCCGGTGGACACCAGGTCAAATTCTGGTGCGAGCAGGCCGGGGAGCAGCCCCCCGCCGGCTCGGTCCAGCAGCCGGGAGCGGCGGGCTGGTCGGTCAGGGGTGCGTTGTCGCTGGTGCCGTCGCAGTCGTCGTCGAGGCCGTTGCAGCTTTCGGGCTGCGGCGGGGTGCCGCCTTGGCAGATCACGACGCCGCCGACGCAAGCGGTGACGCCCTTCTTGCATTGTCCGGTGGCCAGACCGCAGGCGGCGCCGAGGTTGGGCACGCCCTCGTCGACCTGCCCGTCGCAGTCGTTGTCGATGCCGTCGCAGACTTCGAGAGAGGGGCCCGTGCCGCCGGTGCAGGTGCCGTTGCAGGGCAAGACGCCCTTGGTGCACTGGCTGTTGGGGAAGCCGTCTTCCTTGTACTTCAGCGCGGGGTTGGGGGTGCAGGGCACCGGGGGGATCCCCTCGTCGATGGTGCCGTTGCAGTTGTTGTCGAGGCCGTCACAGATTTCCGACTGGGTGGAAAACTGGCAGCTGCCGAAGCCCTTAGGCCCCGACGTGATGCAGTTGCCGACGCCCACGTTGGTGCCGGGGTAACCCGGCGCCGGGCCTGCATGCTGGCAATGCCGCACCCCGGCGCAATTGGCCGGCGGCGAAAAGCCGCAGGGAATGTCGGCGATGCCTTCGTCGGCGAAGCCGTCACAGTCGTTGTCGCAGCCGTCGCAGATCTCGGCGCTGGGCGTGCAGCCGCCGGGGCAGGCGCTGTAGGGCACACCGCTGCCGGCGGAGTTGTCGATGATGCCGTCGCAGTTGTCGTCGAGTCCGTTGCAGGTCTCGGGCAGGGGGCAGTGCAGCGGGCTGCCGCATTTGGTGAAGCCCTCGTCGGTCTGGCCGTTGCAGTTGTTGTCGATGTTGTCGCAGATTTCCTTGGGGTCGTAGCAAAGCCACGTGGCCGGGTTTTGCGACTGCGGCACCGTCGTGCAGGGCAGCAAGTCCAAATTGCCCTGGGGGTTGCCGCTGGTGATCGACGCTTGGTAATTCGTTAGGCAGGCGTTGCGCTGCGTCGTGTTGCTCCACGCGCAGCAGACCTTGCCCGTGCCGGTGTTGCAGAAGTGGCCGTAGCCCTCGTCGATGCAGGTGTTGCAGTTGTCGTCGGCGTTGTTGCAGGTCTCGGGCTTGATCGCCCCAGCGATGATGTTGGCTAGCGCTTGCGCGAGCTCGACCTCGTTGCTGGCGACCAAAGAGGTCGTCGTGCCACCAGCCGCGGCGATGGCGTCGGTGTTGGTCTTGTTGGCACCCGCGAAGCCAATGACATGGGTCTTGATCTTGTAGTTCTTGCCCCCGAAAGTGACGCCAGTGCCGAACATGGCCGTCGCCGCCGCGACCGCGCCCGCCTGGTTGTTCCCACTTCCGCAGTTGGCGTCTCCGTCAGTTACCAAGAGAACGTTCAAGTTTCGACAGGCGGGGTCGCCGCTGGTCATGGGCGTTGGACTCGTGGTCGAAAAGCCGCTTGCGCAGTAGTTGTCGTGGTCCCAGACAGGGTTCCAGCCGCTCAAGAAATACTGCTGCACGCTGCGCAGCGCGCCACCAGTTGGCGTGCCGCCCAGGGCAAAGATCTCGCGGCTGTTGTCCGTGCGACCGTCGAACCACTCAAGCAGGGTTGAAACGTTGCTCGGGCCCGGTGGCGAGGAGTCCCGCAACATGTCCACGACGATGTTGCCGCCGTTGCGCCAGCTATTTTCGGCCAAATTGGGCGCGGGCGGACCTGCGCCGGGATTACATCGGGGCCAGTTGCCGCAGCTCTGTCCGTCGCCGGATACGTAGTCCGGGAAGGGCGACACGGTGCAGCCGTTGGCGGAGTAGAACTCGCCCTCGGTGCCGAGTGCGTTGGGCGGGTTGCAGTTGCCATTTGAGGCTGTGCACGAGTCGGGAACCACACCGTTGGAGCAACCGCTCAGGTGTACCGCAAAGGTCGAGAGTCCAAAATTGACCTCGCCTGCGAAGGCCTGCACGGTTTGTCGAAGGGCGCACTTGGCGTCGTTGAGCCGCGTGGGCTCCATGTTGCAGCTGTTCTTTGGTGCCGTGCTGGGGCACGAGTCGGGCCATTGGTACCCACTGGAACTCGGATTCGTACACCCAATCATGCTGCCTGACGTGTCCACGATCAGCATGAAGTAGGGCTTGGCCGGCGGCGGCCACATGGACGGATCCGGGGACAAGCAGTCGTAGGGTTGCGCCTGACTCGTGCGCACTGGCGACAGAACCGCGGCCAGGGCGACGCCGCCACAGAGCAACGCCTTGAGCCAAGGAGAGTTGCGGCGCTTTGCTGCGAAAGAATGCATGCTGATCAGATCCTAGCTAGGCGCGCTGTCGACGGCGACCCGCGCGTCGCCGCGATGCGGCGAGGGCGAAAGCTGCTCCCAGAAGCGCGATGCCGAGGGGTGGGATGCGCTCGGGGGTGCCGGTGCGGCAAGCGCAACCGCCACCGCCGGTAGCCAGGCCCCAGGCGCCCTTTTCTGGGGTGCCTGAGGTGCCGGCGCCGGTGCCGTTGTTTCCGCTGCCGCCAAGACCGGCGTCGCTGTTGCCGCCGGTAGCGCCGCTGCCACCGGTGCCCGAGCCGCCGCCAGCGCCGCCGGTGCCCGCTTCCGGGGCCCAGCTGCACTCGCCAGCGACGCACTCTTGAGCGTCGGGGCAGACGACGCCTTCGCAGGGGTCGTTGCCGCAAGCGCCCGTGGCGGGGTTACAGAAAGAGCCGTCGGCGCAGGGCAGTCCGCCCTCAGTGACGCACTTGTCTGGGCCGCAGCCAAAGCCGCCGTCGCCGTCGCCTTGGCAGACCTGACCCGAGGGGCAGTCGGTGCCGCAACCGGTGGCGGTGCACTGCCCTTCGAAGCAGACCTCGCCGGCCTGGCAGGAGACGCTGGCGCAGGAGCCGACGCAGCGTGGAGCATCAAAGGTTGTGTTGGGCTTGCAGGCTTCGCCGGCCGGGCAGGGATTGGGGCTGCACGGATCGCCGACGCAGAGCCCACCGTTGCAGAGCTGGCCGTCGGGGCAACCGAAGAAGAAGCAGTTACCCGTGGGCTGGCAGGTGCCGGCAGCGGGCCCCTGTAGCGCGCACTCTTGTCCGGTGCTGCATTGGATGCCGTCGCAGGGGTGCACACACTTATTGCCCTTGCATAGGCACTCCGGCAGCGTGCCGGCGCTGCCCTTGGGAGCGCAGAGCACGTTGCCCGTGGTCGGGTCTTTGACGGTTTTGGTGGAGCAGTCGCCGCAGTTGTCACTGACGCAGAAGTCGCCCGCGTTGGTCTGGGTGCCGCTCTTCTTGACTTGCTTGCACAGGCTGCCCGTGGGGCAGGGGAATTCACCGGAGCCGCAGGGCTCGGCGCACTGACACAGACCTGCTTGCAGCTCGACGCAAGTCTTGCCCGGGTTGCAGAGCAAGGGCCCGGGGGCAGGATTGCCGTTGTCGACTACCCCGTCGCAGTCGTTGTCGAGGCAATCGCATTGCTCCGGGCTGGGACCGATCCCGCCGCCGCAGGCAAACTTGCCCTTGTCGCAGATCCACTGTCCCTGCTTGCACTCGCCCTTGTTGACGCCGCAGGCGTCGCCGATCTTGGTGCCGGGCTGTAGCGGGTCTTCGGTGCCGTTGATGCCGTCGGGTGCGGGGCCGGGCTCGTCGATCTGTCCGTCGCAGTCGTTGTCGATGCCGTCGCAGACTTCGGGGCTGGGGCCGACGCCGCCGTTGCAGATCTGACCACCGTTGCCGTCACAGGCGGTGACGCCCGGCTTGCACTGCCCCTTGGTGCGGTCCCCGGGGTAGGCGTTGGTATCGTAGGTGGCGTTACAGGCGCCGCCGAGGGGGATGCCGTTGTCGATGGTGCCGTCGCAATCGTCGTCCTTGCCGTTGCACAGCTCGGTGACGGGCCCCTGTCCGCCATTGCATTTGATGGTGCCGTTGTCGCAGACGTTGAGGCCCTTCTTGCACTCGCCCACATCGGAGCCGCAAGCCACGCCAATGGGCGGGCCGAGGCTTTCGTCCTTCTGGCCGTTGCAGTTGTTGTCGGCGCCGTCGCAGACTTCGGTGATGGGCTTGGTGCCGCCTTGGCATTTCCACTTATTGGCGCCGTCACACACCAGGGTGCCGGTTTGGCAGGGAGAGGTGAGGGTGCCGGTGCCCTGACAGGTGCCGCCGGCCGGTGGACACCAGGTCAAATTCTGGTGCGAGCAGGCCGGGGAGCAGCCCCCCGCCGGCTCGGTCCAGCAGCCGGGAGCGGCGGGCTGGTCGGTCAGGGGTGCGTTGTCGCTGGTGCCGTCGCAGTCGTCGTCGAGGCCGTTGCAGCTTTCGGGCTGCGGCGGGGTGCCGCCTTGGCAGATCACGACGCCGCCGACGCAAGCGGTGACGCCCTTCTTGCATTGTCCGGTGGCCAGACCGCAGGCGGCGCCGAGGTTGGGCACGCCCTCGTCGACCTGCCCGTCGCAGTCGTTGTCGATGCCGTCGCAGACTTCGAGAGAGGGGCCCGTGCCGCCGGTGCAGGTGCCGTTGCAGGGCAAGACGCCCTTGGTGCACTGGCTGTTGGGGAAGCCGTCTTCCTTGTACTTCAGCGCGGGGTTGGGGGTGCAGGGCACCGGGGGGATCCCCTCGTCGATGGTGCCGTTGCAGTTGTTGTCGAGGCCGTCACAGATTTCCGACTGGGTGGAAAACTGGCAGCTGCCGAAGCCCTTAGGCCCCGACGTGATGCAGTTGCCGACGCCCACGTTGGTGCCGGGGTAACCCGGCGCCGGGCCTGCATGCTGGCAATGCCGCACCCCGGCGCAATTGGCCGGCGGCGAAAAGCCGCAGGGAATGTCGGCGATGCCTTCGTCGGCGAAGCCGTCACAGTCGTTGTCGCAGCCGTCGCAGATCTCGGCGCTGGGCGTGCAGCCGCCGGGGCAGGCGCTGTAGGGCACACCGCTGCCGGCGGAGTTGTCGATGATGCCGTCGCAGTTGTCGTCGAGTCCGTTGCAGGTCTCGGGCAGGGGGCAGTGCAGCGGGCTGCCGCATTTGGTGAAGCCCTCGTCGGTCTGGCCGTTGCAGTTGTTGTCGATGTTGTCGCAGATTTCCTTGGGGTCGTAGCAAAGCCACGTGGCCGGGTTTTGCGACTGCGGCACCGTCGTGCAGGGCAGCAAGTCCAAATTGCCCTGGGGGTTGCCGCTGGTGATCGACGCTTGGTAATTCGTTAGGCAGGTGTTGCGCTGCGTCGTGTTGCTCCACGCACAACAGACCTTGCCGGTGCCAGTATTGCAGAAACGCGAGTAACCCTCGTCGATGCAGGTGTTGCAGTTGTCGTCGGCGTTGTTGCAGGTCTCGGGTTTGATGGCGCCCGAGATCACTGTGGCGAATGCTTGCGACAGGGTGACTTCGTTGCTCGCTTGCAGCGCGTTGACCGCGTTGGCGCAGGTGCCGGTGGTGGAGCCGCACTGTCCCATCTTGTGCACGTTGTTCAGCAACGTCTGGTCCGCGGCCTGGTCGACGTTGAAAGCGATGACGTGGGTGTAGACGCGGCGGAAGATGCCGTCCTTCGTGAAGCCGTTGTACAGCTGTTGCGCGGCCGTCACCGGGTTGCCGCTGCAGGTTTCTCCGCCATCCGTCATGAGGATCACGTTCAGCGAGCGACACGCGGGATCCGAAGCATTCAGCGGCGACGGAAAGCCCTGGATACCGCTCTGAAAGTAGGTGCGGACGTCCTGCAGCGAGGCCCCAATGGGCGTCGAGTCGTACGCGAACAGCTCTTTGGCGTCCCCGCAGTTGTTGTCCATGTACTCCACCATGGCGGGTACGTTCGAGGCCGGGGTCGGCACGGTATCCAGGTTGACGCCGACCAGCATGTTGGCGCCTCCGCAACCGGAGCCGCCGAAGGTGCAGCCGTTGTACGCGTAGCGGTACCAAAACGAACCGTTCCAGAATTCTCCCCAGTTGCACGCAGCCGGGCAGCTCGTGGTCGTGCGCGAGAAGCTGGCAAGACCGAAGTTCGCTTCTCCGGCGAAGGCATAGAGCGTGTTGCGCAATGCGCACTTCGCATCGTTCACGCGCAGCGGCTGCCAGCCGCAGGAATTGTTGACGCCGCCCCCGACGTCGGCGCAGGTCTGGGGCCACACAGTCTGTGGGTTGGTACAAGCAGACATGCTGCCCGACGTATCGACGACAACCATGAAGTATGGCTTCGCCGGTGGCGGCCACATACTTGGGTTCGGCGAGTTGCAGTCGAAGGGCTGCGCGCTTGCGACTTTGGGCTCCGCTGCCGTGACCGCAAATGCGGCGAGCGCGCACAACGCGGCTGCGCTCGTACGCGCAAGCTTCCGGACAATCTGAGGGCTTTGGTGCGTAGTCATTGAATATTTCTTCGTTGCGAGTCGCACCCGGTTCGTGGCGCGCACGTGTCGATGAACTGCCCCGCGCAGCTGTCGACAAAAGAAGGCGATATGACCACGGTACACTGAGGTACACGCACCCTCAAGGGGACGCTCAGGGGCCGTGTCGCACTTTATCCTACATTGCTGCCGCCCGGGTCCGGTGTGGGGAAACAGGCGAGAGATGCCGGCGTCGTCTGGCAGCGCTCGCCGCGCCGTCGGTCCATCGCGCGTCCATCCGCGACGGGCGGGATCGCGCCGGGCCGGATCGCGCGGCCGTGTCGCGTTCGGGCGCGTGGCCGGGCAGCGGCATCGCTTTGCTGGCCGATGTGGCCTGGGCACTGGCCCGGCTTGACGCACCCTCGGAGCCGGGACACCGACTGCCTTGGCATGAACAGCGTTGGCCGCCCCCAGGGGCGTTTCACCCAACATCGCCGCTTGGACCTGCTTCGGGAGTTGCTCTCGAGGAATCCCCGAGGCGTGTCGTTGTATGAGCTCGCGGATGCGCTTTCTGTGAGCCCGCGCACCATGCGCCGCTACCTCAAGGAGGTGGAACGAGAGTTCGACCTAGAGGCCAAGCCGGCTCGCGGTGGTGGGGCGCTGCTGTGGCGCATCCGCGCCAGTGAGATCCCCCGCAAGGTCGAACTGCGCCGTACTCAAGCCTACGCGATTCTGGCGGCCCGGCGACTCTTCGAGCCCATGCGCGGCTCCGCGCTCTTCGAGGAAATCGATCTGGCGATCAACAAACTACTCGCGTTTGCCCAGCGCCCAGGCCGCGGACCGAATGCCGGGCTCGCGGACGCACGTTTGGAAGACCGCTTTCTCTATCTACCGTTCGCGCCCAAGAACTACGCGGACAAGACCGACGAGCTCGACGATCTCTTTCAGGCCGTGTCGGATTTGCGCCCGCTCTCCCTATTGTACAAAAGCGGTGGGCGGACCAAAGAAGAACGTATCGTCATTCACCCCTACGCCATGGTGCTGCACCGGGACGCCATATACTGCGTCGGGTTTCACGTTGAACGCGGTGAGGTCCGCACCTTCGTGCTTGACCGCATGCGCGACACGCAATGCTCCTACACCGAGCGTTTTGCGCTGCCCGATGACTTCGCAGTAAACGAGTATTTCCAGGGCGAGCTCGGCGTGTGGAAGAGCGACAAACGCCAGAAAGTCGTCGTGGAGTTCGACGCTCAAGCAGCAGAATACGTGCGCATGCGTCGAGTGCACGCCACGCAGAAGCTGCAGGCTATCGCTGGGGGCGGCGTGCGTCTGACGATCACCGTTGGGAACCTGAATCCCGTAACGAGCTGGGTGCTGGAATGGGGGGCCCGGGCAAAGGTGATCGAGCCGCCCGAGCTGGTAGAACGCGTGCGCACCGAACTCGAGCAGGCGCTCGCCGCGTACAAGCGGCGTCCGGCCAAGAAGAAGCGAGCGACGCGCTAGCGGCGCGGAGGAGCTACCGCGCTCTGGGAGCGAAAGTGGCGGTAGTACGCCAAGACCTTTGCGACGTAGTGGCGGGTCTCTTCGTAGGGTGGAATGCCGCCGTGGCGCGTGACGGCACCTTCGCCGGCGTTGTACGCGGCGATGGTGAGCGAAAGATCGCCATTGAAAAGATTCGCCAGCACTCGCAGGTAGCGAACTCCACCGAAGATGTTCTGCCGAGGATCGAATACGTCGGTCACCATCATCCGCTCAGCGGTTTCTGGGATCATCTGCATCAGGCCCCGGGCGTTGGCGCGGGACACTGCCCGTGGGTCGTAGTCGCTCTCCACTTTGATCACGGCACGTACCAGTTCTTCTGGTATCTGATACAGCGTTGCTGCTTGGCGGATATGCGCGTCGTAGCGCGTGAAGCGCTCTGGGGAGGTGTCACTAGGCAGAAAAGGCGTTGCCTTGGGGAACTTCGATTCCTTCGCGACTACTTTGCTCGTCTTGCCACGCGGCACATTCGTAAACGACACCACGCCATGCTCGTCGACGGTTTTGTAAATGTCGGCATGGCTGGTCGGGGCGATGGCGAGCAGAGCCAATGCGCCGGCGGCCACCAGGAGGCGGCGGCGCTTCGCTCTTGGATGGTTGCGCTGCTGCATTGACTTGGAAATGGTAGCGGTCCAGGGATGGAAAGGTCCAGCAATCGAAAGGTCTGGCCCCGAACAAAACGTCCGGCGGGCAGTCGCGCATTCCCAGTCGCCCCGAAATTGAGGCCGGAGCTTGGGCGATCCACGGGAAAAAGTCCGGCATTTCTTCGGTCTGCGGGTCCCGCTAAAAGTGGCTCGTTGACTCGCAGAACGCCTCAGGCGATAGCCCTGGGCCATGATTGAGCTTCGCCCAAAGACCCTCCAGCGCATTCGCGATGAGCTCCTGGATTTGGGAGCACCCCCCAGCACGCACTTCATGCGGGCCGCCGATACGGACGATCCGTTCGCAGGGGATCCGGACGCACGCACTCGATTCGAGGCGCTCTTTGAAGCGATGTACCTGATGGTAGTCGCCGACGGCACCGTTGCAGACGTCGAACGTGAAGTTCTGCGTGGCGCCGTGCGCGGGCTCACCGACAACGCCATGCGCACCAAGCACATCGAGGCACTCATGGCGGCATGCGACGAACGCGCAAAGGAAGGCGTGGCAGCGCGGCTGGCGGCCATCGCGCCGGTGTTGAAAGAAGACCCAGCGCTCATCGACGCAGCCTTTTCCCTGGCAGCGGCCATTGCGTTTGCGGACAACGAGATCCAGGATCAAGAAAACGAACTGATCAACGACCTATCCGAAGCCCTGGAGATCAGCCCGGAGCGCGCGGAAGATCTGCTGATGCAGCTCGAGTCGGACACCGAGTCCGACACCGACTAAGCGCGCTGCAGCCCCTCACGTGTCCGTCAGATACGTGTAGCTACGCAATGCAGACTCGTAGTGCTGCATCAGCGTGCGCATTTGCTCGTTGGATAGTCGCCCGCTTTGCACGGCGCGCTCCGCTTGCCGACGGACTGCTTCCACCATGTCTTCAGGCACGTACTCCACATAGCGCAGCACCTCCGCGATGCTGTCGCCCTTGATCACGTGGCGCACCTCGTAGCTATCCTCTGTCAGCGCGACGTGCACTGCGTTCGTATCGCCAAACAAATTATGCAGATCTCCGAGGATCTCTTGGTACGCGCCGTTTAGGAACATGCCCAGGTAGTACGGTCGATCTTTTTCCCACTCGTGCACTTCCAGGACGTGTTTGTCTTCTTCCACGTCGATGAAGCGATCGATCATGCCGTCGCTATCGCAGGTCAGATCCGCGAGCCGGGCTGTTACGGTCGGTTCCTCCGTCAAGCGGTGGATCGGCATGATCGGGAAGAGCTGGTCGATGGCCCAGATATCCGGTGCGGACTGAAACAAACTGAAGTTGCAGTAGTAGATCGCGCTCAGGGTCTGCTCCAGGTGCCACAGTTCTTCGGGCACGAACTTCAAGCGCTTCAAGCGTTCTTGGATCTTCTCACAGCACGCCCAGAAGAGCCGCTCGGCTTGGGCGCGCTCCCGCAGGCCCACGTAGCCATATTTGAACAGGTTCTGGGCTTCTTCTTTGCCCTGGTTGGCGTCGTGCCAACTCTCCTGCACGTTCTTCGCGCTGATGCCGCGGTAGGTTTCGTACAGGTCCTTGAGCAATCGATGGGCGCTTGCCGGTGGTTCTTGCGGTTCGCCAAAACGAACCTCGCTGGTGCCGACGACCTCGAATACCAACACTGAATGGTGCGCGGCGATGGCGCGCCCGCTTTCACTCACCAACGTCGGAACGGGCACTTCCGCCTTCGCACATGCCGCTTGCACATGGGAGACGACGTCCGCTGCGTATTCCGCCAGTGCGTAGTTCTTGGACGCGTGGAAGTCGGTTTTTGATCCGTCGTAGTCGATTGCCAGGCCGCCGCCGACGTCCAAAAAACCCATCGCGCAGCCCAGCTTGGCCAGCTCCACGTAGATATTTGCGGCCTCAAGAATCGCGTTCTTGATGGGAATGATGCTCGAGATTTGGCTTCCGATGTGGAAGTGCAGGAGCACCAGGGAGTCGAGCATGTTGTGCTCACTGAGGCGGTCGACGAGTTCGACGATCTCGCTCGACGTCAGTCCGAACTTGGCGCGGTCCCCCGCGGAATCCGCCCAACGGCCCACGCCCTTGGCCGTGAGCTTGGCGCGCACCCCCAAGGTCGGCTTGATTCCGAGTTTTTCCGAAGCTCGCAGCACGACGTCCAGTTCGTCGGCACGTTCCAAGACGACAATCACGTTCTTGTCGAACTTCTGCGCGACCAGGGCTGTTTCGATGTAGCTGTGGTCCTTGTAGCCATTGCAGATGATCAACCCGCCCACTTCTTGCATCGCGGCCAGGGCGATCAAAAGTTCGGGTTTGCTTCCCGCCTCCAAGCCGAACTGCCACGGCCTTCCGGCCTCCACGATCGCTTCGACCAAGTGCCGCTGCTGATTGACCTTCACCGGGAACACACCGCGATAGTTGCCGGCGTATTCGTGCTCTTTGATCGCGTGTTGGAAGCACTCGTTCAGGCGACGGATACGATGACCCACAATATCCGAAAACCGGATCAACAGGGGGAGTTCAAGTCCGCGCGCCTTCAGACCTTCCGTCAACTCGTATAGGTTGATACTGCCTTCGCGCGTCGGATCCGGTCGGACGACCACGTCGCCGGACTCCACGACAGAGAAGTAGGGATCCCCCCAGCCGCCGATTTGGTACAGTTGAGCGCTTTTTTCGCAGGACCACTGCTCGCCGTTGTCGATCAAGTCGTTCAATTGTCGGAACTCCCGCGTGCGGGCCTCAGCCAAGAGCGCGACTCAATAGCGCGCACTCGCCGCGACATGGAGCATTTTCTCGCAGCAGTTGCCCGGCATCGCCACCGCGGCGGCCCTCGCGGGCGGCTATCCGCCGGACCAGAAGGTCGTGGGCAGGGCGCCTCGTTTCCACAACGCCAGGAAATCCATCAGGAAGGCGACGGTGATGTGCACCAGAAACCCGGAATAGATGCTCTTGGTGCGCATGGCCAAGGATCCCAAGACCACGCCGGCCACAATGGCGCCGTGCGCCTCCAGATACGGTTTGCCGTAGTGGATCATGCAGTAGGGCACCGCCATCACAAAAATCGCGGCGGCGCCCATGCTCTTGCGCAGGGCGCCGACGATCCAGCCGCGGAAGAACATCTCGAGGGTCAAAAACTGGATGAAGTAGATGGCTTCCCAGATCAGTAGGTCGAACCAGCTGCGCGAGCTGTTCTTGTAGAATGGATAATAGGTGCCGAAGTCGGGCTGAGACGCCACAAGCACCATGGCAGGCAGCACCACGGCAAGGCACAGCCCGTAGATCCAGGCGTGGCTGAAAAAGCCGCGGATCCGAAAGCCCATGTCGAGCAGGCTGTCCTTTGGGAAGAGCAGCTTCCACAGTGGCAACGGAATCAGTACGTAACCGGCGGCGCGGGAGAAGACCCACCAGCTATAGCCATACAGTTCGTCGTACTTCGTGAGCTTGATCCAGGTCTTGCCGTTGGCCTCCCATTCCAGCAAGGCCGGACGGATCACCGTGTCGTAGAACTGTCTGCCGCCGTAGTACTCCTGGAGCGTCAGTACGATCGCCACGATGAGCAGGCACGCAGCCGGCCGCAAGTCCGTCTCGCCGGCTTCGACCCGTGCGGCGCGGGCCTCCGCCGCTTCTTGATCGAGTTCCTTCCAGGTGCCTCGAAAGAACCACCAGATGACCGGCGCGATCGCCATCAAGATCGGGATTGGGAGCAGCGCCTTGATGGGTGGGTAGCCCAGGATGGAGTCGAACCAGCTCACCGTCTTTAGGTGAGTCAGGGGTAGTACCAACTCCTCAGCTGGACCTAGGGAAAGACCGAGCGCGCCCAGCATTTGGAATCAGGGGGTCTTTGCGATCTCTGCGCCGCGTCGCAAACGGGCGACGCTCGGCTCTTGGCTCAGAGCCACCATGACATCGAATAGGGGTGGGCTCGCCGTGCGCCCGGTGAGCGCGACCCGCGCCGGTTGTGCGACGTCCTTCATCTTGACTTCCCGCTCTTCGACGAACGTCCGGAACAGTTCTTCCAGGTGTGCCGCCTCGAAGGGCTGCGCGCCCGCCACCATATCCGCCAGCGCGTCGAGGTGCGGAGCGGCCGCTGGCGTAAGGAACTTCTTGCGGGCCGCCTCATCGAGCTCGGGCTCCGCGCGAAAGTAGTAGTCGAGGGCGTGCGCCGCTTCGATCAAGTCGTGCGCTCGCGGACGGATCGCTGGCAGCACTCGGCTCAGCACTTCGCGATCGACGCTCAGTCCCCGCGCTTCGAGGAAGGGCAGCACGGCCGCCTCGTATTCGGCGCTGCTCATGAGGTCCTCGTTCTTCAAATGCTCGAAGGCCACGTCCGCGAATTTCTTGGCGTCGAACTTGCCATCGCTTTTGTTGACGCGGTCCCAGGAAAACAGCTCGATCAGCTGCTCGCGACTGAAGATCTCTTGGTCGCCGTGGGACCAGCCGAAGCGCACCAAGTAGTTCAGCACGCCCATGGGAGTGAAGCCGCGCTCCCGATATTCCGCCACTGCCACTGAGGCATGCCGCTTAGACAGCTTTTCGCCCTTGGCCGAGAGCATCATCGGCAGGTGCGCGAACTCCGGCAGCTCCCAGCCGAAGGCCTGGTACAGCATGACTTGCTGAGCGGTGTTGCCAATATGGTCCCGTCCGCGAGCCACCAGCGTCATGCCCATGGCGTGGTCGTCGACCACGCAGCCGAGGTTGTAGAGCGGAAATCCATCGCTGCGCACGAGCACGAAATCTTGCTGTACCGAGTTCGGAGTCGAGACGGTACCGAAGACCTTGTCCTGAAACGTGGTGTCACCCGCGGCTTCAGTCCGAAACCGCACCACGTGGGGCAAGTCCGGAGCGTCCGTGCGCTCTCGGCAAGTGCCCGGGTAAACGAACTGCGCCTTCGGATCCTTCGCTTTCAACGCAGCCCGCGCGGCGTCGAGTTCTTCCTTGGTGCAGTAGCAGCGATAGGCCTTGCCTTTCGCGATCAGCTCTTCGGCAGCGCGCCGATAGTCGCTCTTACGCTCGCTCTGAAAGTAGGGTTCGTGGGGACCGCCTGCTTCTGGGCCCTCGTCCCAGTCGAGACCGAGCCATTTGAGATCATCCAGGATCGCCCGGACGCTCTCGATGCTGGAACGATCTTGGTCCGTGTCCTCGATGCGCAGCACGAAGGTGCCGCCCTGCCGGCGCGCCCACAGCCAATTGAACAACGCCGTCCGGGCTCCGCCGATGTGGAGGTAGCCGCTGGGGGAAGGGGCAAATCGCACGCGAGGACCGCTCATGGCGCCTCGGGTATCACTTCTAAAAAGTTCCGGCTACAGGCGGCCCCGTATCTACGGACAAGTGTCTGAAATCAAAAAAGAATCGCACCTGGCTTGCGACGACTCCCTGCCCTTGCTAGAAGGCCCGCCCCCGCACGCCCTACCCGGCGGCCCGGAGACGAAGATGAAAAAGACCCCGCTCGCGCTCGTAAAAGAGCGCTTCGAAAGCAAAGAGAAGTTGGCCGCCGCCGTCGAGAAGCTCGCGACGAAAGAGCTCTGGCTCGATCGCACGAGCAGCGCCAAGGGCCTCGCGCGCGTTTCCAACACCAAGCTTCTGCACCTGCACGACGTGCTCGCTGCTGTGAAGAAAGACTTTGGCAGCCGAGACAAGCTCATCGGAGCCATCTTGGAGGCGGAGAATCGCACCAAGGCCGCCGGCTACAAGTCTAGGCTGGAGAGCTCCCCGCTTCCACGACTGCTCGATCAGCAGCGGGCAGCTGCCGCCCGCAAGGCTAAGGCAGCTGCCAAGCCGCCAGCCAAGAAGGCAGCGAAGAAGGCTGCCAAGAAGCCCGCAGCCGCCAAGACCGCATCGGCCTGAGCGGCTCAGACTTTTACCGGTGTGGCCTGTGCGGTGCGGTGACTGCTACAGGCCCTTGTCCGCGATGAACTTGTTGGTGAACTCAGCTCCCTTGGCGTAGCTGGTTTCCATGTCGCCGATGACCTGCTTCTCGACCAGGCCGCCGACTCCGAAGATCTTCACTTCTACTTTGGCTTCGAAGACGCGGTTGATCTTGCCCTCGCCGGCAGGCTCTGCGTACAGCACGCCGGATATCTTGATCTTGTCCGCCATCTTGTTCGGCGTGATCTTTATGGTGTAGCGCCGGGTTTTCTTGTCGAAGGTGCCTTCTTCGCAATAGCCAAGACCGTCGCCAATGAGTTTTTTCACGGGGCCAGGCATGGGACCGAGCTTCGGCACCACGTTGATGGTGCGCACGATGGCGCTTTCGCTGTCTTTTTGCGAGACGACTTCGTAGCTGGGAAACTCGAGGGCTTTCTTGAACAGCTCCTCGTTGTAGGCGTCGTCGAAAAAGATCTTGTCCCAGAAAGTGTCGGCGCTGCAGTTGTAAATATGCTCGATTTTGACGTCGGCCATGGTGTTCCCTCGTTGAAGACAATCCCACGCGGCTTCCTGCGGGGGGCCGTAGCGTAGTCACTCGCCGGCGGTTGTCACCCCCCCAAAGCCCTCGCGTTCGCCAAGGGTCTCGCGTCGGCCGCGAAAGGGTTACCGGAAATCGGTCGCCCGAACGATAATCCCGCCCGTGTCGGATCTCGCAACCCCTGTGCAGCCATTGCTGCGCCATCGACGTAGTTGGTCGTCGCAGGTGATGTTGGTGGTGCAGAAGGACGTGCGGATCGAGCTGCGTACCGGCGAGGTCGTGACTACCAGCGGCTTCTTTGCGGTGCTGTTGGTGGTGATGGCTTCCTTTTCCCTGTACGGCGGGCCGATGAGCCAGCGGCTGGTGGTTGCGGCGGTGGTGTGGCTGTCAGTGGCATTTGCCGCGGTGCTGGCCCTGGGCCGGGCCTGGCAGCGGGAGCGCGAGGAGAGCGCTTTGGTTGGGTTGGTTGTCTCACCCCTGTCGCCGAGTGCGCTGTTCTGCGGCAAGGCGCTGGCGCTGTTTTGTTTCTTGGTGGTGATCGAGCTTTTGGTGATCCCCCTTGCGTCCCTGCTCTTTGCTGTGGACTTACTTGTGATGGGTCCCGGGCTCGTGTTGATCGCACTGGCCGCCACGCCGGGCGTCGCTGCCACTGGCACGTTATTCGGTGCCATGACGGTGCGTACGCGCGCCCGCGACCTGATGCTGGCGGTCGTGTTGTTCCCACTGCTTTCTCCCACCCTGCTTTCGGCCGTGGCCGCAACGCGTGAGCTGCTGGGTGGGGCAAGTGCAGCGGAATTGGGGGATTACTTTCGCCTGATGGGCGTCTTTGACTTGGTCTTCATTACCGGCGGGCTGGCGCTGTTTGGAATGCTACTCGAGGACTGAAGCCAGCACTTGCCGCACAGCCGTGGCGACCTGAGCCGAAGTGACCGCGTTCTGGATCACGCTGCCTGCAGCGAATACCCCGGGGGCCACCTGTCCCGAGGCGTCGCATACGGGCACGAACCCTGCGCTTGTGTGACGCACCTTTGCGCCCGCCTGTGCCGCAAGTTCGAAGGCTGGCGCCCCCGGACCCTCGCTGACGACGCAGTCGACGCTCACGCGCCGTTCGCGCTGACCATCCAGGTGTACCAGCGCGCGCACTCTGCCGCGTCCGGAACAGCGGACCACTTCCGCCTCGCTGAAGCGGAGAAACTCCGAGTCCGGCGTTTGCGCCAGGGCATCCGCGGCGAGTCCCTCGCCGACCAGCGCGACGCGTTTGCCGAGGTGTACGCCCGCGTGTTGCAACTTTAGCGCTGCTCGCGCGCTGAACAGCCCAGGAAGATCGTTTTCGCCGAAAGCAGGGATGTGGTCGTGGCAGCCGGTTGCCAGCACGACCACGCGCGGCAGCACCAGCCGCGCGCCGGACGCGTCGACACAAAGCGCGGCGATGCCGGGCCCGGGTTCCCTGGAAAGCGACACAATGGTCGTTGCCGGCAGGGCCTGCGTATTTTCGATGCCGGACAGGGCGGCGTCCAAGGCCGACGGATCCCGCAGCGCCAGATTACCACCCAAGGCGATCCAGTCGTCGACGAGCATCACGCGGTACGAACCGAGGCCAGCCGCCACCGCAAGCCCGGCGCGACCACTGCCAACGATCAGCACGTCCACCCGCAGCGGGCTGCTGCTTTGCGGGTCGACGACGGCGTCGGGAAGCTTGCCAAGCCCGGCGACGCGGCGAGCGAAGCTCTGCACCAAGGAAGAGACGCCCCGCACGCCGGCGAATAGCTTGTGGTGATCGATGCCTCGCGGGAACAGATAGTCCGTGGCTTCCATTAGATCCACGCCCCGGGATCCGATCACGTTTTGCGTCTCAATTTGCTCACCGCCATGTGCCTCACGCATGCAGGTCATGACGTTGGGTTGTCCGTCGACCCGCGCCAGGCACCCGTCGCAGGCGCCCCGCAGGCAGTAGGGGCCACGGGGGCGGTGCAATTTCGGGCTGCGGGCCAGCAACACTCGATCCGCCGCCAGCAGCGCGACCGCCAGCGGTTCACCGCGTTCGGCAAGGATCCGGTCGCCGTCGTGCTCGATCCAGACGGGGTCTTTGGGCGGTGCGGTGCGCGCGGGCATGCCGTTTGGGACTCTGTCTCGGCGGCCGCGGCATTGCTAGGCCCCAGCGCGGCCCGGGATGTATTCCCTTTGAGCGCCGGAGGACCTAGCGTGGCCCTAATGCGTCTCGGTTTGTTGGGCCCGGCTACGGACCGCCTCGATGTTCTCGAGCGCGCAGCGCGTTTCTTGCACACGGAGGCCAGCGCCGAGCGCATCATCTACCTGGGTCTGGATGGCGCCTTGGACCGTGAAGTGGAAAACCGGGCCAGGTCCCTGGTTGGCGCCGACGCCAGCGAAGAGCAGCTCTTCCGCCGCGCGGCTGAGCGATGCGCGTCGGCGACGCCCATGGAAATCGACGCCTTTGTGGGTGCAGAACGCGAACGGGAGTCGCTGCGGGCCTTCGAGTCCTTGCCCGGCGATGGCACGCGCCTGATGGAGCTGTTGGGCGGTCGGGTCGCGGTCTTGATCCATGACAAAGCCAACCTAGATGAAGACGACATTGCTTCGGCGACCTTTCTTGTCTTTGGCAAGAGCACCGACCCGCTGGTGAAAGCGGTTGGCTCGCGTTGGTTCCTGGCGCCGGGCCACCTCGGCGACTGCGGCATGATGCTGCTCGAAGAGCGCTCGGACGGGGTGCATCTGTCCCTATTCGATAGCGTGTGTCGGGAAATTCGGCGTGAACGTTTGGTGGCTGCACCTGCAGCGCGCATCAGTGTTTCTGATGGCTGATTGGCGAAGGTTTTTGCTCCTGCCCCTTTCCAAGCGGCTAGCGGCCGTGATGAACTGCGCAGCCTAAGATCATGCGGGTGGCATTCTTCGGAGGTAGCTTCAACCCGCCGCACGTGGCGCACGTGCTGGCGTGCACCTACGTGATTTCAACTGGACTCGCAGAGCAGGTGCTTGTGGTGCCTGTTTACCAACACCCTTTCGACAAACCGCTGGCTCCTTTCGAGGATCGTTTGACGATGGCCCAGCTTGCGGTGGGTTGGATCCCGGGCGTGGAGGTCTCTGCGGTGGAACGTGAGCTCGAAGCTCCGAGCCTCACGCTGAACACGCTGCAGCATCTGAGTCGCGAGCATCCGAGCTGGAGCATGCGTTTGATGGTCGGTTCGGACGTGCTGTTCGAAGCGCAAAAGTGGCACGCTTTCGACAAGATTTGCGCCATTGCCCCGCCCCTGGTGCTGGGGCGGGTCGGGTTTGCGCATGCCGATGCTCCCGTGTCCGTGCTGCCGGAACTCTCGTCGACGCGGGTGCGTGAGCTGCTCGCGGATCCCAGCCCGAGCAGCCGCGCGCTGCTCAAAGCCATGCTGCCGCACGCGGTCCTCGAACACGCCGAGGCACGAGGGCTCTACGCGTGAACATCCTGGTCGTCGGAGCAGGCCGCGCCGGCTCCGCCCTTTCTAAAGCACTACGGGAGGCCGGAGCCAGCGTGCGCCTGCGGCCACTGCGACGTGGAATCCCAAAGCGCGGCTACCCACCAGCGGATCTCGTGGTGCTCGCCTTGCGTGATCGCGCCATCGCTCCCTTCGCAAAAGAGCTCGCGCAGCGTGGGGCGCTGCCGCCTGGCGCGGTGGTGCTGCACCTGGCGGGCGGCGTGCATGTGGACGCGCTTTCGCCGCTCCGCGGGCATGTCGCTGGCATCGGCGCCGCACACCCACTGCTCAGCTTCGCATCTCCGAAGTGTGCGCCGAGTTTTCGGGGTGCCCTGCTGTCGCTGCGGGGAGATGCGCGGGCGCTCCGAGCGGGGCGTCGTCTCGCGCGGCTGCTCGGGGCGCGGGCGGTCGACGGCAATCAGGTGGACGCCAGCGCCTATCACGCGGCGGCGGCATTGCTCGCCAACGGCGCCGTGGCCCTTGCCGATGGCGCGGACCATGTGTTCCGGCAAGCCGGCATGCCGCCGGGGGTGTCGGCGGCGGGCTTGGCGGTTCTGCTGCGCTCGGTTGCGCAAAATATTGAAATTGTTGGAATTTCCGCCGCGCTCAGTGGCCCGGTGCTGCGTGGGGACTCGGGGACCGTGCGCGCTCACCTGGCCGCACTGGCTGAGGAGCCCGAGTTGCTCGACATCTACCGCTTGCTGGCGCGCCGGCAGCTCGAGATCGCGGCCCGCGGCTCGCCCCGCAGCGCGCCGGCACGGGCCGAGCTGGCCGCGCTATTGGGCACTTCAAAAAAGCGGCCAGAGCGGAAAATTGCGCCGACCCTGAAACGCCCCCGGCGCCACAAAAATAGCTAAATTTCCAGGGGATCCACGTTGCCCAGGGCCCCTCCCAGCGCTAGCGTTGGATCACCGTGGCGGCGCAACCCTCTCTACTGAATTCCCCGTCGTCGGCGCTCCCGTCCTTTGACGTGCTCGACGACGCGCTGCGACAGCACGACAGCCGCGGCATTGTGTTTGTGCAGGTTGCGAGCGCCAAAGTGGCGCTCTCGGTTGCGCGCCACGCCGAGCGCCGCGCAGCCGCCCTCGGGCGCAAGGTTGCCCGTGCGTCTTTCTCTGCCGAAAGCGCTGCGCGAGATCTGGCGCGACGGTTGTGTCTCCCCGCGTCGGGTTCGGACGCCTTCGACCTGGCGGATCGCATCGGGGCGACAGCGGACGAAACTGCCGCCATGTTGATCGCGCCGGTGCGTGCGAATACCTGGGACGCGCAGGTGTTTCGGCTCCTCGCCGAGAAGAGCGGCCGCGCGTTGATCGTGTTGATTTCCGAGCAACCCCAAGACTTTGTCGGGGCAAGGGAGTTCACGGTCGGCGAACGTCTCGACGCTGGCGCTTCAGCCCGGTTCTGGGAGTCTGTGTCGGCGCAGCTTGGCGCGACTGTGCAGGGTGACTTTGCCCAGCTCGATGCTTTTGTGCACGCCGCGAACGCTGCCGATCGGCCACCGCTGGCGCAGGCAGAGGTCGCGACGCTGCAGGCATTGGTGTTGGCCGGGCGGCCGTGGCCCCGGGCCCACGCGGAGCTCCTCGGCCCCAGCGCACATTTCGAATTGCTCGTCGCTGGAGGCTACGTTGAAGTCCGGGATGGTTGGTTGGAGCCGGACGCCGATGCCGGCGTAGCGCTCACCCAGGACAACGCGGATGCGGCCGACAAGGCCGGCCGCGCTCTTGAACAGATCTTTCCTGGCGACCCCTGGGCACTGTCCCGGGCTGCGGAGCTCTTGCTCGGACAGCTGGACGCCGATGGGTTGGAGTCGCGCATGCGCCTCGCGCTCGATGCGGCACGGGATGCATTCTGCCGCAGCGAAATGTGGAAGCGTTGGCGCGAGATGCTCGTGCGGATGGACGCTGGCCCCGCAGCGTTGCTCCGCGCAGCCGAGCTGGCCATGGATCTCGGTGACGTGGATGTGGCGCTCGATTTCGCCCGCCCCTGTACCGACAGCGACGACACATTTCGCCAGAGCCTGCTCCTGGGCCGGGCCTTTCTCGCGCGCGGCGATCTGGTGTCTGCGGAAGCCGCCCTGCGCAAGGCGCACGGCATTGCAGCCGCGCCGACCCAGAAAGCGGCCGCTGCCGTGGAGCTCGCGGAGACGGCCTACGCACGCGGCGACTACGACGAGGCTGCTCGCCTCGCTGAAGCCGCGGCCGAACAATCCTCCGGGGAGCTGCGTCTTGGGGCGCGCAACGTGCTTGGCAAGATCTTGCTGGCGCGTGCAGCTTGGGACGAAGCGGACCGGCACTTCGCCACGGACGTTTGCGAGGCCATCGGCATGGGCGCAAGCACGTCGGAGCTGCGCGCACGGGTCAATCGCGCCATCGCGCTCTTGTCCCGGGGCAGCCGAGACGAAGCACAGTCACTGCTCGAGAGCGTGCTCAGCGACGGAAAAGCGCGCCGCGAACCGCGGGCGGTCGCATTCGCGCTTTCCAACCTTGCAGTGCTTGCCATCGAGCGCCACGAACACGCCAAGGGGCTGGAGCTCTTGGAGCAAACGACCAGTGTGCACCGACGCCTGGGCGACCGCCTCGGCTTTGCGCGCGACGTCGCCAACCTTGTCGAGTTGCGGCTGCGTTTGGGTCTCATCGACCACGCGGAACAGGGGTTGCGCTTCGGGCGTCAAGCACTCGGTGCCGGCGCTCCTCCCTCTCGGCTCACGGAGCTTTCCCTCGCGACGGCGCGCCTGCATTTGGTTCGTGGACGGACCTTGGATGCCGAGCGCGAGCTTGGCGCCGCGTTGCGAGCGGCCGCGCACGCTTCAGACGGCGACAAAGCTGGGGAGTGCCACCGCCTTGGGGCACGCGTAGCCCTTGAAGACGGCATGCTGGCCCGAGCAGCGAAGGCCACGGACGCGGCCGAGGCGCTGTCTGCTTCAGTATTCGACCGCGCGGAGGTGGCATTGCTACGGGCGCTCATCGCACGCGCCTCCGGCGAACCCGCCGAGGACCTGGTGGACGCTGCCGTCGACGCCGCGCGGCAGAGCGGAGACGAAGAGCTTTGCCGCGAGGCCCATCTGACTGCGGCGGAGGTTGCCCTCGCCAACAGCGACGAATCCACAGCCGCGGAGCACACTCGCCTTGCCGCCGCGCTGCGGGATCACATTGCAGACGGGCTCTCGGGCACGCTGCGCGACGCCTACCTGGCGCGGCCGGACCTGGTGCGCTTGGCGCGCTTGGAGAACGCCAGCATGCCCGTCCCGAAAGCGGTGCTTGCCGCGGCTTCGGCGCTGCGCAAGCCCGCGACCAAGTCGGAGCGCAGCTATGTCGGCCGCGACCCAGCGGTGCGCTCCCTGCTTTCGGCGGCGGCACGGGTGGCACCCACGGATGCCACCGTGCTCATTCTTGGCGAGAGTGGCACTGGCAAGGAACTGATCGCAGAGCTAGTGCACAACGCAAGCCGGCGCAGCAGTGGCCCCCTCGTCAAAGTCAACTGCGCGGCGCTGGTGGAGAGCTTGCTGCTCTCCGAGCTATTCGGCCACGAAAAGGGCTCCTTCACGGGAGCCACGTCCCGTCGGCGCGGCCGCTTCGAGCGCGCCAGCGGCGGCACGTTGTTCCTCGACGAGATTGGCGATATTTCTCCGCGCACCCAGGTGGCTTTGTTGCGCGTCCTCGAAGAGCGGCGCATCGAGCGTGTCGGGGGGACGGCGTCTATCCCCGTGGATGTACGCATTGTCTGCGCGACGAACCGCGACCTCAAGAAGATGGTCGAAGCGGGGCAGTTCCGCGAAGATCTCTACTACCGCCTCGCTGGGATTGCTCTGGAGATCCCGGCTCTGCGTGAGCGCAGCAACGACTTACCCCAGCTGGTGGACGCGCTGCTCGTCCGCGTCGCCAAGGAGCGCGAAGAGCCGTGCAAGTCCGTCTCGCCCGAGGCGCTTCAGCTCATCGTGCGCTACCGCTGGCCCGGCAATGTGCGGGAGCTAGAGAATGCGCTTCGCGCGGCTTCGCTGTTCAGCGACGGCGAAGTGATCGGCGTCTCCGACTTGGTGGAGCACGTAGAGGCACTGCGTCGCGTGGCTTCGGAGCCCAGCATCGCGCCCCCGGAGTCTGTGCGCCGCTCGACGCTGCCACCCGCCCCGGAAATGCTGAGCGATCTGTCGACCTGTGATCAGGATCCCGTCAGCAGCGTCGTGTACCGCGAAATCCGCCACGGCGGGACCAGCCTTTCTGACTTGAAACGCAGTATCGAAAAAGAGTGCATCGCCCGGGCTCTTGCCGAGACCGGGGGCAACATCACTCGCGCCGCGAGCCTTCTTGGCATGAAGCGGCCGCGACTTAGCCAGCTCGTAAAACAATACGAGCTCTCGACGGAGGAGGCATCGTGATGCGACGCATCCTGTACCTCGCAATTCCGTTGTTCGCTCTGGGCGGTTGCTCCGCGCAGTTGGTGGACCCGGATTATCAAGAAGACGAATACGATCTCAGTGTCACCGGGGAGCCCGAGGAAGGGCCCGGAGAACAGCCAGTCGCCCTCGACCCCATGCGGGACCCGGTGCTGTCGAGCTCTGACGACGATCCCAACGGCCCCTCGCCCTACCCGTGGATCGCCCAAGAAAGCGGCCCCGGTGGCCCCTCCCCCTATCCCTGGGAGAGCGAAACCGAGAGTTCCAGCGGCGCCGGCAACGGCTCCGAAGAAGCGGAGACCAAGCAAGGCACGGAATCCGGCGCTGCCAGCGGTAGCGACGGCAAGACGTCCAACGGCGGCTGAGTCCCGCCGACGCCCATCGCGCACTTGCGCGGGGGCGAGCTCGCTGGTGCTAGGCCTGAACTATGGATCTTCGCACGCGCACCAGCCTGTTTTGCGGCGCGCTCGCGTTGGCCATTGCCGGCTCGTTCCTGCTGCGCGGTCGGCGCCGGCGTGCAGATTTGTTCTTCGCCGCCTTCGCTGCGGATATCGGTCTCTGGTACATCGCGCAGTGGCTCTATCACTTCATGCAGGCCGACGTGTGGGTGCGCTTCACCGCGATCTTGGCGGTGCTTCTGCCCCAACTGGCCGTGAATCTCTTCGAGGCTATCGTGCCGCGACTCGAGCGGCGCTCGACCTTGGTGCGCGTTGCCGGCGTGTTGTTGGTGCCCATGCTCGTATTGGTGCTTTCGCCGCAGCATCGGCACGGGCTCGTGCGTGGCGCCGTGATGCTCTACGTGTTCGGCCTTTTTGCGGCTGGTCTGTACAGCTTGGCCGTGCGTGGAGAACGCAGTCAGTCGCGCGCCACGCAGCGTCGCGTGCGTTTCTTGGTGTTCACCGGTGCCTCCGCGGCGCTGTTCTCCCTGGCGGATTTCCTCTGGTTCATCGGCGCTCCGCTGCCACCGGTGGGCGCCGTGCTTGCCATCGTGTTTCTGTTCATGCTCTCCGAGTCGATGATTCGAGAGCGACTGGTCGATCTCTACGACATCCTGGGCCAGCTCGTGGTGTCGACGGCCTTGGCGTTCTGCCTCGCCGGGATCTTCTATGTCTTTGTGGTGTTGGTGGGTGGCTTTTCCACCATGTACCTCAACGCGATCTTGGCATCGATCGTCATCCTGGTGCTGTTCGAGCCCCTACGCGACAAGGTCGAGCAGTACATCCATCGCGCGTTTTTCCTTGAGCGCGTCGACTTGGAGCGCGCCGTGCTCAACGCCAGGCGACAGCTGGTGCACGTGCTCCAAGTCAGCGAAATGGTCCAGGTGGTGATGACGGAGCTAGAGGCATCGCGTCGCGCAACCGGCGCTGCCTTGTACCTGCGCGATCCTATCGGCCAGGACTTCGAGCTGGGGCTTTCTTTCGGACCGCCGGCTCCTCCGCGCATCGACGGGTCCGTGGCGCGGCCCCTACTGGACCGCCTGGAAAAGGGCCCTTTGGTTATCGAGGAATTGGCAGACGACATCTTGGAGCATCGCAAGTTGCGCAACACCACCGCGCTGGAGGCGGACGAGCGTGTGCTGGCGGCCGCGGAAGTCTTGGCGGCGTTCAAGGACAGCGTCGTGACGCCCATTCGGGGCGAAAACAAGGGAGTGATTGGTCTGCTGTTGGTCGTAGACGACCGCGTGCGGGACGCGTTTTCGCCCGACGATGTCGCGCTCTTGGACGCGCTCTGCGTGCAGATCGCCGTCGTCGTGGAGAACTCCAAGCAGTACCGTCGGTTACAGGAGCGTGACCGCCTGGCGGCGCTGGGGCAGATGGCTGCCGGTCTTGCCCACGAGGTGAAGAACCCTCTGGGCGCGATCAAGGGTGCGGCGCAGCTACTGGGGGATCCTGAGGACGGAACCGAGCTTGAGCCCAACGCGCGCGAGTTCATTGGGATCATCCTGGAGGAGGTTGATCGCCTCGATCGAGTTGTCGGTTCGGTGTTGGACTATGCGCGCCCCTCCAAGGGCAACCCGGGTGTGATCGATGCCAATGCGGTGGTCACCCGCACACTGCAGGTTCTGCGCACCGAAGGGGACGCTGCCAGCATGGACGTGGATCTCGCGGACGACGTGCCCGCCGTGCGAGCTGACGCCGAACAACTGCGTCAGGTGCTGATCAACTTGGTGCTCAACGCTCAAGATAGCGGCGCGTCGCGCATCTGGGTCAGCACCGCCCTGCGGGATCGCCTGGGGCTCTCCGACGCCAAATGGGTGGAGATCAGCGTCAAGGACAATGGTCCCGGCATTTCGCCCGAGGTGCTGAGCAATTTGTTTGTGCCCTTCTTCACCACCAAAGACCGGGGGACCGGTCTCGGCCTGGCGATCAGCCAGCGCATGGTCGAGGAGATGGGAGGCCGCATCGAGGTCAACTCCCAGCCAGGGCAGGGCGCCAATTTCACCGTGGTTCTGCCCGCCCAATTGCCCGCCCGGGCAGGCCGTAAAGAGCTGCCGAGCATCAGTTCCGCCAGCGGACCCGAACCCAAACCGGCCTGACCGGCCCCGGGCCTCTGACAGAGGTCAGCCCAGAAGGGCCAAGTGCGCTGTATTTCTGCGGCTTTGCTTGACCCTATATCCGCGAAGGCCCTATCTTTTTAGGCAAAACAGAGCCCTGCTGACTGCCCGCCGCCCCCGGGGTAGGACCCATCTCGCCCACGAGCACCCGATGCCAATTCCTGCGTCCCGAAAACCGCTTGTCGCTTGCGAGTACGTGTCCGCCGCCAATGGCTGCGACCCAGGCGCTTGTGGAGCTTCACCATCCGAAAACGGGAGAGCCTGCCGAAGCCCACGGGCTTAGCGGCGACATTTTCGGCATGGTCCACGCTGGTAGTGCGCGACTCGCGTTGCGGTTCATCTCTGGGAAGTACCAGGGCGGGGAGTTCCCCATCGAAGAGGCGCGTCCGATCGTCATCGGCCGCTCCAGTGAGCTCGACATGGTGCTGGTCGAGGAGATGGTGTCCCGGCGACACGCGCAGATTGAAATGCGTGGCGGTGTGATTTCGATTCAAGACCTCGGGTCCACCAACGGCACGTTCGTCAACGGCGAGAAGATCCAGAACGCCGTGCTGCGCGAGGGTGATCGCGTCTTGGTGGGCACCAGCATTCTCAAAGTCGTTACCGTCGCAGGCGACGCGCCCTCATCCAAGAGCGACTTGGAAGGCGTGGCTGCGAAACGTGAGGCTCAAGTCCGTGGCGAGGCGCCGCGCATGAGCGGCAACCTCGAAGAAATCCCGCTGCCGGATCTGCTGCAGCTCTTTGGCACCTCGCGGAAGACCGGCGTCCTGGTGCTGCGCAGCGGGGACCAAGTCGGTCGCATCTACCTAGACAAGGGCATCCTCACCTTCGCAGTGATCGAAGGCGTGGAGCACCTGCCGCCTCCGAAGGCGTTCTACCGCATGCTGACCTACCAACAGGGTCAGTTCGAACTCGAGCCCCCCTCCGAGCAGGAGTTTGCAGAGCCCATGAACATGAGCGTCCAGGAAGGCCTCATGGAAGGCTTTCGGCAGCAGGACGAACTCAATGCGTTGCTCGACCGACTGCCGCCGGTAGAGTCTCGTCTCATCTTGCGCACTCCCTTGGAGGCCCCGCTACACGAGCTCGAGCCGACGCATTTGGATCTGCTCCAGACCGCCCTCAATTCACCGACGCTCGCTTCGCTCTTCGATCGCAGCAAGGTCACGGATCTGCAGACCGCCGAAATCGTGCAGTCCCTGATCAAGCGCGGCTACTTGCAAGTCGCGAGCTGACGGCCTTGAGTTTGGTTGGGTCGGGGCGCGGTGCGTCGCGGCCGCACTCATCTCGCGTATTGCGCCCGGGCTCGTCCCCGGGGCAACCCGAGGGGCGTCTCTGTGTTCTCCCCTGTGGCGTCGCTAAAGCACAAAAGCAAAAAGCCCGAACCATGTGGTCCGGGCCCTTCGCGACGCGCCGCTGTTGCGGCGCGTCATGGCAATGACCTCTTAGTTCAGGTCGATGCCTCCCCAGCCATTGAACGGGCCGTAGCCGATCATGCTGCTCAGCTGGGTCGCCGCGTCCAAGAGTCCCACGAAGGCGCGGTACTCGTTGGCGTAGGCGGCGCTGCGCAGGATGGGCTGGCCGTTGGCGTCAAGGATGACGTTGACCGCGCCGTACTGGTCGAGGGTCGGGTTCTTGTCCCCACCATCAACTTCGTACGCCCGCGCCAAGAGCAAGTTCGCCGTGCGCAGCATGCGCGAGGCGATGCCCTTGTCGACGGTCTTGCCCATCACCACATCGTCGCCGTACTTCTTGGCGATGTAGGTGAAGCCGCTCTCTGGGTTGTAGAAGCGGGCCTGCTGTGCGTCCGGGATGTTCGCTCCGGGGGAAGCCTGGCCGTCGATCCAGATACGCATCTTATTCGACAGGGTCAGGTCGCCGTTCAAGCGAGCGAAGATGTGTGCGAACACCAAGGTGCCCACCTGCTGCTTGTAACCGACGTTCGGGAACAGAGCGCGGGCGCCAGCGGGACGAGTCGGGTTGGTTCCAAACAGGTTGGTGGTCAACACCGGGGACGTCTCGATAGCGCTTCCGCCGACAACGTAGGGTGCAACCGTCTCGAAGTCCGAGGACAACACACCACCCAAGAGGCGGTCGATGGCCTGCGGCATGTCGGTACGGAAGTTCACGTTGACGTTACGACCATCGAGGTAGTTCTCGCGGGAGATGGTGAAGAACACCGCGCGACCGTCGGTGAGCGCACGGGACGCATCCGACTTCTCGAAGGTGTAACCGGCCCAGTTGACGTAGTTCTGGTAGTCCCAGGAACCGCCGCCGTCTGCGTCGCCCTTGAAGTCCGGGTCGATGTAGCGGCCCGTCGAGGCGTCCACGATGAGCGACTTGTTGCCGCCGCTACCGCAGTCCGCGTCGAGGAGGGCCGTGGTCGCGCCCGGCGCGACGTCACACGTGCCGTAGTTGCCGATTTGCGGCATCAAGAAGGCGCGGGTGATGGCACCGAAGATTTCGTTGGCGGCCATGGCCTGGGGACGACCCCAGTCATCGGACTCACCCAAAATCTTGTAGATGCCAGCGTTGACTTCGTCCACGTCCTTCGGGCTGAAGCCGAACTGGGTTGCAAAGGGCTCGTCAGGCGAGATCAGAGCACCCAGGCGGCCCGCGTCGATGGCCATGCTCCAGTGGAACGCGCGGAGGCGCTCATAGAAGCCACGGGAAACGCGGGACGGGATGTTGAAGTAGGCCCAGTCACGGTTCTTCCGGCGGAAGTAGGTGAAGGGGTACTGGTAATCGAACTTCTCGATGGTCGACTTCGTGACCTCGTAGATGTCCGCACCCGCGTCCGACGGGTTGGTGTGGGGATACGAGTTGCTCGTCACACCCCAGCGGAAGGGCCAGCGAATGGCACCCGGAGCCGTCGAAACGTTCGGGTTTACGCGCCACTTGAGCAGCGGCTCGCTGATTTCATTGGACGGCGGGGTGCCGTTCTCGAAATCGCGCCAGAAGGCGTAGTCCTTGGGCGGAGCTGCACAGACTTTGCCGTGCACGATGCGCCACTCGGCCTTGTCCTTCTCTTCTTGCGTGGCTTCACGGCAGCGGGCGGGATCGAAGGCCTTGAGGCGTCGAGCCTGCTCCGTGTAGTGCATGCCTTGCAGGAACTCTCCGGTGCCGAAGATGTTCTGGCCGGGCAGACCGTTGCCGCCGCCGGGCAGGGGCTGGCCCTTACCAGAGGTGACTTTGATGTCCTTGATGATGTCTGGGTTGGACCAGACCACCAAGTTGTCTTCGGTCAGCTGCGTCCAGTTACGATACGCGAAGGGCGCTGTCTCGGCGTCCGAGTAGCCCCGGTCGCGGTCGAAGGACTGGAGCAGACGTCCGTACAGCACGTTCATGGTGAGCATGTCGTACTGACCCAGGCCGACCGTCTCGAAGAAACGCTCGTTCTGGTACTCCATGGTCGACGTGTGGCCGAAGTAGGAGATGCCTGGGCGCGACTCATTGCCTTGACCGAGCTCGTCGTCCGTCTCCGGATCGAGGTAGCGCGGACCCATGCAAGCGTTGCCGTCCTGCGTCGGGTTGCCCTTGCAGTTGGCCGCTGCGCCTGTGGAGGCCTCGCCGGTGAGGGCGGTCTCGTTGGCGCGCAGCTGCCAGTACTGGGGCAGGAAGTTCAAGCTGTCGTAGCTCGAGGCGAACTGATGCAACATGCCCAGGGAGTGACCGACCTCGTGGAGCTGAATGCCCTTGTAGGTCTCTTTCCACAGCTGCGTGTAGATCAGGTCGGCGCGCTTCCGGGAGATGGTCAGCGCGTCCGCGCCCGCCAGGTCCGGGAAATTCGCCATGATGGCTTCGTCGCTGTACTTCTGGAGGAAGAACTTGGCGACGCCCTGCACGTCCATGTTGCCGACGTTGCCGGCGTAGATGTCCGGGAAGCAGACGCCGCGCGCCTGCATGCGCAGGTCGATGAGCTGCTTCAGGGACTCCGTCTGAGCGTGATCCATGCCGCGGAGCGGGGACACGATGTCCATCACGTCCGAGAGCTTGGTGTCCTTCGGGTTCATACCGGCTGCGTCGAGCACCCAGTTCGGGGTGATCATCTGGGCTTCGTATACGGAGCCACGCACCTTGTCGGCGATGGCTTCGTACTCCAGATGCGACGTGCTTGCCGGGCCGAGGCCGGCAATGCGGTTGTTGCGCATCTCAAGCAACTCGTGGGTTTTCTCCCTGGGAGTCGCACCGGCGAGGGGCTTGCCCGCGACCTGGGCCGCGGCATGCAGCGGATCGATATTATCGAGACGCTGCTTGAGCTCGGCCTTGGTGAAGGTCTGCGGGGTGTGGCCGTTCTGCAGGCGGCGCTCGTAGAGCTGCGCCGGCGTGCCGTCGGTGATGTCGTCGAAGGTGAGTTCGCCGTTGGCCACCATGATGATGTCGCGCACCATGGCTGCGGCGTAAGTGGCCGAGCGACCCATGGTCGTGGCCGACGCGCCGAGGATCATGCCCGTGAGGGGATCCGCGTTCCAGTTGGCGATACCGCCCCAGGGCGCCCGGGAGGCGTAGGGCCAGTAGTAGAGGAAGTTGTGCCGGATGTCGCCGACGCGGGCTTCGTAACCGCGCTCGCCGCAGATGGGGTTGTCGTAGCTACGCACAGGGTTGTGGCAGGTGACGACGACGTCTTCCATCGGCTTGACCTGATCGATCGACCAGCCACCGAACTGCACCATTTCCTGGTTCGCTTGCAGCGCGCCAGTGGTTTCGAAGTACTGATCCATGCACGCTTGGCGCTCGCCACCGGTGCGGCGGCACTCCACCTCGCGGGCTTTGGCGACGGAGAAGCGCATGAGCTGGTTCCAGCTCTCGATCATGTTTTCCGTCGGGCCTTGGCCTTGGCGGACGTCTTCACCGTTCTTGCTGGTGAACTCCGGGTCGTTGCTCTGGAAGGGATCCGAGAGCTCTGCCGGGGTTTCTTTGTTCATCCAGTAGCCGATGGGCTTCACGGTACGGCTGCGCACGGGCAGGGTGCACCAGTTGCGGGTGCTGCACTGGGAGCCGGGCTGCAGCTGGATGGTCTCCACCTTGCCACCGTTGCCGACGAGGCTCTGGGTCACCTGCTCGCACTGCTGGTTGGTGCCAGCAACGCCGCCCTCGTTCTGGTTGTCTGAGTTACACGGGATGGTGCAGGCCTTGGCGCCGCCACCGTCCGCAACGGGCAAACACGCGCCGCCGCCGCACTGTGCGTCCGTGGTGCAGCTACCCGTGAGGGTGTGGCTCTGCTTCCAGATGTTGTGCACGTGCATGTGCCGCTTCATGCTGGCGTCGGTGTAGCCGTACTGCGGATCCCAATCGATGCGCGGTGGCGTCACGATGCCCACCTGGAAGCTGTCGCCGAGACCGCCGGGGTTCCCGATGATGTCCAGGTTGGCGTAGGTGTTCTCGAAGGGCTCAAAGTCGGCCGCTGACGGCACGCTGTCGACCTTCCAGTAGGAGCTACGCACCACGGCTTCCTGCTTGTCGCAGCTGTCCACGGCGGCGCCGGTGTACAGACCCATGATGATGCAGGCGGGGATGCTCTGGCCCCACATGTAGGTTGCTTCGGGCTCGACCCAGAACTTGTTCGTGATGTCGAAGTAGCCCTGCTTTGCGTCGAAGTGCGGCGCATCGGGGTGGTTCGGGTCGTTCACGTAGTACGCGATGGGCGTTACCGTGATGTCGCCGAAGATCTTGCCGAGGAACATGTCGAACCAGATGGGGCTCTCGACGATGTTGATCGACCAGTTCACGCGCATATGCGTGCGCTGGTTCCATACGCGATCTGAGGTGTTTTCCTCGACGATGTTCAGGTCCTCGCCCGTTTGCGGGTTGTAGGCCTTCTTCACGTCGAAGTGCTTCGTGATCGGGTAGGCGGCCATGATCAGGCCGTCCGCGGGACCGTTGTCGATGTTGCCCTTGTTGTCGGCGCCATCGGAGATGGCGTAGGCCTTGCGGGCGATCAGCAGGTCCTCGGTGATTTCCCAACGGATGCGGTCAACCGCGCCCCAGGAACCGATGCCCACCATCGACTGGGCTTCGGAGCCGTCGACGACGAAGTTGCGCCAGAAGAACTCTGGATCGTCCGAGGGGTCGGCCAGCTTGCCGACGAAGAAATCCTTGGAAAGTGCGTCAGCCTGAACGCGGTTGATCGGATCGCGCTCTTCAGCGCAGCCGACCACGTTCAGAGCGACGAGTGAAAGGCCCATTGCAAGCCTTCTGGTCCACCTCAGGTCCATGCCGTTCTCCTTAAACAAGTTGCTTTGTCATCCCTATGCCGTCGGACGGTGCGCCAAAGCGCGCAGCCTCCCGAGGACAGAATCTGAGCCGACACCACTTAGGCAAGAGCCGAGCCAGAACATCGCAAAGCTGTTTTTTGCGGTTTTATGTTCTAACTCCCCCCAGGCGGGAAGGCGGCGGGGAACCTAACCGTTAGAGGACTAACTCGCAACGACATTGTCGCACACCGATGACGCAGTGCGTCACTCCGTGTGTGACGTGCGTCGCGTGACGGCACGGGCGTGAGCTTCAAGGCCTTCGGCCCGGGCAAAATTCGCGATGTCCGGCCCGTGGGCCTGAAGGGCGCTCCTGGAGTACTCGATCAGGGAGGAGCGCGAGACGAAGTCGTACACGCCCAGGGGCGCGGCGTAGCGCGCCGCGCCGCCGGTGGGCAGCACATGGGAGGGGCCAGCCAGGTAGTCCCCCGCGGCCTCGGGCGTCTGGGGCCCGATGAACAGCGCCCCCGCGCGCAGGATGGCGTTGGCCATGTCCCGGGGACGGTCGACGTGCAGTGCAACATGCTCGGCGGCGAGCATGTTTGCGATCTCCACCAGGCGATCGCGGTTTTCCACCAGAAGCAGGAAGCCATTGTTAGTCAAAGACGCTCTGGCGATGGCGTTCCTGGGGAGACCCTCCAACTGCGCGTCGAGAGCCCGTTGGACGCTCTGGACGTGGCTGGCCTCGCTGCTCAGCAACAGTGGATAGGCCGCCTCGTCGTGCTCCGCCTGGGACAGCAGGTCCGCTGCCAATAGTTCCGGGTCTGCAGAAGCGTCCGCGACGACCAAGATTTCACTTGGCCCCGCGATACTGTCGATGTCCACCTGACCGAAGACCAAGCGCTTGGCGGCGGCGACATAGATGTTGCCCGGGCCCACGATCTTGTCCACGCGTGGCACGGACGCTGTGCCATAGGCCAACGCGGCGATTGCTTGCGCGCCACCGGCGTTGACGATTGCGGATACGCCGGACAAGTGACATGCGGCGCGTACCTCCGCAGAAGCGTCCGGGGTGGCCACGATGATCTCGTTTACGCCGGCCACCCGAGCGATCAGCGCGCTCATCAATACGCTAGACGGGTAGCGCGCTTTGCCGCCAGGTGCGTAGACACCCACCCGGGCTAGTGGCGTAACGCGACTAGTCAGTCGTACGCCCTCGGCTTCGAGATCGAAGCCGACCAGGTCGCGCATTTGGCGTTCGTGGTAGTTGGAAATACGCTTCGCGGCGTGCTCCATCGCGCCGCGCACGTCCTGGGATAGCCCGTCGAGGGCGGCTTTTCCGCCGTAGTTCCTCTCGATGATCTGCCCGAGGGTCCGGCTTTCCAGCTCCTGGACCCATTGGCGCAGGGCGTCGTCGCCCTGGGCACGCACGCTATCCAAGATCGCGCGCACGCGCGGTTCCACCCGGCTCAGATCCCCTTCGCCGCGCTGTTCGAGTTGCTTCAGAGTGGCGACGAAGGCGTCGCTCCCGTCTCGTAGCGTGGTGAGCTCGGCGCGCGGGCTCACGTCCAGTGGCCGGCCTTCACAGCAGCGGGATCGTACTGGCGGATCTTCGGGCCAAAGGTGTCGCGGAACACCTGCTCGTCATCCATGTCGACGTTTTCGTCGGCGAAGCCCTCGGCCAGCTCCATCCCGAGGGCCAAAATGCGGATGAAGAGCGCAAAACTGGAGGCACAGAGTCGAGGCTTCCAGGTGTCGGTACCACTCATCGCCGTGTAGACGGGGCAATCGCCTTCCGCATCGGGGCTCGCGACATCCAAGAAATACGGATCACCCAAGAGGGTGCTATGCCCGACGATGACCCAGGCTTGGCGCCAACCCTGAGGCGAGGCACCCTCCCGCGGGCTGCCGTCCTCTTTGAGGGCAAAGCCCTTCTGCTCCTGCATCAGCTCGGCAGACGGCACCAAGCGCACCCGCTCCGAGGGCGTTCGGGATTCCACGTCTAGAGGATCCATCGCCAGCAGAAACTCCCGGTACCTGCGCGGGATGCGCAGCTTGGACTTGAGCGTGTCGATCAGGGCCGCATCGGCCTTCCCAAACGTCGCGACCACACCTCGGCGCTCGAAAACGCCTTTCAGATCGGCTAACGCTTCAGCGAGATCGCTGTCCACCGTGGATACCTCCGGCCGGATCTGCTCCGGCTACGTAAAAAGAAGGAGCCCACCTCGGCGCCATGCGGGTGAGTGGGCGAAGCCTAGCGACGAAACGAAGAAAATACTAGCACTCGGCCCGCAGGCCGGTGTCTCGGAACCCCAAGCATTGTTCCGTCGCGAGACAGCCGACTCGTACTAGTGCAGCCGCGAGCGTCGGTTCTTGCCAGCGCGGTGTTTCTCCGCCAGCGCGAGGTAGTCCAGGGCTGGCGCGCTGGGGGTTCCCATCGCTGTGCTGCCCACGACGTCGGAGAGACCCGAAGTGAGGCGTGTGAGTTCTTCCGGCGCCGTAGAGCGCCCGCTGGCCCGCAGCTCCTCCTGGGCCGCGCACAGCTCGCTGACCAGTGAGCCTTGTGCGTGGCCACGGCGGATCAGCTCCGCGTAGCTCCGCGCCAGGGCGTCAGCATCGAATCGATGCTCGCGCACCAGATCCGCCGCTATTCTCAGGATGCCATCCACAGGCAGCAGGCCGTCCTCACCCAAGACGAGAGCGGCCTGGAAATAATTGTAGAAGGGTACGACCCGAGCGCCGTACAGATCGAATCGGCTCGGCGGGCTTTGTTTGTCGAGATGGATCAGGATCCTGCGCACAACCGGGGCGCGTACCAAGTCGTCTACTGCCGTCAGCGCGCGTTCCGCTTGATCGGCATAGAGTCGACCGCGCTCCAAGATCCGCACCAACTCAGACCGCGTCACGCGCCCAGCACAGATGTCGGCAAAGAGCGAATAGACAAACGCGTCTGCTTCGGCGTCGTCGCCCACCAAGAGTTCGGCGGTATCGCTGCTCGGGTGCAGCCGCTGATCCCGCGCCCGTGCCGTCAGCAGCGTGGGCAGCTTGTATCCAAGCTGATCGCGCATGGCGCGAAAGCGCAGCCGAGCGAAGTTGCTCAGATTGGGTTTGAGGGTCAGTTCGTTCCAACGCACACGGTCGATGAGAAGCTTTTCTTCGAGCCGACTGCGCATCTGGCGCGGGCTGCCGCTAAGGATGTGGATGTGCGCGCCGGTGGCAGAGAGTTCGCGCAGGAGCGCGGCCGCGCCGGGGACGCTGCGCTTGCGATCGGGACGTTCCACGGCGGTGCGGATCAGATCCCGCGCCGTGTCGAACTCTGTGCGCAGATACGTCTTGTCCAGGTCCCAACGCGCGACGAGTCGCAGCTGTGTTTCGGCGCTTGTCACGACGCCCAGGCGCGGCGGGTATCGTTGAGCTTGTCGACCAAATCGAACGCGCCGGACTCGGTGGCGGTTGCGATGGCCTGATTGATGAAGCCGATAGCCTCGTCGGAGCGGCGTCTGCCATGCGCGACGTGAGCCAATCCGGAAAGCACACGCGCTCGGTCCGCGCCGCTGGGCCCGGCAAAATCCAAGGCTTCGCGCAGCACACCTTCAGCATCAGCGAAGTTGCCACCACGGGTGAGCGCCATGCCGAGCTTGCGGGCGAAGATCAGCACCGCGCGCATCGGGTCGTCGAGCTCGCCGCGGGCGATTTCTCGCCGCGCCACTTCGAGTCCGCGCCGCAGTGCTTCGACCTCCGTAGCGCTGTCTCCCCGAGTCGAGGCGCGGTCGGCGACTTGTTCGAGCAACAAGAGCGCCTGGAAAGAGTCTCCGCACTCGAAGGCATGGTTGGCCTTGGCCTCGATGGGTGCGCCGCGCTCGTCGGCGTTGCGAAGCGCCTTGGAATGCAGTTCCTTGCGCACAGCAGCAGGGAGACCTGCCAGCACGATTTCGCGCAGCAGCGGGTGTGAGGTGTGGGTGCGACCGTCGCTGCGGGTGATCATGCCGGCGCGCTCAAGGCTGTCGAAGGCTTCTTCTACGTTGGTATTGCCTGTCAGCAGCTCCGTAACGCTTGCCGAGAACACGCCGTCGCCCAGCACGGCCAGCGCTTGCAGCGCACGGCGAGGTTCCGGCTCCAACGTATCGATGCGTAGCGCTACGATGTCGCCCAGCTTTGGCGGCGGATCCTGGCCACCGTCGGCGGCAAAACGGGTCAGCTGCTCCACGTACATCGGCAAGACGCCGCGGTTGTCGTCGTCGTTCAGGCTGGGGGAGCCCTGAACCCGCCGCAGCAGGCGCGACAGCGCCGGCGGAGGCAGCCCACCCAGTAAGCGCGCACCGTGGGCGGCGCCCCAGCCGGACTCGAAGCCTGGCACATGGCTGCACAGCATCAGAAGCTGGACGCCCTCAGGTGGCTCGCTCAGGGTGTCCGCGAACGCGAAGCGACTTGGCGGATCGACACGGTGGAGCTCGTCGATGCATAGGATAATGCGACGGTTCGGCTCCGCACTGGCGGCAGTCCCAATGGCCCAGCGCAAGGCCTCGGCCACGGCGAACCTGCGTTCCGCCGGCGTGCGTTCGTCGCCATTGCGACCGCGGCTGAAGATATCTTCGAGACCCCGTCGGGCTTCGGGATTGACGCCCTTGATGTCAGTGACGTTCACGTCGGCGTCCAGCTGCGCCAGAGAACTGATGGCCGCGCGCACGCTCGACAGTGCGACCTCCGCCCAGAATAGGTCCGGGCCGACTTGAACGACGCGATCCCCTTCTGCCGAGGCCCGCGTCAGGAATTCCGTTAGCAAGCGTGTCTTGCCGCTGCCCGGCTCCCCCACCACCCGTGCGCCGGAGACCTGCTCGGTTGCCTGCCGGCGCCGATCTTCGAGCCAAGCCAAGTCGTCGTCCCGCCCCACGAAGGCCATGGGGAAGCTTGTGGTGTCTGGGGAAGAACTGCGGATGGGCAAGCGGGCACCACACTCACAGCAGAAGCGCGCCACAGGCACGTTCAAGGTGCACGAGGGGCAGGCCGTGGTGGTGCCCGGCAGCAGCGACGTTGGCGGTAGCGACGAGCTGTCCGGGGGACCGCTCTCGGCTAGGGCAAGGGCGTGCTTGAGGGCGTCCGCAAACTCGTGGGCGTCTTGATAGCGCTCTTTGGCGTCTTTCTTCAGGGACTTCAGGCACACATCCACCAGGGGGTCCGGGATGTCGCGCTCGGGAGCGACTTGGCGTGGATCCGGCACCGGTATGGACAGGTGCATCATGACGACCTGCGTCGGACTGTCGGCCTCGAAGGGCAGCCGGCCCGTCAGCAATTGGAACAAGATCACGCCGACGGCGTACAGATCGCTCCGACCGTCGATGGGATCCCCACGACCCTGTTCGGGGGCCATGTAGTCCGGAGTTCCACACACGATTCCTGGGCTGGTGACGTTGGTCGCATGCTCGTCACCGGCTCTGAGCTTGGCGAGGCCAAAATCCACGACCTTTACGAAATCACCGCCCCGCCGCAGCGGCTCGAGGATCACGTTCTCGGGTTTGAGATCCCGGTGCACGATCCCCAGATCATGGGCTTCTCCGAGTGCCGCCAAGACTTGGCGCAGCACATCCACGACCCGGGTGAAGGGCAGGGGGCCCTCTTCCCACGCGACGCGCGCGAGGTCCTTGCCGCGCAGGAACTCCATCACCAGGTACGGCTGGCCGTCGTCCGTACGGCCGAAGTCGAAAACGGCGACGGAGTTCGGATGGTTCAGCTGGCTCGCTGCGCGCGCTTCGGTCATGAAGCGTACCGCGGAGTTTTCATCCGCGAGCAAATGCGGATGGATCACTTTGACGGCGACGGTGCGACCGAGCACGCTCTGCTCGGCTCGATACACCCGCCCCATACCGCCGACGCTGATCAAGTCGATGACGTGGTAGCCGCCGGGGAGCGACCTTCCGATCAGGCGATCTTCTCCCGCTTTGCCGACGGTTCCTACCGGGAAGCCGCACGCCGGGCAGTAATGATGCTCCGTGGAACACGAAGACCCACACTGTGGACATGGGCGCACGGCTTCAGGGGAGCTAACCATTTTCGTTATGGGATCGGGCCGGAGGCCGCGTGACCGCAAGTATTAGGCGGATCTTCGTCGAAGAAAAGGGTCCACGAGGTGGGCGCTGCCCCTACACCGGGAGCGGCGTGCAGGCGAATCGCGGCTTCTGCGGCGCCGCCCCCCCATCCCAGATCCCCAGTTTTTCGGGCGCACCGCGGGATTGGGCTAGACTTCCGCGGTCATGACTGCCCCGCGTGTCCTGCTCGGAGAAATGCTCGTCGAGGCGCAGATCGTCAGCCGCGAGCAACTCGAAGAGGTGCTGGCACTGCAGAAGAAGGACGGTCGGAGGCTCGGCACGCTCCTGGTTGAGTTGGAACTGGTCACGGAGACTCAAGTGACCCAGATCCTGAGCCAGCAGCTCAGCGTGCCCTGGGTGTCGCTCTATCACATCGATTTTTCCAGACAGCTTTTGGATCTGGTGCCGCGGGACCTTGCGGAACGCCACTGCTTGGTTCCGATCTTCGTGCGCCGGGTGCGTGGCCAGGGCAACACGCTGTACGTTGCCATGGACGATCCGGCGAACGCTCAAGCGCAGGAAGAGGTGTCGACGTTCGCGGGACTTCCCGTGCGCTCCATGATTGCGCCTCCCGCGGACATACGTTCGGCCATTCGCGTCTACTACGGCGGGGAGCCCGCCGACGTGCTGGAGCCGACACCAGAGCCGGCCGCGCCTCAGCGCGTGTTGACGCCACCGCCCAAACCGCAAGCGCCGGAGGTTCGAGCACCGGAACCAGTCGCAGCGACTGCAGTTGCCGCGGAGGCAGCGGCGGAGCACGAGCCGGATCCGGCGCCTCGCCGGGAGACGCCACCGCCGGAGAGTGGTCCGGCGATCTCTGCGCGCGAGATCGAAATGCCCCGCCCGAAACGTGGCGGGACCTCAAAGATGATCACGCTGACACTGCTTGATGGAACTCAAGTCAACTTGCCTGCGCGCGCCGGCAAGAAGAAAGAAGAGGCCAAGAGCAGTGAAGACGTGTTGACAGCGCGCGATCTCGTGGCCGCACTCCGCGCGGTTTCTCATGGGGCAGACGCGACCGAGATCCTCGGTCAGGACGTGCACTGGGAAGCGATGTTTGCCGCACTGCTCAACGTGCTGTTGCGCAAACACCTGATCGCGGACTGGGAGTTCGTCGAGGAATACAAGAAGATCTAGAGCATCGATTCCAATGAATCGGTTGCTCTAGGCCGAATTGTCCGCGGACCGCAGCGCCCCGCACTCGGCCAGATCGCGGATTTCCTGGCCGGAAAAGCCCGCTTCTCGAAGAATACCGACGCTATGCTGCCCTTGACTGGGGCCAGGGGATTTCGGGAAGTCTCTTGGCGTGACGGGGGTTCGGTAGACCCCAACGCTGCCTTCGGCAAGGGGCAGCGTCTGGAACAACTCTCGCGCGCGGATGTGGGCGTCGTCCTGCAGCTCGTCGGGTCGCAGGACGGGTTCGAGGCAGCAGTCGTGTTCGGCGTTGAAGGCTTCCCATTCGGCACGCGTGCGGGACGCGAATACCTCCGAGAACCTCCCTTGCAGTGCTTGCTGGTGCTCACCGGGCAAGAGCGCGGTCATGTCGACCTCCAAACCAACGGCCGTGCAAAAGCGCATCAGGAATTTTGGCTCTAGCGCGCCCAAGGACATGAAAGCGTCGTCCTTCGTGCGATAGGTCTGGTAGGGCGCGACGCCACCTGAAAGCAGCTCTTGCCCGCGCGTGGGGATCTCGCCTCCGAGCAGCCGACTGAGGCCGATGGTTGCGAAGGGAATGACAGAATCGATCATGGCGATGTCGAGGATCTGGCCCTTGCCGGTCTGGTCGCGCTCCCGCAGCGCGGCAAGGATCGCGATGATCGCCCACATGCCGCCGGACACGTCGGCCAATTGGAACGCGGGTAACGTGGGTTTGTCGTCAGCGGGCCCCTGCAATCCGAGCAGCCCTGCGCGCGCCATGTAGTTGAGGTCGTGACCGGCACGGTCTCGCAACGGACCCTCTTGTCCGTAACCCGTGAGGGCGCAGAGGATCAGCCTGGGGTTTTCCCGCAACAAATCTCCGTGGCCCAGCCCAAGGCGATCCATCACACCCGGACGGAACTGCTCGAAAACAACGTCGTAGCTAGAGACGAGGCGTCGAAACGCCGCGGCGCCCTGGGGGGTCTTGAGGTCCAAGGCTAAGCTGCGCTTGCCGCGGTTCAAGATGTGGAACGCCGCTCCCATCTCGCCGACCACTGGCGGCGTGTGACGGAGATAGTCCCCGGCTCCGACGTCTTCAACTTTGTCCACCACGGCGCCCAGATCGGCGAGCACCAAGGTCGCGAAGGGGCCTGGCAAGAGGCGGGTTAGATCCAGGATGCGTACGCCGTCGAGTGCCGCCATTACTTCTTGCTCCTCAGCGTCCCAATCGCGCCCGGTGTGTGGCGACCCAGGGGGCGAGCCCGCTTCCGTTGTCGCCGTGAGTTGGTAGGGGGCTTTGCGCGCCGTGGTAGGCGACGACCGCAAGGGCCATCGCCGTGGCCTCTGCGTCGCTTGGTTCGGCCTCGCCCATGAGCAGCACTTCCTTGTGGGCATCGATGAAGCCCGTGTCGTATCTGCCCGCGACGAACTCTGGGTGCCGGAACAGTCGGTCGTGGAACACGAGATTGGTCTTGATGCCACCGACCACGTATTCGCTCAGCGCGCGTCGCATCCGCTCAACGGCCCGCTGTCGATTCGGTGCCCACACACACAGCTTGGAAATCAAGGGGTCGTAGTTCGCGCTGATAGTTGCTCCGGCGTAGGTGCCTCCGTCGTCTCGAACACCCGGGCCGGACGGCGTGCGCAATGTGTGGATCTTCCCCGGACTCGGCAAGAAGCCGGTCGCGGGGTCCTCGGCGTAGATGCGGCATTCGATGGCAGCGCCGCGACGTTGCATGTCGGCCTGTTCGAATCCCAGGGGCTCTCCCGCGGCAATTCGCACCATTTCGCGCACCAGGTCGAGCCCGGTGATCAGCTCCGTGATCGGGTGCTCCACCTGCAGCCGCGTATTCATCTCCAGGAAGTAGAAGGAGCGATCCGCGCCCATCAAGAACTCGAAGGTGCCCGCCGAGTGATACCCCACGGCTAGGGCGCCTTTCACTGCCAGCGCGCCCATCTTTGCCACCGTCTCGTCGTCAATGGCGGGACAAGGCGTCTCTTCCACTACCTTTTGGTGGCGTCGCTGGATGCTGCAATCGCGCTCGAAGAGGTGCACGCCCGCGCCGTGCTGATCCGCCAGGATCTGGATTTCGACGTGCCGTGGTTTGACGATGGCTTTTTCAATGTAGACCGTGGCGTCGCCGAAGGCCTTGCCCGCCTCGCTGCGGGCGCGCTCCAACGCGGCTGCCAGTTCGGACTCGGCGTGCACCAGGCGCATCCCCTTGCCTCCGCCGCCAGCGGTCGCCTTGAGCATGACAGGGTATCCGATGCGAGCGGCAGTGGCCTTCGCTTCCTCGATGCTGTCCGCCGCGCCGCCGGGCACGACGGGGACGCCCGCCGCCGCCATCTTCTCCCGGGCTGCGGTTTTGAGCCCCATGGCGCGCATCGCGCTGGCTGGAGGCCCTATGAAGGTGATGCCGTTTTTCTCGCAGGCGTCGGGTAGCTCGGGGTTCTCGGACAAGAACCCGTATCCGGGATGCAAAGCGTCGCAGCCTGCGCGTTTGGCCACGTCCATGAGCTTGTCGATGCGCAGATAGCTCTCGGATGCAGCCGCAGGCCCAATCTCGTAGGCTTCGTCGGCGAAGCGCACATGCAAGGCGTCCTTGTCGGGCTCGCTGTAGACCGCGACAACGCCGATCCCCATTTCTCGCAGCGTGCGTGCAATGCGTACGGCTATTTCTCCCCGATTTGCGATCAGCACCTTTTGGAACATGGCGCCCGGCTCATACCCCAAAACCGGAGACGTTCACAGCGCGAGGGCCTCGAACAGCGCCGTGGAGGCGTAGCGTTCACCGCCGTCCGGCAAGACCACCACGATGCGTTTGCCCTGGCCTTTGCTGCTCGCGGCGACTTCCAATGCTGCGCTCAGCGCAGCCCCGCTTGAGATCCCTGCAAGAATGCCCTCGGTTCGAGCCAGTCGCCGCGCAGCGGCGAGCGCATTTTTTTCCGTCGCTACCCGGACCTGATCGATCACGCGCCGATCCAACACCTTGGGGATGAAGCCGGCACCGATGCCTTGCAGGTGATGCCCCGTGGCTTTTGAGCCGCTGAGCACCGCCGCGCCCTCGGGCTCCACGCCAACCACGGTGGTGTCGGGCGAGCGACGCTTCAGTACGCGCCCGACGCCAGTGATGGTGCCGCCGGTGCCGATGCCGGCCACGAAGTAGTCGAACGCGCCGTCCGTGTCCGCGAGGATCTCTTCGGCCGTGGTGAGTTCGTGGGCCATCGGGTTCGCAGGGTTGTCGAACTGTCCGAGTACGAAAGAACCAGGCGTGCTTGCCGCCAGGAGCTGCGCTTGCTCCACCGCGGGCTGCATCAGCGTGCCGGGCGTACGCACAACCTCGGCCCCATAAGCGCGCAGCAGTTGCACGCGCTCGCGACTCATGGCCTCAGGCATGGTCAAGATCAGGCGGTAGCCTCGAGCAGCGGCCATCATTGCAAGAGCAATGCCGGTATTGCCGCTCGTCGCCTCCACCAAGGTCGCCCCGGGTTCGAGCACGCCCCGCCGTTCTGCGTCTTCGACCATCGAACGTGCGACGCGGTCTTTGACGCTGCCCGCTGGGTTCACTCCCTCCAGCTTCGCCAGCAACGTAGCGCCCACTTCTGCGGAGAGACGCTGAAGCGAGATGAGCGGCGTGCCGCCGATCACGTCGGCGATGTTCGAGAGCAGCATGGCAGAAGCAGTTACCAGAACTGGGCGGCGAAATCGTATGCGATGGTGACGAGCGTCCCGAGGATCAGCCAACTGAGGCCCGCGCGGAGGAAGCGTGGAGGAAGTTTTGCGGTCAGCAGAGCGCCCACCTGAGCGCTCAAGCTAGCCCCCACCGCCAAGACCATGGACAGCCCCAGGTGCACATTGCCTTGGTAAGCGTGGAAAACGGTGCCGGAGGCGCTGGTGACCAACAAGACGACGATACCCGTGCCGGCGGCCTGCCGCAGCGGGAAGCCAAACCCGAACAAGAGCGCGGGCATCAGGGCGATCCCTCCGCCCACGCCGAGCAGTCCGCTGAGGAAACCAAGCCCGAGTCCGACGTACGCCACGACGATTGCGGACACGCGCGACAGCGGGACGCGCGGAAAGTCGACGTATGGTGGCACCGCCAGCCGCGCCAGCGGGCCGCGCCGCACATAGCCCAGCTCCTCCACCTTCGAGTTTGCGCGCTTGGCCAGCGCGCCCCCGCTTCCAAAAAGGAAGAGGGCGTACGCGCCGTACAAAACGAGCACTACTAGCGGCATGGTCTTGCCGAAGAGCTGCACGCTGCCCGCGCCGGCCAGCGCTTCGACGGTTTTGGCACCCGCAGCCGTGCCGATGATGCTGGGCAGCAGCATGAGCCAATCGAAGCGCAATTCTCCCTGACCCAACCGCTGGTGTCGCAGCACCGATACCGTAGCGGTCCCGATCATCTGACACAGCCCGCTGCCCACTGCGATTGGCAAGGGAACCCCAAGCACAGTCGCCAGCAGCGGAGTCAATACGAAGCCGCCACCCACGCCGAACATGCCGGCGATCAATCCGACCACGATCCCAAGGCCGGCCAGAGCGAGAATGCTCACGGGCTGTCCCGCGACGTCGAGGTACATGGCCTAGATTGAGTAATCGATGGGTGGCGGGCGGTTTTCGAGCGCTTTGCCTTGGCGGCGCCGCTGCCACCAACCGAAAACGAAGTACATCAGCACGCCCCATAGCGCGGGTACCAGGACGCAGGCAGCGATGTAGGGAATGCTTTGACTCATTGCCGTTTGCCTCGCGTCCCAATGGCCATAGGCAGTTCTAGCGCCTTTGTCAGGGACAAGTGGTTGTTTTTGCAGAACCCCTGCCGCTTGCTTCTCGCCGGATGGGGGCTCCCGCGCTCAGCGGCACGTGGCGAAACGCAGCCGGGCCGGGGGCCGAGGCAAAGGCTCCGCGCGCCCAGGCTGAAAGCTGCGCTATAAGCCGCGCGGGGATGAACACGGAAGAGGTCATTGGCGTAGCGGAGCTCGATCGGAGGCTTCGCCGTGCTGTCGAGCGTGCCACCACCGAAACGTGGGTGGAGGGCGAGATCGGCTCGCTCCGAATCGCTGCCAGTGGGCACGCATACTTCGTGCTCAAGGACGAGAACGAAGACGCCGTGATTGACTGCGTTCTGTATCGGATGGACGCCACGCGCGCGCGCAAACACCTCGTCGATGGGGCGCGGGTGCAAATTGCCGGCCGAGCGACGGTGTGGGCGCCTCGGGGACGCTTGCAGTGGGTCGGCTCTCGTCTGCGTCCGGCTGGCCGCGGCGCGCTACTCGAAGCCCTCGAGCGCCTGAAGGAAAAGCTCCAATCCGAGGGTCTTTTCGCCCCGGAGCGGAAGCGCGCACTGCCCGCCCAGCCGCGCGCTGTCGGTGTGGTGACCAGCTCCGCGGGCGCGGCCTTCCACGACATTCGCAGTGTCGCGTTCCGGCGTGGGGGCGGGCATCTCATACTTGCAGCGGCACAAGTTCAGGGAGAGGGCGCCGTGCGCAGCTTGCTCGACGCCCTGGATTTGCTCGACCGGCACCCCTTCGTGGACGTTGCCATCGTGGGTCGCGGCGGTGGTTCTTTCGAAGACTTGATGGCCTTTAACGACGAACGGGTGGTGCGACGGCTAGCTTGCATGCGCATGCCGGTCGTCAGCGCCGTCGGCCACGAGATCGATACAACCCTCGCAGATCTAGTTGCGGATGTACGCGCGGCCACTCCTTCCCAAGCAGCAGAGTTGGTGATCCCGGACGCGCTGGCGCAGCAGGCCATGCTCGCCAAGACGACGCGCCAACTGGCTCGAGCGGCGCAGGCGCTTGCGGCGGAACACCGCGCACGACTCGTACGCATAGAGCGGCGCCTCGCTGACCCGCGTTTCCTGATTGCCGAGCGGCAGCAGCGCTTGGACGAACTCGGCCATTCCCTAGGAAACTTGCTGCGAAGCCGCGTGGGTCGGTCGCGCCGAGAGATCGATGCGTTGCGGGCACGCCTTGCCGCACGGCACCCCCGGGTATTGCTTTCAGACAGTCGCGGTCGGCTGGGGCCCCTCCGCGAGGGATTGCTGCATCAAAACAAGCTACTGCTGCGCGGACTGCGCGCGGATTTGGCCCGCGAGGCGGCGCGCCTGCATGGCCTCTCGCCGCTATCGATACTCAGCCGCGGATACGCCATTGCCACCGACCAAGAACTGCGCGCCGTGCGCGATGCGGCGGAGTTGCAGATTGGGCAGCCGTTGCGAGTGCGGGTGCATCGAGGCAGCTTCGATGCCCAAGTCACCGCGGTCCGCAAGCACGAGGGGGAGGAGTGACTGCACTCTCGTTTGCGCTCTTGGGCTATCCCGTCGCGCACTCGCTCTCGCCGCGGTTGATGCACGCTGCGTTTGCTGCGCTCGGACTGCCACATCGCTATGGGCTTTTGGAGTGTCCTGACGCGCCGAGCCTTGCGCAAGCGGTGCGGCAGCTTGCGGATGGCACACTGCACGGTGCAAACGTCACCATCCCTCATAAGCGCAGTGTGCTTTCGTTCGTCGACTCCCTGCACGCGAGCGCTGAGCGGGTTGGGGCGGCGAACGTCCTGGTGCGTCAGCGCGACCAGACGGTCGCCTACAACACGGACATGATTGCGTTGGTCGAGCGCTTTCACGCCCATGGCCTCTCCTCCGGTGCAGCGCTCGTACTCGGCAATGGCGGAGCGGCGAGGGCCGCTGTCTGTGCGCTCGTCGAGGTGGGCGTGCCGTCTGTGATCGTCACGGCGCGCGGCTTTCGAGCTGCCGCGGGGCGCGCGGCGTTCGACCTCCCCTCGGCCCGCGCGGTCCCTCCCGAGGAGGTGCGTGCGGTGCTTGACGGGGCCCCCCTCAGCGCGGTGGTCCAAGCGACGAGTACGGAGATGGTGGACCCGGGCGCGGCCGCAGCCGTGCTCGGCTGGGTGCCCTGGGAACGGCTCGGACCTGAGGCCCTCGCCCTCGATGTTGTCTATGTGCCTAAAGTTACTGAGTTTTTGCGGGAAGCGGGGCGCCGTGGCTATCGAGCCGAAGGTGGCGCTCAGATGCTTGCGGGGCAGGCAGCGCATGCCCTGGGTCTGTGGCTTGGGGTAGACCCGCCGCGCGAGGACATGTTGCGCGCGGTTTTGGAGGAAATATGAAGCCCGTGGCTGCCACGGCGCTTTCAAGAGCCGCCGTCGAGACAGACGGCGACTTCGATCGCTGCGAGCGCGAATGGCTGCATACCAATGGCGCCGGTGCTTACTCCATGAGCACCTTGGCTTTGATGCACACCAGGCGGGAGCACGGACTGCTCGTTGCCAGTCTGGACCCGCCGAACAAACGCGTTGTTGTGCTGAGCCACGCGGAGACGACCCTCACGGTAGGGAACAAGCGGCACCGCCTCTCAACCCATAGATTCCCCGGCGTGGCTCCAACGCCGGGCTACCGCTCGCTGGTGCGCTTTGATCAAGATCCCATCCCGCGTTGGACGTATCGACTAGGCAAGCACATCTTACAACGCCAGCTCTGTCTGGTGCGACGCAAGAATGCACTTGTCGTCCGTTACGATTGGTTCGGTAAGAACGCTGTGCAGCTCAGTCTCACTCCCTTGCTTTCCATGAGGCCGACGGGCGAGTTGATGCATGAGCACGGTGCCATGGTACAGCGTGTGACGCTTCGCACCGGCGCCGTAGAAGTGCAGCCAGTGCGGGACCTGCCGCCAGTGCACTTTACTCATGACGGGATCTTCATGGGTTCCCCGGACTGGTGGCGTCGCTTCGAATACACGGAGGACCGCGCGCAGGATCGCGCCTTCGAAGAAGATCTATGGACGCCTGGGACCTTCGAATTAAGGCTCGAACCGGGAAAACCTTGCTTCCTCGTCACCGCGCTTGGGGAAATGCCCCGGGCCCAGCCTGCCGCGCTGATGCAGGAGACGATCGATGCCCTGGCCAAGGCAGACCCTGGGCCGGAGTACGCACCCCTGGTGCGGATCGCATGCGTGGGGGCTCAAGAGTACGTCGCAACCGGCTCCAGGAACGAGACCTTCCTGGTTGCCGGCTACCCTGATCTCGGGGCGTCAACGCGAGATCACCTGCTTGCCGTTCCGGCGTTCTGCCTATTCGAGCAATCCGCAAACATTGCTTGGCAACTGCTCGCGACCTGCTGTCGCCGACAGCGCGCAGGTCTGCTCCCGCTGAATCTCAAGCACGCAGACCGCACGCATCCGAGTCCGGATGCGACGCTGTGGTTGTTCGAAGCTGCCCGGGCGTTCGTGGAACGCGAAGGCGCGGAGCACGTGTTCGTCCAGGAGGTGCTGATGCCTGCTCTGGTGCGCGCCTACCTGCGTTTGCGCCGCCCGTCGGGCCCCTGGGTGTGGACGTCCCCAGAGGGGCTCTTGACCACGGTCTCGGCGGATAGCTTCCCTCTTTCTTGGATGGACGCGTACAGCGCTGGCAAACCCGTGACCGTTCGTGCGGGAGTCGCTGTGGAACACCAGGCGCTATGGGTGCGTGGCACGGCGTTTTTGAGCGAGCTTTCTGGCACTCTGGGTCACGATCAGGTCGCTCGAGACGCCGCGGACTCAAGTCGGGCCGCCCGGGTCAGTTTCCAAGAACGGTTTTGGTGCAACGAGACCGACTACCCCTTCGACTGCATCAGTTCTGTCGGCGATACCGCGGCGGCATGGGCCGACGCGACGATTCGCCCCAACGCGCTCATTGCCCTCTCGGTCGCGCCCGAGTGCTTCGAGTCGTGGCAGAGCTCGGCGATCCTGGAGCGAGTGGAGCAGTTGTTGTTGACCCCCCGAGGGCTCCGGACCCTTGCGCCCAGCGACGAGCGCTACCAGCCGGTTTTCGAGGGCGGTGCAGACGCCCGCTCCGCTGCGCTGCATCAAGGCACCGCCTGGACGCATTTGCTCGGGACCTATGCGCGCACCGCGGCGCGCGAGGATGCCGTGGACGAGTCACGCCTGTGGGATCTTCTGGACGCCGCCTTGTCGGACGGCCAGGTGCTTGGGCATCTGGGTCAAATTGCCGATGGCGAAGCGCCGCATCGCCTGCGCGGCTGCCCCGCACAAGCGTGGAGCCAAACAGAGCTCCTGCGCGCCCTCATGCGCCTCGAACTCAGCCTCGAAAGTGGGCAAACCCGCCTCGACGGGGGGCCGTGAAGCCCCGGGATCTTTCGATGCTGGGCTACCGGCGCATCGTCATCCTGCTGGTGGCGCTGGTGGTTGTTCCCAGCTTCTCCCTGCTGACCGTGGGCGCGGTTCTGCTCTTCCTCGGCGAAGCGCAGGTCAACATCTTGATGGGGATCTTGGTTATCTCTCTCAGCGGCGCCGCTGCCACTGGCGTCATCTTGGTGTGGGTCTTCGTTCGACGTGAGGCGAATCTGTCGGCGCTCCAAAGTGACTTCGTCTCGAAAGTTTCCCATGAGCTGCGCACGCCGCTCACTTCCATTCGTCTCTTTACGGAGACTCTCGCGCTCCGTCGCGGGGACCCGGTGGCCGAAGAGAAGTGCATCGAGGGGCTCGCCAAGGAGAGCGTTCGGCTGCAGGAGCTGATTGATCGCCTACTGGACTGGGGCCGCATGGAAAGCGGACGCCGAGAGTTCGTGCTCAAGCCTGTGGACGCGCGCCAGGCCGTGCGCCAGGCGGTCGCGGCATTCTCGCCCGTTGGCGAGCGGCGGGCCGCTGAAGTGCGCTGCGACTTTCCCAAGGAAAGCGTCGAGGTTCATGCGGACCGAGCCGCGCTTGTGGATGCCGTATTCAACCTGCTCACGAACGCCTACAAATACGGCGGAGATCCCCCAAAGATCACAGTGAGTCTGCAACGCACATCCGACGAGGTGCGCCTCTCCGTGGCGGACAATGGCGCTGGCATCCCAATTGGGGAACACCAGAACATCTTCCAGAAGTTCTACCGAGTCGACGACCGATTGGCCCGAGAACGCGAGGGTTCGGGCTTGGGCCTGGCGATCGTGAAACACGTCATGCGCGCTCACCGTGGTCGTGTAGAGGTAGACAGTGCGCCCGGCGAAGGGAGTACATTCACTCTGGTGCTGCCTGCGGAATGGGAAAGGGAGGCCGAAGCGTGACCGATGCCCGCAAGAAAATTCTCCTCGTCGAGGACGACGAGAGCATCACGCTCGGACTCAGCATGAACCTTGAGGCCGAAGGTTACGATGTGGCGATCGCCGCCGACGGCGAGTCCGCGCTCGACGCATTGGCCAAGGATGCATTCGCCCTAGTAGTCTTGGACGTGATGCTACCGAAGGTGAACGGATTCGAAGTTGTGCGCCGCCTTCGCGGCGTGGGCAATCGCGTACCGGTGGTGATGCTCAGTGCGCGCGGCGCGGAAATCGACAAGGTCATGGGTCTGGAGCTCGGCGCCGAGGACTACATCACCAAGCCCTTCAGCTTGGCGGAGTTTCTCGCGCGCGTGAAAGCCGTGCTTCGCCGCGATGCGATTGCTCGTCCGGAACCGGACCGAAAGCTCGCCTTGGGCCCGCTACAGATCAACATGGACACGCGCGAAGTTTCCCGTGAGGGAACTCTTGTGGAGTTGACCGCAACGGAGTTCGACTTGCTGCTGTGTCTGGTGGAAGCCACAGGACGGGTGCTCAGCCGTGATGAGATCTTGGGCAAGGTATGGGGCCCTGGGCACCACGGAACGCTCAGAACCATCGATAACTTCGTGCTCCAGTTGCGCAGCAAGTTGGAAGAGGATCCGACGGCTCCGCGCCACATCTTGACCGTGCGAGGCGTGGGATATCGTTTCCAGCCTTAGTTTGTGCGCTTCCGTCACGTTTGCGCGGAACCCCACCTGCCGGATCGGGTGGTGCGGGTCACGGCTGCTCGGAACCTCAAAGCACCCCCGCAGAGCGCCAAGACGGACGGGTTCGGCGATTTTCTCGGAACTTAACGCGCGCCCCCAATTGAGCTAAGAGCATTTCTGCCGTGGATCAGAACCAACTCCGTTCCTACTTTGCGACCGTCTACGAATTGCCGGTGGAGACGGGTCTGCTTCGTGTCTCCATGGACGGCGAAATTGTCAAGGATGTAGCGGGGCTACCGGACCTGCTGCAGAAGAGCTTCGCGGTGCTGACGGCCTACAACCCGCGGTCCATGCTGCTACCGCGGCGCGTGAATGAAGGTCGCCACCAAGTCATGCGCGACTTGCTGATTTTGGGCTGCTACCGCGTGGAACACTGCGTTGGCTACGACGAAGAGCCCGACGGCGTGTGGCGGGAGCCCGCATGGCTCGTGCACGGCATTGAGCGGGATGAGGCCATCTACTTCGGTCGGACTTTCCGCCAGAACACGATCATCTACTGCCGCGAAGCGCGTCCCGAGCTGATCGTGACGGACCCGACTTGCGACGAGATCGGCAAGACGTACTCGGGAAACTGGCGCGTTCGCCAGTAAAACCCCAAATCCCGGGCGTCCATGTCCGATTCGCATTGCGATTTGGTCCTTGCGGGGCCATGAACTCTCGCAATGCGTAGCCAATTCGACGATTCCGGTGGACGCCCCGACGTGGGCGAAGTGGTGAATCAAGTTTCCGATGCGTTCCGGCGCAATATGCGCAACCTCGGACCCATTATCGCGGGTGTCGTGGTGCTGGTTCTGCTCGCGACTGGGATCTACAGCGTAGGTCCCGGCGAGCAGGGTGTGGTGCGTACATTCGGTCGGGAATCCGGCAAGACGGGTCCGGGACTGCACTATCGCTTTCCCTTCGTTCAGCGCAAAGACGTGGTCAACATCGAGAAGATCCGGCGTATCGAAGTGGGGTTTCGAGGTGATCAGCGCGTGCCGCATGAGGCGTTGATGCTCACGGGGGATGAAAACATCGTCGAGGCGCAAATGATCGTTCAGTACCGAGTGACCGATCCCAGCAAGTTCTTGTTCCGCATCCGGGATCCCGAAGACACCCTGCGCGCAACCGCCGAAGTGGCGCTGCGCAGTATGGTCGGGCGCACCAGTATCGATGAAGTGATCACCACGGGTCGCGAGAAGGTACAGAGCGAGACCCGCAGCTGGCTTCAGAAGCTGATGGACGAATACCAAAGTGGCATCAGTGTCACGGAGGTGAAGCTTCAAACCGTCGACGCGCCCGACGAAGTCAAAGAAGCGTTTCATGATGTGGTGCGCGCCCGCGAAGAAAAAGAGAAGCTGATCAACCAAGCCATGGGCTACAAAGCCGATCTGATCCCCCGCGCACGCGGGGAGGCTCGCAAGATCGAGCGCGAAGCAGAAGGTTACAAAGAGCAACGGGTGCTGCGCGCCAACGGTGACGCGAGCAAATTCGAATCCGTTTTGGCGGAGTACACCAAAGCAGAGCGAGTGACCCGGGAGCGGCTCTACCTGGAAACCATGGAGCGCATATTGGGCAAGATCGACAAGAAGGTCGTCGTGGACAAAGAGCTGGCCAAGGGCGCTCTGCCCATCTTGCAGCTGGGGCCCCAAGCCGCCGGCGCGGTCGTGGCAGGAGGGAAGTGAAGATGAAACCCGGAATCGTTGTCTTGCTTCTCGCGCTGATCAGCGTCGGATGGTCTAGTGTCTTTGTCGTAGACGAAGGCGAGTTGGCGATCGTCACCCAGTTCGGTGAGTACAAGCGCAGTGCCGAAACCCCTGGCCTCTATTTCAAGACGCCCTTCGTGCAAACCGTGGACAGCATGGAGCGGCGCATCATGGGCAGCGATACGCCACCGGCCGAATACTTGAGCCTGGATAAGAAGCGCCTGGTGGCCGACCCCGTCAGCCGTTGGCGTATCGTGGACCCGCTGATGTACTTCAAGACCGTGCACGACGAGAGCGGTGCTAAGGCGCGTCTCGACGACATCATCAACAGTGAGTTACGTCGTGAGCTTGCCAGTCATAACTTCGGCGACATCATCGGCAATGCTCGTGATCCAATGATGCAGCGGGTGGCCCTTGCGACCCGGAGCCAGACCAAAGAGTTCGGTATCGAGATCGTCGACGTGCGCATCAAGCGCGCCGACCTCCCTCGAGAGGTGCAGGAGAGCGTGTTTGCTCGAATGCGCGCCGAGCGCGATCGAGTGGCAAAACAGTATCGCTCTGAGGGCGAAGAAGAAGCCGCGAAGATCCGCGCCGACACCGATAAAGAAAAGACGATTTTGCTCGCGAAAGCCTACGAGACGTCGCAGAAGGCGCGGGGCGAAGGCGACGCGGAAAGCACGAAGATCTACGCGGATGCCTACGGCAAGGATCCGGAGTTCTATGCCTTCACCCGTAGCCTAGATACCTACGAAAAGGCTATGGGCGAGCAGAGTACGCTCGTGCTGTCGACGGGCTCGGACCTGTTCCAGTACTTGTCGAAGGCTCGCGGGAAACCGTAGCCAAGACGAGTTCGTCCGCGCGTCGGGCCGAGTTCACGTAGGGCTGCTCAACGAGTAGGTTCCAGCTCTCGCCCTTGCGCCAGAAACGGCCGGAGAGTTCTGGCGTGCGCTTGGCGCGCGCGCCGATGACCATGCCGATCACAGCTCCCGCGCTGGTAGCGGGTCTGCCGCCTGCATGGGTCAGCACGTCACCGTCGATGAGTCCAATGCCGAGGCCGCTCACTCCGACTAGGGCCAGGCCAGCGGGTCGGTCTCCCCGCGCCGAAACGAAGACACCGCTTGGACGAGCGCCGGCATTGGCGAGGCGCAGCACTCGCTCCGCGCTGACGCGCACGCCTTTGCGTGCAATCGTCTTCGGGGCAGCGGCACCCCCGTGCTTTGCAGCGGCGTGCGTGACCGGCACTGGGTCGGCGGGCGCGAAATCAGCGTCGGATTCTAGGTACACCAGTGCTGGCTGTGCAGCGGATGGCCTCAGGACTGACGCGACTTCGCTCAACCCCTTGGCGAAGCTCAGCGCTGCGGCGTCGGCAGTGTGGGCTCCCGTGGCTCCGGCCACGGGGAGGAGCGCAAGCGCAGCGAACAGTCTTCGCATGAGGCTCTCAGAGCTTAGCGCCTATCCGAGCCGGGTTGCACGCCTGGCCGTCCGTCCGTCACACGCCCCGGCGCAGGCAGGCGCCGGCATGTCACTGCCTAGATGTCGTGGGTTGGCTTGTGCGGCGGGCAGGGGTCCTGACTTGTAATATGCGGTAATGATTAACAAATATTCTGTGACTTGCAAGCCGGTCGAAGGTGAATATTATCAGTCGAATGATAAAGAATGCGCCGAGCTGGCTGCTCCTTTTCCTCGCCGCCGGATGCAGCACGGCCGAAAACGGAGAGCGTCAGGCCTTTCAGGGCGTCGTCGAACTCGAAGAGCGCGACGTGGCTTTCGAACTTCCGGGCCGCCTCAAGCTGGTAAAAGTCGCGCGGGGGGATCAGGTCAAGTCGGGCGAGCTGTTGGCGTCCATTGACGAGTCGATGGAGTCGGCCGCGAAGGGCGTGCGCGAGGCTGAGGTCGGCGCCGCGCAGGCCGAAGTCAAACGCGTGAAAGCTGGCAACCGCAGCGAAGAAATCCGCGCGGCCCAAGCACAAGTGCGTGCGGCCAAGGCGCGCGAGGCACTCTTGAAGCGCAACTTGGAGCGCGAACGCTCGCTGGCCGCGCGCAATATCACGCCCAAGTCAGCCGTTTACGATCTGCAAGATCAGCTCGCAGGCGCCAAAGCTGAGCGTGAGGCCCTCGAGCAGAAAGCAAAAGGACTGGCGCGCGGCGCACGCAGTTCCGACGTCGATTCCGTCGAGTCGCGTGCTGACGTGGCCCAGCAAGCGGTCCTCCTCGAAAACCAGCGCCTGCTACGGCACAGCTTGCGCGCACCCATCGACGGGACTGTGCTGGACGTGCACAAGGACCCCGGCGAGGTGGTGGGAACCGGGATGCCGGTGGTCACGCTCGGTGATGTGCGCTCGCCCTATGCGGATGTGTTTGTGCCCATTGGGAAGCTCGAGGGGGTCAAGCTTGGAGCGGTCGGTAGCGTCAAGGTGGATTCCCAAGCTCAGCCCTTCGCTGCCAAGGTGGAACACATCTCGCGTCGCACGGAGTTTACTCCGCGCTTCTTGTTCAGCGAACAGGAACGGCCGAGCTTGGTGGTTCGCGTACGCATGCGTATCGAGGATCCCGAACAGAAGTTGCACGCCGGAGTTCCAGCCTTTGTCAGCTTGGAATCTGCGCCGTGACTGAGCCCATCGTGCACACGGAGAACCTATCGCGCTCCTTCGGGGCCCTCGTCGCCGTGCGTGATCTGAACCTCAGCGTTCAGAAGGGCGAAATCTTTGGCGTGCTCGGTCCCAACGGTGCGGGCAAGAGCACGACGATTCGCATGCTGTGCGGGATTCTCGACCCGAGTGGTGGCCGGGGCACCGTGGTCGGCTTCGATATCCAGCGTGAGGCCGAGCGCATCAAAGAGCGCATCGGCTACATGACTCAGCGCTTCAGCCTGTACGAGGATCTATCAGTTCAAGAGAACCTGTCCTTTTACGCCGGCATCTACGGTGTGCCCTTTGGTCGCAGACGCAAGCGGGTACAAGAGGTGATGGAGGCGACGGGCCTCACGCAGCGCAAGAAACAACTCGCTGGCACCTTGTCCGGCGGTTGGAAGCAGCGAGTCGCTCTCGCCAGCGCCACGATTCACAATCCCCCGCTGCTTTTTCTGGACGAACCGACAGCCGGCGTAGACCCGGTGAGCCGGCGCGAGTTTTGGGAGCAGATCCACCGTCTGAGCGCCGAAGGCACAACCGTGCTCATGACCACGCACTATATGGACGAAGCCGAGCGTTGCCACCGCTTGGCATTCATCTTCCGCGGTTCGCTGCTCGACATCGGTAGCCCGGATGAAATCGTAGAACGCCGAAACCTATCCGTCGTGGAACTCACCACGCCGCAGGCCGTCGCCGCTGCGGATTGCCTGCGGGAGCACTCCTTCGTGGATGAAGTGGCGCCCTACGGCCATGTGCTCCGCGTCGCGACCTATGCGGGTGACGCAGCCGAGCCGCAAATCCGCGCGGTGTTGGACGAGCAAGGGATCCCCGTCGACCGGGTGCGCCGTGCCCGGGCCACGGTCGAGGACGCCTTCGTGAGCATGGTGCGCGCCGAACACAAGCAGCAGGAAGCAGCCGCATGAATTCTCGTCCCTGGGTCATTGCGCGCAAGGAATTGCTGCAGCTCCGTCGGGACCGACTGACGCTGGCCATGATGGTCGCGCTGCCGGTGATGCAGCTGCTGCTCTTTGGCTACGCGATCAACACGGATGTGCGCCACATCCCGACGGTCGTGTACGACCAGGACCAAACCGCGGCGTCTCGGGATCTGGTGCAGGGGCTTTCGGCGACGGGCTTCTACGACGTTCTGGGAAACGTCCGGAACTATCAGGAAATTGAAAGTGCGCTGCGCGGCGGCCGGGCCCGCGTCGCCGTGGTGATCCCAACTCGCTACTCGTCGGACTTGAAGCTTTCTCGACCCACGCAAGTGCAACTCATCGTCGACGGTTCCGACCCGCAGACTGTGGCCAGTGCGACCAATACGGCCGCTTCACTGGTTGCCGCTCGGGCGGGTGAGCTCACCGTGCAGCGTCTGGGTCAGGGCGCGGCCCGAGCACAACCGATTCAGCTCGAAACCAGCACCTGGTACAACCCAGACCTACGTACGGCCGTGTACATCGTGCCCGGTCTCGTAGGTGTCATCTTGACGATGACGATGGTGATGCTCACGTCCATGGCGATCGCGCGGGAACGCGAGCGCGGCACCTTGGAGCAGCTCATCGTTTCTCCTGTGAAGAACCTAGAGCTAGTGGTGGGCAAGATCGTGCCGTACATCGCTATCGGCTACGTGCAGATGACGCTGATCTTGGTGATTGGCAGTCTCGTATTCGACGTGCCTATCAGTGGTTCCTTGCCGCTGCTCTATGCCCTGGCCAGCGTGTTCATCGCGGCCAATCTCGCGATTGGGCTGTTCTTTTCGACCTTGGCCAAGACCCAGCAGCAGGCCATGCAGATGTCCTTCTTCTTCTTGCTCCCGAACATTCTGCTCTCCGGGTTCATGTTTCCCTTCGAAGCCATGCCGGTGCCCGCACAGTGGTTGGCGCAAGGGCTGCCACTCACCCATTTCCTACGCATCGTGCGCGGTATCACCCTGCGCGGGGCAGATTTTGCGGATATGCAGATGGAGCTGGTGTGGTTGGTGGGGATTTTGGCTGCGCTGGTGACCCTCGCGTCCATGCGCTTCACAAAGAAGCTTGCCTGATGCCTCGCCCGCGAAGTGACATCCGCCCCCGCATCCTGCGCGCAGCTCGCAAGAGCTTTTTGGAGCACGGCGTGCGTGGCGCGTCCCTTCGCGAGATAGCGCGACGGGCCCGAACCAGCATCGGGATGATCTACTACTACTTCAAAACCAAGGACGACTTGTTCCTGGCCGTCGTGGAAGAACACTACGAGGGCGCCATCGCAGACCTGGAAGCGGCGCTGCAAGGGCCGGGTAGTTTTGAAGAGCGTTTGGTGCGCATGTCGACGCGCATCGGCAACCTTTCGGCCTTGGAACTGACCACCCTCAAGCTCGTCCTCCGTGAGGCGATGGTTTCCAGCGAGCGTGTGCCGCGGCTGGTCGAACGTTTCAAGCGGGGTCACATCGGGCTCATCGCGAGCGCAGTGGGTGAGGGAATGTCGACGGGCGTGATTGCTCCGGGGCCGCATCCCGGGATCTTGATCCTGGCCACCCTCGCGATCAGCGGAATGCCACAAATCTTGCGACAGTTCATGGGGGAAAACTTCCCGTTCGCCGACGTTTCCAGCGGCGAAGGCATGGCGCGTCAGCTCGTGGACATCTTGATGCACGGTGCGGCGGCGCCCGGAACGAAAGCAAAGGAGGCTGAAGTATGAATCATCCCAATCGGCTGAGCACTCGGCTTTTGGTGAGCGCCGTGGTCCTCGCCTGGCCTGTCGCCGCCCAAGAAGCACCCGCACCCCCCACGGCCGCCGAAACGATGACGGAGTCCCTGCCGAAGTCCACAGATTTCGAGGCCAAGATCCGTTCGATGGTGGCGCGTCCGAACGGCATGACAGCCGCGACTGCCGCCCGAATGTCGGAGCGGACCAGTCTGGATGTCAAAGCGAAACGCGCAGAACTCTCCGCTGCGGAGGCCGAGCTCGATCAAGCGGTCGTGGCCTACGCGCCGCGACTGACGCTCACCGCAAGGTACGTTCGGCTGTCGCCTATTGACGCTCAGGGCCTCGGACCCGACGGAGCGAATTTGGTGGCAACGCCGGCTGCCGCGGGACCGCTGCCACCAGGCGCTCCCTTGGTCGCCGTGCCCGGGTCGGCGCTGTCCTTTCCGGTGATCTTGGACCAATACACGCTCCAGGCCGGTCTCGTGGTGCCCGTGTCCGACTATTTCAGCCGCCTGCCCGAGACCCGTGCGGCGAGCGCTCGGCAGTCTCAGAGCGCCAGCCTAGCGGTGCTGGTGGAAAAGCGCGCCGCGCGCGCTAACGGCCAATTGCTCTACTACGAGTGGGTACGTGCGAAGTTGTCACGGCTCGCCGCGGAACAGTCCGTTGCCCAATCCCAGTCGCATCTTGCTGTCGTGGAGGCCTTGGTTGGGGCGGAGCGCGCGTCCAAGGGCGACGTTCTGCGCGTTCAGGCGCAACTCGCTCGGGCCGAACTGATGGAGACGCGGGCCAACACGGTCGCCCGGCTCAGCGAAGACCGACTGCGCACCGCACTTCACGACAATTCGAACAAGCCCTATGCCATCGGGGAAGATCTCTACGCGCGACTGCCCCCGGCGCCGACCCAGAGCACGTCCGCGCTGGTGGCGGAGTCCATGAAGAACCGGCCGGAGTTGAGCGTGCTCGAGCGCACGAGTGCTGCGCTGGCTGCGCGCGCCAAGGCGACTCGGTCGGCTGGCTACCCGCGTCTGGATGCGTTCGGAAACGTCTACTACGCCAATCCCAATCAGCGCTACGTGCCGCAGTCGAGTGAATGGAACGCCACTTGGGACATCGGCGTGCAGCTTTCATGGACGCCCAACGATCTCGCATCCTCCTCTGCGGGTGCTCAGGCGTTGCAGGCCCGTCGCAGCGCCGTAGTTGCGCAGGCAGCGCGGCTCCGAGACGCGATCCGCACAGAGGTCATCGGCGCGCACGGCGCCGTGGTCGAAGCAACGAAGGCCGTTGATACGGCTGCGCGTGGTCTGACCGCGGCGGAAGAGTCCTACCGCGTGCACGCGGAGTTGTTTCGCTTTGGCCGTGCAACCTCGGTGCAGCTGACGGACGCGGAAACCGAGCTACTGAGTGCGCGCCTGGCCAGCGTGAACGCACGGGTCGACCTCTATTCCGCCCGGGTTCGGCTCGACCACGCGCTGGGCCGTTGAGTCCCGACAGTGACGCTGCACGATTGCAGCCCACTCGTAAAATCTTTTTAGTTTCAGGTATTTATCTGTCTGTGCTCCAGTGTGGGACGATGTAGGCTTGTGTCTGGCCGTGCACTCCTCCCTCCTCTCCGAGCCCGAAGAACAGACCGTCACCATGAGCGTGCCGCGTGGTTTGCGGAGGAGATCTGCGCCTCGCAACGCGCTTTCCACGGATCCCCATGCGCTCTTCGTGAACGTCGACAGCGTCATTCCCGTCGACGATGACGAGGAAGAGTTCATCTTTACCAAGCAGCTCACTCGGCCGCTGCGCTCGGATACCGCGGTGACAGTTCCCCGCGCCTTCGCGCCGGGTGGCTCGCGCAAGACGCTGCCGCCGCTGCCGAACCTGCCGCCGCCGCGCGCGGTGCAGTACACGCTGCCGCCGGTTCCCGTTTTCCCTTCGCTGCCGGATGCCGAGCATCCCGTGACGACGTCTGCAGATCGTGCATCTCCGGTTCCAGCGCCACGCCTCAACTCGTCGCCTGCGCCGCGCCGCTCGACGCTGCCGCCCCGCCCGGTGTTGCCGTCACTCTCGAGTGACCTGTTGGAAGTCCTGCCACAGCCAGCGTCGGAGCCGCCGGCACAATTTGAAGTCTTTGACCCGAGGAAGCAACCGGACTCACGCCGTCCCGGATACGTCGAAGCGTACGCGCCCTGGCCTGAGCCGCCCGCGAAGTCGGAGGCTCTGATCACATTTGCAAAGGGCTGGGGGCCGCCGCCGCGGGAGCCGATGCAAACTGAGTCGATCGTGCTGCCCGGAGCGAGCCGTCCGCCAAGCAGGATCCTTCGGCTGATCGGCAATGACCGCGATGTGCGTCGCACCATGCTATTCGGGTTCGCCGCCGGGCTGCTCGCCATGATCGTGGTCTGCGCCGTGGCCTTGGCCTCGCGCTTTTCAGACGATCGCAGTGCGGACAATACACGCACGGTATCCGCATCCGACGACCAGGGGTTCGCCGTCGTGCAGGCAACCGTATTCGTCGACGGCGTGGCGCGGTGTTTCGAGCTGCCCTGCGAACTCAGGCTGGATCGCCAGCGCCACTGGCTCACGGTGCGTTCCCCCAACCACGAAGCGCCACCCGCCCGCATGCTGGATGCGGAAGCACAAGTCGCGCAAGTGCACTTGGAGTTGAAACGCGTGGCGCGAGTGCTGCCGCCGCTGCCCGCGGAGCACGTAGCGCGGAGCCAATCCGTACCGGCTGCGGCGCCGGTGAGCCCGGCTCCGGTTCTGGCCGCGGTTCCACAGCAGCCCGGAGCTACCGAGGCCCCGTCCCATGCCGAACCGGTCGCGGCCATCGCGGTTCCGGTGCCACAACCGAAAGCGAAGTTGGCGCCGAGCAACCCACGGCCGGCGGCACTGGCGCCGGGACGCCTCAATATCAATTCCATTCCGACGTCTCACGTTGTGCTGGACGGTCGCCCCTTGGGGCAGACGCCACAGCTCGGCGTCCGCGTCAGTCCCGGGCGCCACACCGTGGTTTTCATCAACGGAGACCAACGCGCCGTACGTGGCGTCCACGTCCTGCCCGGGGGGACCAAGGTCGTGGCGGCACGCCTCTGAGCCCAGCTGCATAGCCTTGGGCCTCCGCTGAGGTCCGGCCGGGTTGGACAAGCGCGCCGGCTGCAACGACAATCCCTGGGCGATGCTGCAAATACGTAAGGTTGTGCTGTTCAAACACGGCGTGGGGTTCTTCGAACGTGAGGGTGAAGTTGATGGCGATGTTGCCGTGGACTTGCACTTCAAGGCGTCTGAAATGAATGACGTCTTGAAGTCCCTCACCGTGCTCGATCTCGCCGACGGGCACATCGCGAGCATCAGCTACGAGTCCACTCTGCCCACGGAAAAGCGTCTTGAAGAGATTGCGTTTCGACTGCCAGACGGCAGCAGTTTGAGCGGGCTGCTCGAACAGCTGAAGGGCGCGCGGGTGGAGGTTGAGATCGGAAGCCAGAGCGTCGTGGGCACGGTCGCTGGACTTGAGACGGAATGGCGTCGGGTAGATCGAGAGAACTACAGCAGCCACCGCATGGTGCTGATGGGCGATGACGCCGCAATGCGCGCCTTCGACCTCCAAGAACTGAAGCAGGTGCGACTTCTAGACGAAAGCGTCAAGAAGGATCTGCAACACTTGTTGGACGTTCTGATTGGCAGCAAGAAGAAGGACGTCAAGCGACTGACCATTTTCGGTCGTGGCAAAGGCAAGCGGCCCCTCGTTGCCAACTACGTTGTCGAGACTCCGGTGTGGAAGACTTCGTACCGCATGCTGCTTTCCGAGCCGGCACCGTTCATTCAGGGCTGGGCCTTGATCGACAACACCCAGGACGAAGACTGGAGCGACGTGCAACTCTCGCTGGTGGCGGGGCTTCCGGTGTCCTTCGTGCACGACCTGTACTCGCCGCGCTATCGCACGCGGCCAGAAGTAGCAGTCGAACAAGACGCGGCCTACGCGCCGCCGATGGTCGAAGACGCGCTGTACGAGTCGGCTGCGGAAGATGCGCCGGTCGCCGCGGGCGCGCCGGCCGCTTTTGGCATGCCGCCGCCACCGGCTGCCGCGCCGCGGCCCGCGCCTCGACGCGGTCGCGCAGCCGCCATGGTGCAGACGGCCAAAGTGCAGGCGCGTACCACCAAGGTCGGGGACCTATTCGAATACGCCATTGAGCGCCCCGTCACCGTCAAGCGCGGGGAGTCGGCGCTTGTGCCCATCTTGGCGTCCGAGTTCAAGGGCAAGCGCGTGGCGCTGTACAACCGCGATACCCGGGAAGAGAATCCAATGTCCGCGGTGCTTTTCGAGAACACAACCGGGCTCACGCTTGAAGGGGGGCCGGTGACGGTGCTGGAAGGGGACCGCTATCTTGGCGAATCCATGCTCGAACTCGTGAAGCCGGGGGATGAGCGCATTGTGCCCTTTTCAGTGGAACTATCGTGCAATGTGAGTCTCGACAACAAGTCGGGCTTGAGCGCCGTACAGCGCACGAAGATCGCCGGCGGCGTTCTGGAGTTGCACCGATTCCGTGAGCTATTGACCGTGTATCGGATCCACAACCGGTCCGACGCTGCCCTGGACTTCTTCCTGGATCATCGCTTTCAGCGTGGTTACCAATTGACGGAAACTGCCGAGCCGATCGCGGTCACGGAGAACTACCAACGCTTTCGATTCTCCGTGCCTGCGCGTAGCGAGCACTCATTCCCCGTCAAGGAGCGCGGCGATGAACGGCAGACCGTCGGCCTTGCGACGTTGACCCGTGAACAAGTGGAAGTGTGGGTCGATAGCCATGCCATTGACGCCAAAACCCGCGCCGCCTTGGAGGAAATCTTGGCTCTGAACGACTTGGCACGGGATCTGAATTCGGTGCTGGTGCAGCAGGAGCGCGAACTGAAACGCATTCAAGAGAATCAAAAACGCGTGCGGCAGAACCTTCAGGCTCTCGGGGATTCCAAGGACGAGCGGTCCTTGCGGGAACGTTACGTCTTGGAGCTGGGGCAGGACGAAGACGCACTCAAAGACCTCTCCAGCGCCACGACGCAGGCGCAGCGTGAGCGCGAGCGGTTGCTGGCGGACCTGCAAAAGAAGGTGCGGGAACTCAGCTTCGAGTCAAGTTAGGGCTCCCTCGCGATGTTGATACAGCCCACGGAAATCCCCGAGGTGATCGTGCTTGCCAGCAAGCGGCATGGCGACGCTCGCGGCTACTTCATGGAGACCTTCCGGCGCGCCGCTCTGGACGATGCTGGTATTCAGGAGCCTTTCGTTCAGGACAATGAGTCCCTCTCCGCTGCTGCGGGGACTCTGCGTGGGCTGCACTTCCAGATCCCCCCCCGCGCGCAAGGCAAGCTGGTGCGGGTGGTGCGCGGCTCGGTGCTCGATGTGGCGGTGGACTTGCGTCGGCATAGCGCGAGCTACGGTCGGCACGTCGCCGTGGAATTGAGTGCCGAAAACGCGCGACAACTCTGGGTTCCGGCGGGTTTTGCCCACGGCGTGTGCACCTTGGAGCCGGACACGATCCTTGCCTACAAGGTTACGGACTACTGGTCTCCGGATCACGAACGCACGCTCCGATTCAACGATCCGGAGCTGAAGATCCCGTGGCCGGTGTCGGAGAACGAGATGACTGTGAACGCACGCGATCGGGAGGCGCCGCTGTTGCAAGAGCTAGAGGGCTGGTTTTAGGACTCTTCAGTCAGAGTCGCTCGTTGCGCTCTTCCCAGCCGTCCCACTCGGCGTGCAAGTCGTCGCCGCGCAACACCGCCTTCATGACGTCCATAGGCGTTACGACGCCAACCAGGCGCCCCGTTGCCGCCAGCACGACCACGCGGTGGCTGCCCGTCTCAAGCATGCGTTTGGCTGCGTAGAGCGCGTGATCGGACTCCAGCACCGCAAAGAGTATCGGCGTCATGGCGTCTTCCACCGCTTTGCCACCCCCAGCGGAGAGTAGACCCGTGGTGGACAGCACGCCGACGACGCGACCCGATTCATCCTCTACTGGCGCGCCGTGCACTCCGCTCAAGATCAATTCCAGCGCGGCCTGTTCCACTGGGGCCTCGGGCCGCAGGGTCAACACTTCGCGCGTCATGATGTCAGCGACGGTCTTCACGGGATACTCCGGGTCTAAATGTCGAGAACGACGTTCATGGGGTTCTGAGGATCGATCTTCACCGGCACGCTCATTCCGGGCTGCACCCGTGGGATCGAGAGCCTCGAAATGATCGAAGTGGTTTGCACCTGATACGATCCATGGTGTGGCGATGTGACGGTGAGCGAGAGCGCGACTTGGGGATTGTCGTTGATGGTCATGCCCGTGTCGCTGAGCGACAAGATTTGCGCGGTGCCGGGGAGACCGGTCTGCCGCAAGCGTGAGGTGTCCCCCATCTTCTTGAACACCTTGTAGAACATGTACGCACTGAAGCCGACCACAACGAAGGTGATCAGGAGCGAGCCCCCAATCATCACCACCATCAACCCCATGCCCATCGACTCGTCCATCCGTGGACTATACCCGATCAGGAAAAGCGGAAATTGTACTTTTGCACCGTGCGGTACTGCTCCGGCCAGGGGGCGTCGTATCCGAGCGCGTTGGCCGCGTGCTTCGTCCAATAAGGATCGTAGAGATGCGCACGTGCGATCACACAGAGATCGGCGCGCTGGGCCGCAATGATGCTGTTGGCGTCCGCGTAGCTCTGGATGTTACCGACGGTCATTGTGGGGATCCCTGTTTCCAGTCGAATCAGCTCAGACAGCGGCGTTTGAAATAGGCGTCCGTAGATGGGTTTTTGATTGGGCACCGTCTGCCCGGCGGAAACGTCGATGATGTCTGCGCCGTGTTCGGCAAGTGCGCGCGCGATGCTCGTGGCGTCTTCCGCTGTCAGTCCTCCGGGCGCCCAATCGCAAGCGGAGATCCGGACGCTCATGGGCTTCCCTTTGGGCCAGGCTTTGCGGACTGCGTCGAAGACCTCCAAGGGGAACTTCAGGCGCCCCTGCACGTCACCGCCGTAGGCGTCCTTGCGAAGGTTGGTCAGGGGGGAAAGAAAGCTCGCGAGCAAGTAGCCGTGCGCGCAGTGCAACTCCAACAGGTCGAAGCCGGCTTCGTCGGCCATTTGCGCCGCGCGAACATGGTTCGCAACGACCCGTGCCATGTCACCCGCGTCCATGGCTTTGGGCACCTGGCTGCCCGGGAGGTAGGGCAGCGCCGACGCAGAGAGCAAGGGCCAGGCGCCTTCGTCGAGAGGCACGTCGGGGCCTTCCCAGAGCCGGTGCGTGGCGCCTTTGCGACCCGCGTGCCCGATTTGGATCCCAATGCGCGCGGGACATTGCGTGTGCACGAACTCAGTGATGCGCCTCCAGGCAGATACATGCTTCGGGGCGTACATGCCGGCGCAGCCGGGACTAATGCGAGCATCGGCTGAGACGTTGGTCATCTCCGCCATCACTAGGCCGGCGCCGCCGATTGCCCGACTGCCCAGGTGCACCAAGTGGAAGTCACCGACCGTGCCGTCTTCCGCGGAGTACATGCACATGGGAGACACGACGATGCGGTTCTCGAGCACGAGGTCCCGCAGCTTGAATGGAGTGAAGAGTGGAGGGGGCACCGTATCTTGTGACACTGCCCGCCCGGATTGCACTTCCGCCGTTTCGGCAACGGCTCGATCCACCTGAGCGATCAGCGCCGGATCCCGCAGCGCCAGATTCTCGTGGGTCACCCGGAGGCTGCGAGTGAGCATGCTAAAGGTGAAGGAAAGGGCGGGAAGCCGCAGGTAGCGTTCCGTATTTTCGAACCACTCCAGGCTGACTTGGGCTGCGCGTTGCAGGCTCTCCACAGTGCCTCGACGCTCGACTTCGTAGGCGTCGAGGGCCGCCCCGACTTCGCTGTGCGCGGCCAGAGCGTCGCGGAGCGCAATGGAGTCCTCCATCGCGAGTTTCGTGCCGGAGCCAATGGAGAAGTGGGCCGTATGCACCGCGTCGCCCAGCAGCACGACGTTGTCGAAATGCCACTTCGCGCAATGCACTGTGGGAAACTGTCTCCAAACGCTCTTGTTCTTCAACAGCCGGTGGCCGGCGAGCTCCTTCGCGAACAACTGCTCGCAATATGCGACGGTTTCGTCTTCGGAGGTCTTGTCCAGCCCGGCTTTTCTCCACGTCTCCTCGGTGCATTCGACGATGAAGGTGCTCGTCCCCTCTTCGTAGCGGTAGGCGTGCACCCGGAACAAGCCATCGACGTTTTCATTAAAGTAGAACGTAAAGGCCTGGAAGGGATAGTCCGTGCCGAGCCACACGAATCGATTCGGGCGAAAGTCGACTTCGGGCTGGAAACGGTCTGCATACCGATCGCGCACCGCCGAGTTCACTCCGTCGCAGGCGACGATCAGATCGGCGTCGGCGAATTGCGTGACGTCGGCGCTCACCTCATGTTCGAAGTGCAAATGCACCCCCACGTCGTCGCAGCGTTTGCTCAAGATATTCAGCAGCGTCTGACGCGAAAGCCCTGAGAAACCGTGCCCCGTCGAGCGTATGACTTCGCCATGGATGTGGGTATCGATGTCATCCCAGTGCGCCAAGGCTTTGCGGATCTCGGCGTGGCTCTCTGGGTCCGCGTCCGCGAGGTAGCCCATGGTTTGATCGCTGAACACCACGCCGAAGCCGAAGGTGTCGCCCGCACGGTGGCGCTCGTATACGTGCACATCGTGGTCCGCCCCGTCCCGCTTCATGAGCAGCGCGAAATACAGACCCGCCGGGCCGCCCCCAATGCATACGATCTTCATGACCATCGCCTTTTTGCACCGTGGCGCTCTGGGGTCGAGAGTGGAGGAAAAACCCTTTGCGGACGCCGAGAATCCCGCGATTGCGCCCTAGACCTTGACGTGAAGGCGGCGATGCCCCAAAACGGAATGACCATGAAGTCTCTCAGAATCCTCGTTTCCGGCCTCGCTGCGGCCAGTTTGCTCGTCAGTCTTCCAGCTTTGGCCGCTTCCACCACCACGTCGGGGGTTCAGGCTGACGCCCTCTGTGGCGGCGGCAAGAAGGCGGACGATTCCAAGAAGAAGGACCGCAAGAACCCGAGCCCGGCGGCCCTTTGTGGCGGCGGCAAGAAGGCGGACGATTCTAAGAAGAAGGACCGCAAGAACCCAAGCCCCGCTTGTGGCGGCAGCAAAGACGTCAAGAAGCCGGATAGCGACGACAAGAAGAAGAAGCAGCCAAGCCCCGCTTGAGCTTGTCGAGGGTCTCGTAACGCGGCCGCCACACCATAGAGTGTCGCGGCCGTTTCTTCATTTCAGAGTGCGGCGCCAGAAACCGTGACAAAAGTCGCGAGCGCGGACTCCTCTAGCCGGACTTGCCGCAGCTGCGCTCGCTCACGACGGGCCAGGGCGCTACGCACTGGTAGCTCTGACACGAGAACGACTGGCAGTAGTAGCTTGAGTAGCAAGTACCGGTCTCTTTGGCGTTTTGACACTTGCCCCCCGAGCAATACAGCCCGAAGCCGCAACTTGAAGACCCGCCAAAGCAATTGTCGCCAACCTTTACCGGTGAACACACGCTGCCGCCGCTGCCGCCGCCGTTGGCGCAGCGCGTGCCCGCTGCGCAGTAAACCGTCTGATCACATTTCTGCCCGGCCTGTGCGACCGAGCTCTGGTAGCACTTGCCGGATTGGTCGCCGCAGCCGGATACACCGTGCGGCGTCGGCGCCGCAGCACACTCGGAGTCTTCTTGGCACGAGCTACCGGGCTGCTTCTTGGGATTGAAGATGCTGCGGCAGCTATTTTGCACTTCCAAATACTCAGCCAAGGCCTTGGAATGGAACTGACAGGCTTGCAGCATGGGCGCTGCCTGAGTGAGACATACATCGATGTTCTGCGGATTGAAGGTCGCGCTGCCCGCGTTCACTGCTTTGACTTTTTCCTCACAGTCGGCGGTTTCGTTCTTGATGCAGGTGGTCTCTTCGTAGCCAAACTGGGACGTGCAGCAGCCCTGGCGCAGCTTGCAGATTTCCGTCGAGAACTTCGCGCAGACATTGTCCAGGGTGTAGCCAGGCGCGCCGCCTGTTCCCGCGGACCCGGCGCTGCCTGCGGCGCCGCCGCTGGCCGGAGTCCCTCCAGAGCCGGGGGTGCCCGCGCCGCCCGCCTGGCCGCCCGTGCCGGTGCCGCCACTTCCGGGAACGCCGCCTGAAGCACCCGCAACACCCGCCCCGCCACCGACGCCGGCGCTGCCACCACTGGGGGACCCGCCGCCACCCGAACTACCGAAGAGTCCACCGTCGTCGCTTCCTCCGCACGCGACGCTAAGAACCAGGACAGGCAGTGCGCTGCACGCGCGGCGGAACGGCGAGGGTTTCATCGTGAAGTCTCCAGGCAGCAAGCTTCGGCGCGCCCACAGGACGCTACGGTCCGTAGTGTAGCGCAATTGTCGACTCGTTCACGGGATCAGCGCGAAAGTGCCCGTGGCGCGCGCCGACGCAGGAGCCCGAGGCCGATCAAACTCAGGAGCCACGCGCTGGGCGAGGTCGGAGTTGCCGGAATTTTGCAGCCACAGCCGCTCTCGTCGGTTCCGGAGTCCTTCGATGCGTTCGCGCCGCTGCCGGCGTTGCCAGCACTTCCGCCGTTGCCGGCGCTCGCTCCGCCGCTGCCCGTGCTGCCTCCGCTGCCTCCGCTGCCAGCGACGCCGCCGTCCGGACCCGAGGTGCCTTGAACCGTCACACTCAGCTCCAGGTCGAAGGACAGGTCACTCGAACCAGCGCTGCTTTGTTTGACCAGTGCGGCAATGATGTTCTCTCCGCTCACGAAGGCGCTGGTGGGCACGGCAGCAGTGGAAAGCTCGTTGTCTTGGGAGCTCCCGCTGTAGCTCGCGTAGTCCGTAGTTGTGACGTACTTGTTCAGGACCTCCGTGCCGTTGACGTACACGACCACGCCGTCGTCGTGGAGGACCTTGAGCGCGGCGTCGGTGACCAGGCCGGAAAGGGTGATCTTCTTCCTAAAGTATGCCGTCGGAATATTCGGGTCGGCGTCGGTCAGCAGCGTGGCTTCATCCCCGTCGCCGTAGCCGAGCTCCGCCTTGCCAGTTTTCCAACTCGAATCGTCGAAACTGGCATCCACGAAGCTTGCGGAGGGGTCCGGACCCGCTTCGAGGTAGCGCCACTCGTCGCCGAAACCGATGGCGACTTGAGGGCCGACGTTGCCGATGTTGAAGCCGGCATTGCTTTCGTCGAAGACGGCGCTTTTGGCTGATGCGGTGACCTTGACGAGCCCTTGAGTGGTGGTGACCGCTGGCACCGCCCAGACATGCGCGCCGCTGTTGGGGATGTTCGATGCAATGCTGGTCCAGTTCTGGCCGTTGTCGATGGAGTACTCCAAGTTGACGTTCGGGATGGTGCCGACGCTGGCCCAGCGAATGGTATGCGGCTGATTGGGCTGCAGGGTTTCGCCGCCGTCCGGCGAAGCGATGACCAGTGCTTCCCCCTTGACCATCGTGAAGCGGTCCGTCACTTCGCCGTCATGGCGGATGTTCAAGACCGCGAGGCGATTGCCTTGCACGTCGAGAACGCATGAGCCGTTCTGCACCTCTGTGAAATACATAAGCGGGTGGTTGCCCGGCCCAGAAACGCCCGTGCCACCGTGGCCGGCCACAATGTACACCGCGCCGTTGCGCGCGGTGATGCCCGCCGGCTTCTGGTACGGGCCGGTACCGTCTACCTTGCCGTCTCCAGGATCCTTCAACTTGCCTGCCGCCGTGGTGGGCGTCTCGTACGCGCCGTCGACGAGGAACGACCGCTCGTAGATGTGGGAGTGACCCGCCAGCACCAGGTCCACGCCTCCCGCTTCCAGGATTGGCAGGGCGTTTTCACGCATGTCTCGCAGTTGCCCCTCGGTATCGGAGTCGTGGCTGCCCTTGGTGTAGGCAGGATGGTGAAAGTACGCGACGACCCATTCTTGTTTGGTCGCGGCGATGTCGTTCTTCGCCCAGGTGAGCATGGCGCCCGTCGGCGAACGGTTCGAGTCGTGGGAGTCGAGCACGATGAAGTGCACGTTGGCGTAGTCAAAGGAGTAGTAGGCTTCGGTGCCCGACGGCAGGCCACCCGCCTCGCCAGCCTTGGGAAGCACGTACGCCGTGTAGTAGGGGCCGGATTGGGTTCCCGAATCTGACGAGTGACCTTCGTGGTTGCCTAGGGTGGGCCAAATGACCGTGTTGCGGAGCACCGTCGGGTACATCGCGAAGAACTTGGACGTGAACTCGGCTGTTGTTCCGTCGCTGTATGCCATGTCCCCCATATGCAAATACAGTTGCGGCCGGTACGCTCCGACATGGGTCAGCATCGCGTCGCGGACTTTTGCTTGCTGGGACCCGCCCGTGCCGGAGTCCCCGACGATCCAAGTGCGGAACTTGGATTTGGTACCCACTGGGGGTGACGTGTCGAAGTAGTGATCGCCGTCTGCACCGGCCCAAACTTGGGTCGAAGTGCCCACGCTGTAGAAGTAGCGTGAACCGGGAGTCAGTCCCGTGACCTTGACCTCGTGCTGTGTGCCCGAGGGGCCAGTGGCGGTTTGGCTCAACGCCGTCGGGCTGCTGCCATACTTCACGACGCTTTCGGAGCTGGCGCCGGTGGTCCAGACCACGGTCATGGAGTTGGGCGTGCCCTGGTGCAGATACGGACTGCGGATGAGCTGGGCCTCTGCGGGCGGGGCAAGGGTGAACGCCGCCAAGAGAGTGCTCAGCAAAGCCGGAGCGACTGGGGGCGCGCATTGGCGACTCATCACTCCTAGTGTACGCGCAACTGCGTGGTGCAGGTGCGTCGCACTCCCGGACCGAGCCGCAAGTGCCGAATTGTATTGGGGGAATACGGTGAGCGGGACGCGCCCGAAGTGTGCGCAGGACCGGACCGAGCCTCGGGGTTCCGCCGCATTGGCATGACCGGGGCCGCCCCCCGCGAGTTGACGCTGTCGGCGCGCGTTGCGAGAAACGACGCATGTCGATGAGCAAATGGGCATTTGTATGGGTCTTGGGTTGCGCAACCGCGTGCGCCGCCAAGAAACCACCGCCCCCGATGATCGAGACCCAGGCCGCTGACGTCGGTGGCCAGCGCGACGATACAGATATCGCGCAAGGGGACGTGAGCACGCCGCCGCCCCAGGGCGGCAACGACTCGCCGCCCGTTCCGGTGCCAGCGGGCGAAGGGCCCAAACCCCTAGAGACTCAGGGTCCAACGCCCATCCCAGCGGGAGGAGCACCGCGAGTCACGTTGCTCAAGCCCGGTTCCGAACCGCGTCGTATCGCCAAACACACATTTCGCAAGGGCGCCAAACAGAGCGTGAAGTTCGCATCCACCTCGAAAATCACGGGCATCTCGCTGCCGCTTCCCAACATTGAGATGAAGGCGCCCATCGACATTCGCATCCTCGAGGTTCAGAAGAACGGCGACGCCAAGTTCAGCTATTCGGCGGGGCCCTTCGCCGTCAGTCAGGGCGCGGGCGGAGGCGGTCTGGGTGGCATGCTGGGGGGACTTGCCGGTGGGCTGGGGAACAAGATGCCCGAGCGGGTGGTGGCCAGCGGGTGGGTCACGCCCCAGGGGATCGTGCGGGAATTCAATGTGGAGCAGGGGGGCCAAGATGGCAACGCGCCCGTCGAAGTGGGTGACGCGTTTCCCAGTGAGGCAATCGGCGTCGGCGCCGAATGGCAAGTCGACGTGACGCTGGACGAAAAGGACGGTCCCATCAACCAGAGCAGCGTCTACGAGCTGCTGAGCTTTGCCGGGAACACCCTCAAGGTGAAAGTGCGCCGAACCCAACAGCCCGTGGGTGGAACCTCCGGGGCAGGCTCCAGCCAGGGCACTCTTTCCTTTACTCTGGGCCAGTTCTACCCGACGGGTCGCTCCACCATGGACAAGGCGATGAAGGTCTCCATTCCGGGAATGGATGCCGCGTCGCTTCGCATGCAGAGCGAAGTGAACGTGACCAAACGCTGAGCGTTACTTGAGCAACGCCTCGAATAGCTCGAGGTTCTCTTGTTCAGCGGGATCGATCTCGCCGTCGGCTGCCGCCATCTGGCGCGCGGCGTCGAGGAACAGCTTGCGGTGCGCCCGTGGCACTCGATTGGGGTCGACTTCGTCCGCGGTGGGCGGTGTCTTCAGCCATTCTTCTACCTGCTCGGCTTCCGCGCTCGAAAGTTCTAGCTTCTTGACGAGGCGCTTGACCATCTTGCGTTCAGCGCCGCGTATCTCCAGGTCTGCCCAGGCAAAGGAACATACGAATTTCAGCAGCAACATGCGCTCGGACGCGTCGAGTTCGGAAAGCATGGCGGCGAGGCTATCAGAGCCGACCTGGCCCGCCACGCCCGAGTTGCAGATCGAAACGAACTTTGTCCTAAGCTGTGGAGATCACCCGCTTATCCTGGAAGTCGACTCGATTCTGGGCTGCAGGGGTTTGGCACGAAGCTGCGCAGTTTGCTAAGGCGGAAACCGTTTCGTCATGGTTCGACCAATCGCGATCATCGTGGCAGCCATCATGCTGTCGCGGCCCGAGATGCCCGTAGAAGAGGCCGAACGCTTTGCTCGTGCGCTCAACAACGTGGCCAAGGAGCACAACTTCGACCCGCTCACCGGCGTGGCCATGGTGCATTTCGAGAGCGCGTGGTTGCCTCATGTGGTCAGCGAGAATGGCGAGGACCATGGTCTGGGTCAGATCCGCGCCCGCTACATCGGGGCGTGTCGCAAGGACGCAGACCCCCTCAACGACCCGAGCGAAGAGTGCAAGGCGGTCAAGAAATCGCTACTCGACGCGGAGACCAATCTCAAGACCATGGGCCAGTTGATCACCGACAACCGGAAGCTGTGCAAGGAGAAGACGGGCACGGCGTGGTTCCCGCAGTGGCTGGCCAGCTATCAAGGCAAGAATCATCCGAAGGAAAACCGCTGGTGCAAAGCGGACGAGGCCACTCACCGGGTGATCCGCTACCGATTGCATTTGATCAGCACGGTTGTGCACAAACGCAAGGCGCCGAAGCAGCCGCCAAAGAAGTAAGCGCTTCCCGCGCGCCACCCCGGAAAAAACCGTCAGGCTGGGCTGCTAGCGGGCGTCGGTGCTATACTTCTGACGAAGGAGCTGCTCATGGATCTCCAGACAATGCTGGAAAAGTGCCGGCGTGAGCAGTGGCGCGTCGGGGATCTGGATTGGAATACGCGTCCGCGAGAAATGAGCCGCGCGGACGAAATTGCCATTGTGCAGTACTTCACGGATATGGCGGGCATTGAACGCCTGGCTGGTGCACTCTTCGAGCAGCAGCGCAAGAATACCGACGACGAGACCCTCAAAGAGATCTTCGAGACCTTCGTCAAAGACGAAGTGCGCCACGCGCATGCAGCGCAGATGCTGGCGGACTATTACGACGTGCACAAGTACCGCTTGTTCCAGCCCAACGCGGCGCTCATGCGCTTCACGCCGCACTTCATCAATGCGATCCGTTTCCTGCCCCCCGAGATCGCGAACACCTATATCACCAGTGGTGAGCTGATCTTGGACGTCGCGCTGCTGCGTTCGATTAGCGATCACGTCAAAGACGAGATGAGTGACCAAGCCATGGAGCTGATCAATCGCGACGAGTCGCGACACATCGCCATGGACTTTCACATGGTCGAGTTCTACGCCACCCAAGAGTATCGCGAGGCGCAGGCGAACCGTCCCAAGGCGCCACTGCCGCGCCGCCTGGCAGCGGCGTGGGCATTTGCCAATGTGCTCTACTACGGCGCGCCGTTTTTTCGCGATGTTTTCTTCGAGCCCATGCGGCGCGTGGACCCCAGCGGCAAGCGCATGCGCCAGGCGTTCAAGCGCATCCAACTGCTCGGCACCAAGGACGAAGTGAAGGAGCATCCCTTCACGCGCTTCATGACGGGGTTGCAGGAGGTCTACAACGACCATCTCGTTGCGCGGGTGGTATTCGGACGCATCATTCGTCGGATTCTGGGCGTAGACGCCTCGCTGATTTCCCGGCTGTATTCCGAGGACGACGTCAAACGAACCCAGAAAATGAGCTTCGACGAGATGGCCCAGGACGCCCTAGGGCTGAAGCTGCAAAACTAGCGGTTCGCCGCAGGACACGCCGCACTAGCTACCCATCGCTTCGATGGATAGTATCGCGTCGATGACGCGCAAACTACTCTGGGCATCCGCCGCGCTTGCCTTTGCGTGCGGCTCGCCCCGCAGTCAAGTCGCCATGCCTGAGCAGCCCAAAGCCGAAAACAGCACTGTCGAGACAACGCCCGCACGGGACAACTGGACGCCGGACGCCGCAGCCGGCGTTCAGCATGAGCAATTGGCTACGCTGCTGCGTGAGCACTGGCAGTGGACCATGAAGGAGTACCCAGTCTGGGCAACTCGGCTCGGGATCAAGCGCTTCGACGACAAGATCGGAGACCGCTCTCGCAAGGCTGAGGAGGCAAGGCGGCAGGTTCGGCGCAAGCACAGCGCTCGAGTGACTGCCATCCTCGCTGGCGAACTGGCGTCCCGGGAGCGCCTGACCGCGAGTCTGTTTGCGGAGTACGTCCAATCGGAGATCGACGCGGAAGTCTGCGAGCTGGACCTTTGGTCGGTGTCGCCTCGCAACAATCCAGTGACGGAATGGAACCGACTCGCGGAATCTCACGCGGTGCGATCGCCCCAGGATGCGGAGAACCTGTTGACCCGCTACCGCGCGGCTCCCGCTGCCATCGACCAGGACATCGAGAATCTCCGTCTCGGTGCAAAGCGAGGCCTGTTCGCCAATCGAGAGACCGTCCTCCGCACTACCCAGATGCTCGAGCAAGAACTAAAGGTAGCCGATGAAAAGTGGGGGCTGCTGTCGCCGATCCAGTCCGCGAAGGGGCTCTCGGAGCCGGAGCGTACGACCTTCGGCACGAGTCTTCGGACGGCTGCCCTCGCAATCCGGGAAGCGACGGCGCGCTACCTGAAAGTGCTCAAGGACGAAATCGGGCCGCGCGCGCGTGGTGAGGACAAGGTTGGGGTGGGCGCGCTTCCGGATGGCGCCGCGTGCTACCGAGCGCTTTCCCGGGAGCACACCACGCTGACGCTGGACCCCAAGCAAATCCACGACATCGGTGTGGCGGAAATCGCAAAAATCGAGAGGGAGATGCGAGAGCTGGGCAAACGCGCGCTCGGGACTGACGATCTCGCCAAGATCCGCGGTCGGCTGCGCACCGACAAGAAGCTCTACTTCGCGTCCGCAGACGAGATCGTGCAGGCCGCGGAGCGCGCGCTCTCCGCGGCGAAAGCCAAACTGCCGAGCTACCTGGGCCTGCGTCCCAACTCGGACTGCGTTGTGCAACGGATCCCCGCGTACGAGGCGCCCTTTTCAACCATTGCGTACTACCGTCAGCCGAATCCAGACGGCAGCAAGGCAGGCGAGTACTTCGTCAACGTATTCCAGCCCGAAACGCGCCCGCGTTTCGAAGCCGAGGTCTTGGCATTCCATGAGAGCATTCCCGGGCACCACTTGCAGATTGGCGTTGCGCAGGGATTGACGGCCGTGCCCGCATTCTTGAAGCACGCAGGCATGACGGCTTACGTCGAAGGCTGGGCGCTGTACACCGAACGTCTGGCCGACGAAATCGGTCTGTATTCCGGCGATCTGGATCGCATGGGCATGCTCAGCTTCGATGCCTGGCGCGCCAGTCGGCTGGTCGTCGACACCGGACTGCACGCGCTTTCTTGGACCCGCAAACAAGCAGAGCAGTACATGCTGGACCACACCGCGCTCACCGAGGCCAACATCAAGAACGAAGTAGACCGTTACATCACCTGGCCGGGCCAAGCCTTGGCCTATAAACTGGGGCAGCTTGAGATCCGGAAGCTGCGCGGCATGGCCGAAGCGGAGCTGAAGGACGACTTCGTGCTCTCAGAGTTTCACGACGAAGTGCTTCGCTACGGCGCTGTCAGCTTGCCAGCGCTTCGAACGCTGATTGGCGAGTGGGTCGCCCACAAGAAAGGGAGCGGCTGAAGATGTCGGAATCGGTCGAAGAGCTTGCGCGTCGGTTGGTCGAGCTCGAGGTGCGTTACACCCATCAACAGGATGTGATCGAAAAGCTCTCGGACGCGCTTTATCAGCAACAACGAACGATCGACGCCCTCAAGGCGCGCCTTGAGGCGCAAGAGAAGCGGGGCGGCGGCGAAGGCGGCGCTGAGCCACCGGATCCCGAGGCAGACCGCCCGCCGCACTACTAGTAGTAGTGGTCGTGGGAACGGCAGCCCAGTCACCGCTCGGCCGCGCGCGCGGAGCGGCCTCAACGAGCACTTGGGGAGAACCGTTCGAGGGTGTGAGGGGGGGACGCTCATGAAAATCGATATGTATGCTAAGTAGCTTTTTCTGTCGGCTACCCCAACGACAGCGTGGTCCTGATCCGTCACGCCTGTCTCAGCACCACGCCGGCGGCGGCGTTCTAGCCCTCTTCCGCGGAACCACGGGCGCTGCTGCCGGGCACGTAGCCGTGCGTCAGCTTGGGGCCTTCGGGCCGCGCGCGCTTTCCTCCAGGTCCAAAGGCGTGCACCACTTCCGCAAGTTGAGCGCTCTGTGCAGGCGTTGGCAGCGTGCGCTCGGCCCCAGGGGCAGCCACGCTGTCCAGGTGCAGCGTCTGGGTTGGGAAAGCGAAGGCAACTCCGAGGTCCTCGGCGAGCCCCATGATCTCCAAATACACGTTGTGTCGCTCTCTCAGTTCGTCGGACCAGGAGCTGACGTCAAAGAAGAAGTACAGCATCACGTCCAGGCTGGACGCGCCAAAGCCGGACATATGCACTTCGTATTTGTCTTTCCACGTGTGGGGGTTGGCCTGAATGATGGCGCGGATGCCTTCCACGAACGCCTGCATTTGCTCGGCGGTCGTATCGTAGGTCAGATTCAAGGTGACAAAGGTGCGGCGGTAGCGGCGCGCGCCGTAGTTGTCGATTTTGGTCTCCATGAAGCGCGCGTTGGGAAGCGTGACGACGGATTCGTAGAAGGTACGAATGCGCGTGGAACGAAAACCCACTTCTTCGACGATGCCTTCCGCTCCGTCCACGACGACCCAATCGCCGATTTGAAAAGGGCGATCCACGAAGATGGTCACGCTGCCAAAGAAGTTCGCAATCGTGTCCTTGGCGGCAAGAGCAAAGGCGAGCCCACCGATACCGAGTCCCGCGAGTAGCGAGCCGACGTTGACGTTGAGGTTCTGTAGGATGAACAACGCGCCCGCTACAACGACGAATACTTTTAGGGACTTGCGCAGCAGCGGCACCAGTTGGTCGTCGAGCTTGGTCTCCGTCTTCGCGGCCTTTTCGGCCATGCGCATGGCCAGCACGTCCACCATGCGGTAGACGGCCCACACCACGCTGACCACCACCAGGGTGCGCACGGCCACGCTCATGATGGTGGCCGCAGTGAGCGGCAGCCCCAACTCCGGATAGGCGACGCGGATCACACCCGCCATCACTAGCGTTGCGCCCGGCGAGGCGAATACGTCCACCGCGTACGTTGCCCAGGACTCGCCGGTGCGTTCCACCATGCTCCGAATGCGGTGACCTACAAGAAGCTGAATCAATCGCCGCAGCAGAAGGCCCACAATGAACGCCAGAAAGAGCGCCAGGTATTGCCAAATCTCAACATTCAACACCTTGCCCCGCAGGCTTTCCGGCAGGCGGTGCGCGACCACTCGGCTGATCATGCCCAGGGACTGATCGTGCAGGTCGTCGATGCGGTCCAAGGAGGCACTGGTCCACAGCCACTTGTCGCCGCGCTTGGCAACGACAATCTCCGGCAAGTCCTTGTGCGGTGTGACGAGCGCCGCGCCCGTATTCGGATCCACAAAGTTCGGATCTGCGCTCAAGGCGTCCATCACGACATAGATGGCGCGCGAGTCGTAGATGGCCTTGATACGCCGCGCGGACTCTGCGAGGGCAGCCGCATCACGTCCGCCGGGTTCCAGGCACTCACTCGCGCGCGTGACATCACGATGCTTGGGTTGCTGCCAGTGAAACACGGAGTTCGTCGCGCTCTGCGGCGAAGCACAAGGCCCGGGGTCTTCCTGAGCCCGCAGGTTGCCCGAAACAAGAGCGCAGGCGAGGGTGATCAGTAAGCAGACGGCGGATCTAGAAAACACGTTGTCCTAACTAGCAGCGAGCAATGCTCGGAGCCTCAGAGTAGTCCGCGACCGCGGAAGTAGTTGACTGCATCACGCAACGTCTGCGTGATGGGGCGGGTACTGGAACCGAGCGCGTCGCGGGTTTTCGAGTTGTCGTAATAGCCCGCTTTCAAGCTGTATTCGAAGAACTCCCGAGTGACCGGAGGCTCGATGCCCGTGCGTCGCGCTTTGGCATCGAAGGCCTTTACCGCAGCGCGCGCGACCGGGACGGGGATGCGATAGAAGCGCTTGCTCTTGCCGGCGGCCTGCACCGTGCCTTCCATGAGTTCCTTGGTGGTCATGTTGTGCCCCGTCGCCAAGTAGCGCTCTCCCGCAGCACCCTTCTCCGCAGCGAGCACATGCACCTCCGCTGCGTCCCGAACGTCGACGTAGTTCACCCCGCTTTCCGTGTAGAAAGGTGTGGGAGTCTTGAGGGTGTTGATGATCAGCTTCCCGCTTGGCGTCGGTCCGATGTCACCGGGGCCGAGCACAACACCGGGGCACACGACACGTACGTCCAAGCCCCAGCGCGCGAAGTCTTCGGCGAGTTCGCGACTCAGATACTTGCTGCGACTGTAGGCAAAATCGAGATCCCAGGCGTCGTAGGCTGTGTCCTCGGTGGCAAGACGCCCCGCCTCAGGCCGCCCCAAGGACACCACACTCGCGGTGTAGATGACCCGCGCCACGTCGGCACGCCGAGATGCCTCCAACATGTTGAACGTCCCGCTCATGTTCACGCGATACATCTGTGTCGGATCCGGGCACCACGCCTGGTAGATCGCAGCTGCGTGGAAGACCGTGTCCATTCCGCGGACGGCGCCCTCTACTGCGCTGCGGTCGAGCACGTTGCCGGTGACCAATTCCACATCGAGGCCATCCACGTTGTCCGTCCGCTCGCCCGGCAGGAGCAGTACGCGTACCTCGACGTTGCGGTCGAGCAACGCCCGAACGATGGAGCTTCCCAAAAATCCACACCCACCCGTGACTAGTGCACGTTTCATTGCGTTCACGATGGGGACTCTCGCAAATTTTGGAGCGGTTTTCGAGAGACACGGCTGCGCATGGCTGCCGGCCCTGGCTTCGTGCTATGCCGCGCCACTCGAATCGAGGAACCAGCGTGCTCTCAGGGTTGAAAAGGCGGATCCCAGACGAAAACGTGTGGCGGATCTACGCAACGATTTTCGCTCTGGGTGTTGCCTACGGCACTGCGCTTTCTGTGCTCGCCCTGCATCTGGACGACCGAGGCTTCGACAAGACCGCCATCGGAGCCCTTGCCGCCTGGTTCGCTGCGGGCATCGTTGCATTCTCGCTCCCCGTGGGCGCGCTGATCCGACGTCTGTCCGCCAAGGGTGTGCTCGTTGCTAGCCTCATCGGATACGCGATTGCCGTCGGGGTGTTCCCCCTCTTGTCCGACTATCCAAGCGTGGCCCTGGCGCGGTTCTTCGACGGAGGCTTCAGCGTTGGCGTTTGGGTCAGCTCTGAGACTATTCTCCTGAGCCGAGCGCCCAACCGCCAGAAGGCTTTCGTCACTAGTCTTTACGCGGTGTCCCTGGCGGTCGGCTACGTCGCCGGTCCGCTACTGGCGCGCGGCCTTTCGAGCGTGCTGCCGCTTTCGACCAACTTCTTCGTCGCTGCGCTGTTGGCCTTGCTCGCCGCGCTGTTTGTGGCGGCACGACTCGAAAGGGATCCGGCGCTTCCACTTCCTGAGGCCGACACGAAGTCGACGGAAGACAGCGGATCTTTCCGGCATGTCGCGTGGAAGATCAAAACAAGCTGTCTGGCGACCTTCACCTACGGATACTTTCAGTCCAGCGTCGTGCTGTTCCTGCCGCTCTTTCTCATCGCGGACAAAGGACTGCTCAAGGAGCAGACCATCGTAATCCCTGCATTCTTTGCGGGCGGCATGCTGCTGTTTTCGAACATCGCGGGCCGCGTTGGCGATCGCATCGGGCACTTGCTCGTGATGCGCATCTTGTCGCTGGTGGGACTGAGCATGGTGCTCGGCTTCGTCTTGCTGGATAGCTACATCGCCATGTGTCTGGCCGTATTTGTCGCTGGCGCCAGTCTTGCGAGCATTTCGCCGGTTAGCCTGGCATTGCAGGGCGTGGTTTGTCCGCGGCAAGACTTGGCACGGGCCACGAGCGTCTACAACGTGTTCTACGCAGCGGGCATGCTGATTGGGCCGCCCATCTCGAGTTTCATCTTCCAAACTCAAAGTGGCGCAGCCATGCTCTATCACCTGGCACTGCTCTGGCTGGCATTTGCACTGTTCACCGTTTGGTTTCGCGCAGACGACCCGCAGCGGCAAGCGGTGCGCGCCGCTGCGCCTGCCAATCTTCGAGCCTGACCCGCGGCGGCGCACCCCGGTTTCGCGTGCGCCGCGGTTGCTTGGGCGGGTGGCCCGCAGTGTCGGCGGCTTGCGCGTTCTCTGAGCCGAAGGCATGCTGCGCGCATGGATCGCAATGGAAGCTGTTTGTGCGGAGCTGTCACTTTCACAGCCAAGGGCGTCAGCGCTGAGGGCAGCGCGTGTCACTGCGGTATGTGTCGCCGCTGGGCCGGTGGTCCCTGGATCGGCGTTAGCGTTGAGTCCATCGAGTGGCAGAAGCAAGACGGCCTGGCCACGATTCAGTCCTCGAAGTGGGCCGAACGTGGCTTCTGCAGTCGCTGTGGCACGGGTCTGTTCTACCGTTTGACCGCAGAGGGCAAGTACCACGGCGTGACGTCCGTTTCCCTGGGCAGTCTCGACGATCAGAGCGGCATCAGCCTCAGCAAAGAGTGGTTCATCGACAAGAAGCCCGCAGCGTACAGCTTTGAAGGGGATCGTCAGCGCATCACCGAAGCAGAAGTGTTCGCCATGTTTTCCGGCGCTAGCTGACCGGCGAGGCTTCCTTGCGCCCAGGCTCTGTGCTCTCCGGGCGCGCGCGTCGCCTGCGGAAGTTCTTGCGACTAAGCCCTCGGAAAGATGAGCAAATGCGGCACGAGAAACGAAAGCACGATGCCTCGCGTAGATCCTCGTCAGATGCGCACCAAGCCAATGCTGCTCAGTGGGCTATCGCTTTTGGAACGCCGCGCGTTCTTGGGCGGCTCCCTGGCGACCCTCAGCTCGCTTATTCCAGGATGCGCAGACGATCCTAGCGGCGCGCCGGATGCCGATGGCGGTGCGGGTTCCGGCGGCACGTCCGGAGCGGATGCCGCCGCCGAAGCGGGGCTGGATGCAGGCACCGACGCCGCGTTGTGCAGCGACCCGTTCGCGGGAGGCACACTGCTCCAACAAGTGCCCTTTGACGGCGAGGGCAACCTGCCCCTCGACACGCCCACCGGCCAGGGCTGGGACGGGCGGCTGTACACAGACTTGTCCAAGCTCGACCCGGGCGCCCTGATCATTGAAAACGATCGTTTCTATATCCGGACACGCTACCCGGATCAGATCGATCCCAATGCACCGTGGACGGTCCGGGTGCGCGGCCTGGTGGATTCAGAGTTCGAGCTTTCCATGGCGGATCTGACGGCCCTCGAGCAACCGCAAGGCGCGCATGTTCTCGAGTGCTCCGGCAATTCCAAAGGCGGTCACTTTGGGCTGCTCAGCGCAGCCGAATGGACAGGCGCGAGTATCAAAGACGTCTTAGGTCTGATTGGCGTACACAGTTCTGCCACGCGTGTGTTGATCTCTGGCTTTGACGGCCACTCCGTGCCCAGTGTGGGCGGTCACAGCAAACCCGGTGCGAGCTGGGTCTTCACCTTCCAGCAATTGGAAGCCGCCGGTGCGTTCCTCGCGTTGAAGATGAACGGCGTGCCCTTGCCGGAGGATCACGGCAAGCCCGTGCGTCTATACGTGCCCGGATGGTACGGATGCACCTGCATCAAATGGGTGGACGAGATCCGCCTGGTGGACGAATCGGAACCGGCCACCGCACAAATGCAGGAGTACGCCTCGCGCACCCATCAGAACGGCGTGCCCACGCTTTCCAAGGACTACTTACCCGCCACTATGGATCAAGCCGCGATGCCCGTGCGAGTGGAGAAGTGGAGCGTTGGCGGCAAGATCCGCTACCGCATCGTCGGGATCCTATGGGGCGGCAGTGCACCGACGGACAAGCTTGAGATCCGCTTTGCAGGCGGCGCTTTCGAACCCGTAAACGTTTGCCCGCCCCATACCCAAAACCAAACCTGGACCTTGTGGACCCATTCCTTCGCGCCCACGACGCCCGGCAAGTACAGCATGGATCTTCGCGTTGCAGGCGCGGCGGTGCCCCAGAAGCGGCTCGACCTCGGCTGGTATCAGCGCGCTGTCGTCATTGACGCAGTGTGAGTGGCGCCTTCCGCACCACGCTCAAACACCTTTTCATCGTGCCCGTCTCGATTTCGCATCGCGGCTCATTCTATGAGGCTTGGCTCTCGGCTTGTTCTTTTTTTGATGTGGCGTCCTAGTCGTCATCGACCCCGTCCCGACTCGACGCGAGTTTTCGCGTCGAACCGCAGCGATCGCCGACGCCATGCTTTCGGCAGGCTTCGCCAAATTCATTGACTTGGATCCGTGGGGTCCGTGCCCGCTGCTTCCTCGTCCGCGTCGAGCACGCCGTCGGCGTCGAAATCCGCGCGCGCCGGCGCCGTGACTCGAATCGTCGCCTTGCCGCCGCCCGAGGTCTGAAGAAACTCGACTAACTGGGCAGCATGTTCACGAATTGGCGTTTCGATTTGGAAGGACTTCGGGAGCGCAACAAAGCGCTCTCCGTCTTCGAAGGGAATGCCCGGCAAGAACTCTCGCGTGTCGAAGCGTTCGTAGCCGAGGCCGTGGTTCGCTGGGGCATACTCGACCACAGCGCCGGTGCGTCCCCCGAAATTGGCGCTGACGGGCGATGGCGCGCTGGCAACACCGGGCAGCGGCACGATCGCAGCTCCGGCGCGCGGAATGCCCAGCGCGCGCACCAGCGCAAAGGTCGCGATGTTGGGCAACACCTCGTCTCCTGCGGCATAGGTCAACAGAACATCCGGCGGTTCCCCTCCGTGCAGGGCGTCTCGCATCACGTGGGGCGCGTACGCAATGGGATCTCCGGCCTCGGTGATGGCCGCCAGGAGGGTGGCCACCGGGTGGAATTCGTCCCGGACCTCGTCGCCTTGGATGCCGAAGGCAGTTGTGGCCAGGAGGTTCACCAGCGGGGCGATCTTCGCCGAGCTGGTGGTGATCAGTTGCACGAAGCTGGCGCCGGGGACTTGCAGCGCGAAGCCGCGGATGTCCGGTTCCACCGCTGCAGTCATGGCGCCCATGATGCCGCCTAGAGAGCCGCCGCTCCAGAATACGCGACTGGGGTCCAGAGGCAGTGTCGCGCCCGCGGCAGCGCCGAGCAACGACGAGAGATCGAGCGGGCCGCTTTGGATCAGCCGCACCAAGCTACAGTGGTCGAGCACCGTTTGGCGGAAGTTGTCCCGAACCGCCACGAAGTCCGCAAAATCGGAAAAGAACGCAACGGGAAACGGCGCGCTATCCGGGATGCCGTCGGGCCCAAGGAAAGTTCCGGGGTAGTTGTTCTCTGTGTCTTTCACGCCCTGCCGCGCGCCATGCAATACGTCGTCAACTCCAATCACTACAAATCCCCCACGCGCAAGCTCATTGGCCACGGACAGCATGCTGCCGCGATTGTTCGACAGGCCGTGACCGTTGATCACAACGGGATACCCATCCGTCGGCGGCGGCTGCTTCGGGATGACGATGGTGACTGGAATGGTGGCGTCTGGATTTGCGAGGCTGAACTCCCCCGTTGGGCTGGTGGCGAAGTGCCCACTTTTCGGGTCCAGGAAACTCGGCGCCACGAAGGCCGCGGAAACCACGGCCGCGATGGCGTCGTGAGCAATGCCGCCCGGATTGTCTCCGCCGGGCCATGCGACGCCGTTTTCGTCCGGCTCCGGAGCGCCAAGCCAATCGTCCAGGCTCGGGCTGCCTCCTGATTGGAACGCGGCCACGGTGTACGGCACTGCCTCGGTTGGATTGAGCAGCAGCTTCGGCACCGGCTGCGCGCGCAAGACCGCCCGCAACTTTGGCAACTCGAATACCTGTCGCGTGGTTGTGAATACCGCCAGGCTAGCCACCTCTTCAGAATTCGCGACGAGCTCAGCCGCAACAAGGCGATCGATGGCGTCCCCGTACAGCTTTGCAGCGGCTGTGTTCCGCTGCGAAGCGGGCGTGTTGGCGATCTCGCGCAGGGGTTCGTCTGGGCCAAGGGAGGCTCCAGCCATCGTGCGCACTCGGGTCGTGAGCACGGCCGCGTGTTGGACCCCGGGTGGCAGCACAACGCCGGGCACGGGGATGACCGCAATGCAGCCGAGGCTCGGTAGCGGCTTGGCGAACGCGGGGTAGCGTGTGCCCTGGCGTGCGGAGGTCGGGTCGACATCCGCGATGAACACCGACGCGCTTGCGCTGGTCGCGTCTTCCCAGAGGCGTGGAAGACTGGTGGCGGCAATCTCCGCTTCCAAGAAGAAGAGCGCGCCTGTTGCGCGTCCGAAGCCATCCATTTCCGAGAGGCCGGCTTGGATGGAGGCGGAGCTTGCAGCGATCCGAGACAGCCCCGGCACCTCGCCCACTCTGCCACTTCCGTCCAGATACAGATCACTCGGCCAAGGGATGGCTCCGAAGGACGTGGCGCCAGCCGCCGCCGGTGCAAAGGGCACCGGGGTGCCGCCCTGCAGGCGTTCGTCTTCACCGCAGCCGCTGCACAGCAGCGCGACGCACATCGCCGTCAGGCGCACCCGCATGCCCAAGAGCGTGCCAGTTGCCGCGCGTAGCGTCGAGTCCGCGAGAAGATGAGGGCCTGCGCCCGTGCTACGTAGCGGGCCCCGGAGCGTGTTCCGGCTCGAGGGAGGCGTGCGCTGAGCGTGGACGATCCTTGAGTTCGATGATGCCCAGTCGATCCAACAGCCAAATCGCCGGCCACGCTGGGTCGAGCTCCCAGCGCCGCGCCGCAAAGTTGGGCCGCGAGCCGTGCTGGTGGTGGTTGTTCTGGAACAGCTCACCAAAGGTGACGAAGTCGAAGGGCAGTGTGTTGCGGGACGCATCCTTGGTATCGAAGTTCCGGTACCCCGCCCAGTGCCCGCACCAATTGACGATGGCGCCGTGGATCGGTCCCATGAACCAGCTGATCGGCGCAAACAGTAGATGCCACCACTCGGTCGCGAGCAGGGCGTAGACCGCGGTGTATCCCGCTCCCCAACTCAAGCTGGACACCCAGCTGCGGCCGACCCGGTCGAGGGCCGGCCATTGAGGGGACCAACCGTCGAAACGCTCCTCGATGGGAAACTCCCCGCTTTGGATCCCACGATAAATGTCTCGAGTGTGGTTCATCATGCGCGCCGGATTCGGGATCTGCACCGGCGAATGCGGATCCTTCTCAGTGTCCGAATAGGCGTGGTGCATTCGATGCAAGATGGCGTACGCCCGCGGATTCAAATACGAAGAGCCCTGAGCCAAATAGGTGCACAAGTAGAAGAACCGCTCCCACTTCGCGCTCATCGTAAACATGCGATGTGCGCCATAGCGATGGAGGAAGAACGTCTGGAAGAAGACGCTCACCCACCAGTGACCCAAGAAGAACGCAATGACCGGAAGCGGCAAACTCATGACTTTTCTCAGCCTACGCTGCCAGCAAGGCCCCGATTGTCAGATCTCCGTCAGGACCCCTCGCCAAGCCAGATCCCACCCCCTGCGCGGCTTTCCCGCCCATTCCGGTCTCCCCCGCACGTCCCCAAAACAAAGTCGCCAACCGCAACACCCCAGCGCCCCCCCGCCGCCGCGCCCAACCCCGCCCCGGGCCGCCGCGCCTCCTCTCTTGCGCGCCCGGCGTCTCGAAATTTGTTCCCACCCCCGCGGGTGGGCCCTGTGTCGGCGGGACGGTGGATCGAGTTGCGCGCGGCGTTTTGAAATTTGTTCCCACCCCCGCGGGTGGGCCCAGTGTCGGCGGGACGATGGATCGAGTTGCGCGCGGCGTTTTGAAATTTGTTCCCACCCCCGCG